>JAAOMR010000830.1 GCA_018853935.1 Acidithiobacillus ferrivorans
TGGGCGGCGGTTTCGAGAAGGCTGGTGGCATCGCCTGGATGGGTACCGTCCGATCTGGAAAACGCTGGGGGCAGCCGGTCTTTCTAACCAACGCCATGCTGCGCGCCCATCTGTTCCTGCTGGGCACAACCGGAGCGGGCAAGACGCAGACCATGTTAGGTTTCCTCTGGTCCTTTCTGGTCATGGGATCGGGCTTTACCCTCGTCGACGGCAAAGGTGACATCACCACATGGCACATGATCTGTGCGATGGCATGGCTGGCAGGGCGCGAGGACGATCTGCTGCTGATCAACTACACCACGGGCGACGTTACCCTGTGGGACAAACCCATCGAGCGCCAGAGCATCACCATCAACCTGATGGCATCGGGCAGTCTCAACACGGTATCCGGCTTGATCAAAAGTCTGTTGGGCGAAGCGCCCAAGGGCGACAACAAAGTTTGGCATGACCGCACCGTGAGTTTCATCGAGGCGATTCTGGCACCGCTGGTGTATATGCGCGATCACCACAATTTTCAGCTTTCGACGCAGACTCTACGCGAGTACATCAGTCTGCCCGCCGTGAAAGATTTACGCCACAAGAAGCTGAAAATCGACGGTCGGGAACGCACCTTTCCCGATATTCCCGACCGAGCCATCGATCCGATTCGCATCTACCTGAACAACCTGCCGGGTTACAAGGATACGCCGCCACCGGATGGTGCCAACGATCCGGCCAATATGCAGGCCATGCAACAGATGCCCCAGGTGCCGGGTTCAGAAGAAGAAAACAAGCAGCACGGTTTTGTCACCATGCAACTGATCCGCTCCCTGAATTCCATGTCCGATTCCTTCGGACACATCTTCGGGACTAAATATTCCGAGCTGGATTGGGATGATGTGGCGCTCAACCGGCGCATCGTCATAACCATTTTACCGTCGCTGGAGAAACCGCCGTCTGATCTGGAGATTCTGGGCAAGATCATCGTGGCCGGAAACAAAATGATGCTGGCCCGCTTGTTGGGAACACAGATCAGCAAGGGCATAGATGAATCTGTGGATGTTCGTTTGACGGATGCCGACCATCCCTATTGTCTGGACTATGACGAAAAAGCCTCGTACATGGTCGAGGGCGAGGAAGATATTCTGGCGCAGGGTCGATCACTTGGCATGTCGGTATTGGTGGGTTCGCAGGATTTCCCGCGTCTAACGGAAAAGTCCAAGGCGGGTGCGGCCGCAATCGCTTCCTGTACGGGATTCAAGGGCTTCATGAAATTACAGGATGATGAATCCATCCAGTTCGCCGTGAAAAGCATCGGTAAGGCATGGATGAAGCGCATCCAGTATTACAAGGTATCTGCCGGAATGATGCCTAGCCGTTACGCGGACAAGAGCGACATCGTGGAGCGCACAGAACGGGTCCAGGCAGAGGAAATTCCGGCGCAGAAATCTGGGCAGATGTATCTGGCGTATGAGGGAAAGTATTTGAGCATCGCATCGGCCTACTTCCCCTGGCCGAAATTGGCGGAATGGCGAATTTCCCACGGCGCGATACTACACCTGGAGCAGATTTACGGAGACCAGAAAGTAGCGGAAATGGTACCGGAGCCTCTGGATTCCGTAACCCGTGAACCGTATCCTGGAACGCCGCCCTCGGTACCTGCTGACAAGGTGCTCATGCCCGATCCGCAGGATCGTCCATCCGTTACCGCCATGGACCAGAAAAGCATACAGGAACTGACCGAGGCCATTGCTCGACAGTTTCAGGCCGGGCTGCATTCGCCAGTCGCACAGCAGGATGCGGGAAGTTCGGAAAGTGAGAACATGGATTGGAGCCAGGAGGGGTGAATCTATGGAAAATCAGAAACAGTTAACGCAGGAATTATCGGATGCTATTCATGGGGAAAGCCCGAACGATCTTACTGCCATGAATGATGAGGACGTGCTGGGACAGGAAATACTAAACAGGGCGCGACACCTGGGAGTGAAGGTAACGGTTGCCCATTCAGATTTTTCCCTCTTGCAGCAGTTTTGCACGAAAAAATCATCCAGTTGCGCGGGAAGGAGTTTCTATTGAGGAATCAGGGTGATGAGCTGCAGGATCGCAGCCTGTCACTCTGAAGAATCACCTTGGTTTCATGACCTGCTTTACTTCTACAAGCTCCGGACCTCAGCCTGGGTGATTGAGCAAACGCCTCCCAATCAGGAAGGACCGCCACCCCAGGACTGGCGCGGGGGCTGCGCCCCGGCAGAGGGTTCCGGTGCTTTTTTCGCCTGTTCCGCTGGTTTGGGCGGTGGGGTGCTTTGCACCCAGGGGTTGCCCTGTTCCTGTGGCGTCTCGCGCAATGCATCCGGTGATAGTTCAACAGTGTCCCCA
>JAAOMR010000831.1 GCA_018853935.1 Acidithiobacillus ferrivorans
CGGTGGGTCCACCGACTCGCTCAGTCGGGCAATGACCCTCTACACCCTTGGTGCCGCAAGGTTTCGGGTGGCGTCACCGGCGACCACAAAGTGACGCCAGAATGTGGTCGCCGGAGACGCCAAAATGGTGCCAAAACGTGGTCGCCGGCGACCACAAAGTGACGCCAAAACGTGGTCGCCGGAGACGCCAAAACGATGACAGATGTGACCACAGGGGGGTTGAAACGGGGGGGTAAAAAAGTGTAAACGTACATGATAGAGTAATGGGACCGTAAACCGTGATTTTCTGAAAAAGCGCGTGTTGTAGGTTCCATAGGTATCAGGAGTAACAGGGGAGGTCGTTTTTGTCATGGAAAAACGGGCGGTTTCAACAGAGCATTTATACGGTCGTCTGGTGCGACGGATTCTGGAGCGGTTTGGCACCGAGCAACGGTTTAGCACCGAGCAACGGTCTGGACGGGAAGGGGTGGGGTTGCACCCGGCAGGGACGTTGGGGGAGTTGGGTGTGTGGTTGCGGTCTCAGGAGTGGAGTATAGCGACCCTGCGTTTGTACCGGATGGCGTTGCTCTGGTATTTCGTGGATGTGGGGGGGCAGGGGACGCGGGAGGAGGTGGGAGCGGTCCTGGGGA
>JAAOMR010000832.1 GCA_018853935.1 Acidithiobacillus ferrivorans
GTTTTGCCGACGCCCGTGTCAGTGCCAGTAACAAAGAGCCCGGTGCGGCCTGCAGTATCTGACATGACAACGTCGCTAATGGTTTTCATAGGCATTCCATGGCGTAGTCGATGCTGATTTCCCGGTCGGCCACGGGCCGGAAACGCCGGTTGGTGAAGGCCACATAGTCAGGGTGCTCGTGATAGGAATTGATTACTTCCGGTGCCGCAAAACGCACCCGCCAGCAGTAGCGGTATTGAGCGCGTTCTCTCATCGCCTTACCCGTAATCACTGACCGCAC
>JAAOMR010000833.1 GCA_018853935.1 Acidithiobacillus ferrivorans
ACGGTGATCCGATCCGGTTTTTCGCGTGCAGGCGGTCGTACAACAAAATGCCCAAAAACGTGCGACGCATGGTGTACACGGCATCCGTAAAATTGTTTTTGGCGAGACGCACGCCATCGCGCCAGCCTTTTTGCAGTCCGGAAACCCATGTGGCCCGTTGCGCTGCGGTATGTGGCAGTAATAGGGCGGGGATATTCCGCTCTTTGGGATACGATGGCAGGGACGGCATGAGATAGGACTGCCAGCGCGGGGTGCTGGTCAATAATCGCGCGGGTGCGTGAATTCGGTACAAGCGATGCGAAATCGTTAGAAAATCCGGATTGTGCAGGTGGATGGCCTCGTGTGCCTGTTCCAGAATCGGCGGCATCACCCAAACCTGTTTGCTGGAATAAGGCACGGTAAAAATCCAGCGCGAAAAATTCCAGACGTGAT
>JAAOMR010000834.1 GCA_018853935.1 Acidithiobacillus ferrivorans
ACTGTGAATGAAGCCATAGCGACCACACATAACGCCTCCCGACAAATACAGGCTTTGCCGGTCATGCTACCATTTTCCCAGGGTCAGCGGAGATCCGCTGCGTCAAGAGTCTTTTTCAAATGGCCAAACCGGAGCGCCAGAAGCAGGATACCCCCAATGAACTGCTCGGTGGACTGATCGAACGGGTCACCTTCCATAACGATGGAAGCGGCTTCTGTGTGCTCCGCATCAAAGCCCGTGGCCACAAGG
>JAAOMR010000835.1 GCA_018853935.1 Acidithiobacillus ferrivorans
TGACCTCTCTGCCCTCAAAGTCTACGGTCAGGGTGCCTTCTTCCACGTCCACACCTTGCACAAATCCGATGTCGCCATTGAAAACCTCTTTTTCATAATCGTTCTGGATCTGCATGACCTTGTCACCGGGTGCGAAACGGCGACCGAACTTTTCGATGGTTGGTGTGCTTTCACCATTGAGGGCCGTTTGGAGCGCTTCATTGAGCGCGCGGGCACCCAGCGCACTGCGGTTCATGGGGCAAAGCACCTGGATATCATGCAGCGGGTCCAGGCCGAAGCGACGTGGGATATGGGTGGTGACCAGTTTGACGAGCTTTTCTGCCGCTTCCGCTGGATCATCTGCTGCGATGAAATAAAAATCGCTGAATCCCTCCGGGTTTCTCAGGTCCGGCGTGTGCCCTGCATTGATCTGATAGGCCGCCTGAATGATCCGGCTTTGCGCCGCTTGGCGAAAGATTTCCGTCAGATGGACTTCGGGGATGGTTTTGGCAGCAATGAGATCAGCCAGCACCTGCCCTGGGCCTACGGAGGGCAACTGATCGGGATCACCCACCATCAGCAGTCCCGCCTGGGATGGCAGGGCTTTGAGGACTGCGTGCATCAGGGGCACGTCGATCATGGAGCATTCATCCAGGACCAGCAGATCGATATCGAGGGGATAATCCTCTTTGCGTTTGAACCCACCGCCCTTGGGATCTATTTCGAGGAGCCGGTGGATGGTCTTGGCCTCTTTGCCGGTGGTTTCACTCATGCGCTTGGCCGCACGTCCGGTGGGGGCGGCCAGTGCGATGCGCAGTTTCTTGGCGTCGAGGATATTCAGGATCGCGTTCACGAGCGTGGTCTTTCCCACACCGGGGCCGCCGGTAATCAGTGCCACTTTTTCCTGCAACACCATACGGATGGCTGATTGCTGACTGTCGGCAAGATCAATATTCAGCCGCTTCTGCACCCAATCAATAGCCGCATCGGCCGCAATGCCCGCCCATGGGGCTTTGCCAGTACGTAGATGTTTCAGGAGGCTGGCGATGCCCTGTTCATTGCGGTAAAGGGGGGGCCAGGAAGACACAATCGGCGTCCTGCACCTGATCTGCGATGATCGCCCCTTCCCGTAATTCTTCCTGAATGGCGCTTTCGATGGCGTCTGTTGGGACTTCCAGCAACTTTTCGGCCAGAGGGATCAGTGCCTCATGTGGTAATCCGCAGTGCCCCTCGTCGCGTGCCTCCATGAGGGCATAGGAAATGCCTGCCCGAACCCGAATGGGAGCATGGGGTTCAATACCCATTTTCATGGCGATGGCGTCAGCGGTTTTGAAGCCGATGCCATGAATATCCCGGGCCAGCCGATAGGGGTTTTCCGTCATGACCCGAACAGCATCGGTGCCGTAGGTTTTGAAGATGCGCACCGCCCGGGCGGTACCCACACCATGGGTGTGCAGAAACAGCATGATCTCACGAATCACTTTCTGGTCCGCCCAGGCGCTGACCATGCGTTCCCGGCGAATAGGGCCAATACCTTCCACTTCCGCCAGGCGTTCCGGTGTTTCTTCGATGACGGTAAATACCTGATCCCCAAAAGCTTTAACGAGCTTTTTGGCATAGACGGGACCAATGCCCCGGATCATGCCGGAGCCCAGATACTTTTCGATGCCATCCAGGCTGGTCGGCGCGGAGATTTTCAGAA
>JAAOMR010000836.1 GCA_018853935.1 Acidithiobacillus ferrivorans
GGAAAGTCGGAAACATGAATTTCCACATCACCCGCTGGTGGATTTGCGCCCGCCTCTGGTGCTGTTTGGGCCGGATCGCAGTGCGCATGTCGTACTGATGAAAACGCCGCGCAGTGTTCCGCATAGTGACAGCCAGGAAAACCGTGTACAGATTCACGCCTGCAAGTCATGGGTGAATAGCGTCCTGGAAAAATACTTTGAGCATGAACATCTATCGATCACCATGCACATCGCCTATTTTGATGCTGCAAGACAGAACGTGCTGATCCGCGATGTGCCGGAAATTCCCGGACAGGCGGACGTGGTGCGCAAACAGGCGGAAACGGTGGCCGGAATGGTCGAAAAGGAGCAGATACCCCAGGAATTGCCGCGCATCGTGACCAAGGTCAGTCTCACCCCGGAAATCACGCGGGATGTCCAGGAGATTGCTCAACTGGAAGCCATGAAACGAACACTGGAAACGCAAATCAGGGAAAAGGAACAGGACCTGCAGTCGCGGATGGGCAGTGATCCGGAAAGCTGGCCGAAGATTCCGGGGGATGTCAGCATGGGGTCCATTCGGACGGAATGGTCCTCCAGAATCCAAGAGGATAAGGCGCTGAATGCCCTGTCCTCCATAGGCATCTCCCGTTCCCAGGTGGAGAAGCCTGAATACGATATGGATGGCCTGTTGCGCGCACTGTCCCAGGCCGGCATCGCAACCGGCCAGTTCGTGATCGGCCACCAGATGGATACGGATCGTCTAAACGCGGTTTTACAGGCGTATGGCGTACCCCGTCCGGAATACCAACACGCGCATCCGGTCGTAACGCCCAGCGAAAAACACCCCGCATACCAGCAGGCCGTGCAAACCTTTCAGTCGAAACTGCAAACGGCGAACCTGCCGGGTGCAACCCCACCGGCTACAAGCCTGCCGGCTGCAAGCCCGCCGAAGGTTACAGCACCCGCCGAGGAATTTACACCATGAGCATTTTACATTACAGCGATGTAACCGGCCCTTCCAAAACATTGCTGGATGATGCTTTTGCCGTGACCTTTTATCGACTGGTGGCCCGTTTTCCGCATCTGACCCATTTCCGTTTTCTTGAAGACGGGCAAGATCGTATTTTTGAGGAATATGTACGTCCTGAATCCTTGCTCGCGCTCACGTCACTGGATATGGCCTTGCGGCTGATGCGGCGCATCAATCCCAAACGCATCCGCATGGATCAATGGTTTGCCTGGGAAAAAGAGCGCGTTCTGGATGTACGCATGGATATTCCGATTTACTGGCTGGTTCCACCGCTGGAGTTGGGCTTTTATCTCACATCACCAGTGGAATTGTGGAAACCAGACATACAAAAGCGTTTTTCGGCCAAGGAGGAAACCTGGAATGTCATTACGCAATCGCGCACGCTTTTTTCTGCCTAAAAATCCGTTCGTCAGTTTTTCCCTGACCTCGGCATGGATACGCAAAATTCA
>JAAOMR010000837.1 GCA_018853935.1 Acidithiobacillus ferrivorans
TTGCCGACGTGCTGCATGTGCAACAACCCAGCGTCGCCAAAATGGAGCGACGGACGGATATGTACATTTCCAGCCTGCGCTCGCACATCGAAGCCATGGGCGGCGAGCTGGAAATCACCGCGCGTTTCCCGGACGGTACGGTGAAGATCACCAATTTCACCGGCATTGAGCTGCACCAGTGACCGACGTCATGCTGCTTGACAGGCCCCTCTGTCAGCTTTAGTCGACTGCGGGCGAATGAAGTTCTAACCGTGCCGGAAACCACGATTACGATTTACACGACTCTGGTGCGGAAATCTGCGAGGCTCCACTCGCCTTGCACTTGGCGCA
>JAAOMR010000838.1 GCA_018853935.1 Acidithiobacillus ferrivorans
ACAAAAGCGTTTTTCGGCCAAGGAGGAAACCTGGAATGTCATTACGCAATCGCGCACGCTTTTTTCTGCCTAAAAATCCGTTCGTCAGTTTTTCCCTGACCTCGGCATGGATACGCAAAATTCAGGAAACCCGCATCGAGTCGCAACGGGTACCCATCCGCAGTCTGTCGCCGGAGGACCGGGAAAGGCGTTTGCGTTACTGGAAACGCACGGAGCGCCAGAATATGATGATCGGCCTGTTCGTTTTCGGCTTTCTGATTGCGGATATGCTGGTTTTCCATGATGTGGTGGCGACTATCGGTACCGTGGGCGCTGGAATTTTCGTAAGCGCGCACTGGTACTATGCGCGACGCATGGGGCAATTACTCTCGGAAAACACGTCACAACC
>JAAOMR010000839.1 GCA_018853935.1 Acidithiobacillus ferrivorans
CAGGCGTGGATCGTGAAGAAGCCGCCGCCGCGGTGGCCGCCGAGTCTTCTACCGGCACATGGACCACAGTGTGGACCGATTTGTTGACTGACATGGATTACTACAAGGGCCGCGCCTATCGCATCGAAGATGTACCAGGCGATGACACCTGCTTTTACGCTTTTGTTGCCTATCCCATAGATTTGTTTGAAGAGGGGTCTGTGGTTAACGTCTTCACCTCTTTGGTGGGTAACGTGTTCGGCTTCAAGGCCGTGCGTGCGCTGCGCCTGGAGGATGTACGATTCCCGCTCGCCTACGTCAAGACTTGCAATGGACCGCCGCACGGTATCCAGGTCGAGCGCGACAAAATGAACAAATATGGCCGGCCGCTGCTCGGCTGTACCATCAAGCCCAAGCTCGGTCTGTCCGCCAAGAATTATGGTCGCGCAGTCTACGAGTGTCTGCGCGGTGGCCTGGATTTCACCAAGGACGATGAGAACGTCAACTCGCAGCCCTTCATGCGCTGGCGTGATCGGTTTCTGTTCGTGGCCGATGCGATCCGCACCGCCGAAGCTGAAACTGGCGAACGCAAAGGACATTATTTAAATGTTACAGCGCCGTCGCCCGAGGAAATGTATGAACGGGCAGAGTTCGCCAAGGAACTCAATA
>JAAOMR010000084.1 GCA_018853935.1 Acidithiobacillus ferrivorans
TTTGATATTCAGGCGGTTTGCACCGGTTTTATCTATGCGCTGGCGACCGCCGATCGCTTCATCCGCAGCGGCGGGGCGCGGCATGCGCTGGTCGTCGGGGTAGAGAGTATGTCCCGCATTGTCGACTGGACAGATCGTGGCACCTGTATCCTTTTTGGTGATGGTGCCGGTGCCGTAATCCTCAGTGCCAGTGACGAGCCCGGCATCATCTCCACGCACATCCATGCGGATGGTGCCTATGCCGACTTGCTGCAGGTGCCTGGTGGCGAGACCCGGATGACCATGCAGGGTAATGCGGTGTTCCGCATGGCTGTGCGGACCCTGGGTGAGATTGTGCAGGAAACGCTCGCAGCCAATGCCCTGACGGCAGAGGACATCGACTGGCTGGTGCCGCATCAGGCCAATATCCGCATTATTCAGGCGACGGCCGATAAGTTAGGCCTGCCTATGGAGCGCGTGGTGACGACGGTAGAACATCATGGTAATACTTCCGCAGCTTCGGTACCTTTGGCGTTGGATGATGCGGCCCGACGTCGTTGTTTTCAGCCGGGGCAGTGTCTCCTGCTGGAGGCGTTCGGGGGTGGGTTCACTTGGGGATCGGCGCTCCTGCGTTGGGGCTGAAAGCCCTGCATACCAATTTGTACTGAGAGGAGGTTCGCTTGCACGGCTCTATCGCCTTTGTTTTTCCCGGTCAGGGTTCGCAGTCTTTGAATATGCTATCTGATCTTGCTGGCAGTCATCCGCTGGTCAAGGAGATTTTCGCAGAAGCTTCTGCCCAGCTGGGCGAGGACCTGTGGTCCCTTACTCAGGATGGACCTGTCGAAAAACTCAATCAGACATGCTGGACGCAGCCGGTGATGCTGGCCGCTGGGTACGCCGTTTATCGGGTCTGGGAAGAGGAGGGTGGCACCTTTCCCGACTTTATCGCCGGTCACTCTTTGGGTGAATACACGGCCCTGGTGGTTGCCGATGCGGTGGATTTTCCGGATGCCGTACGTCTGGTCGCAGAACGTGCTCGTCTGATGCAGCACGCGGTGCCCGAAGGTGTGGGTGCCATGGCGGCCATTATTGGTCTCGGCGATGATGAGGTGAAACAACTTTGCGCCCAGGAAGCACGTGGTGAAGTGCTGGCGGCGGCCAATTTTAATGCGCCCGGACAAGTGGTGGTCGCCGGTCATCAGACAGCCATTGCGCGTCTGGTAGAGTCAGCGCGTGCCGCCGGTGCGAAGCGCGTTGTAGTGCTTCCGGTCAGCGTGCCCAGTCATTGCAGCCTGATGATGTCGGCTGCCGAACGTTTTCAGACTACCCTGGAATCTGTGCAATTCCGCAGCCCCAAGGCGACGGTGGTGCATAATGCCGATGTGCAAAGCCACAATACGCCTGATTCCATTCGCGCCGCCCTTGCCAAGCAGTTGTATTCGCCGGTACGCTGGACCGATACGATTCGTCATCTCGCCCGACAGGGGGCTATGACCTTCGTGGAAATGGGGCCCGGTCGCGTGCTGTCGGGATTGGGGAAGCGCATTGAGCCTAGCCTGACCATGCTCCATATCGAAGACGATAAAAGCCTCAAGGCCACCCTGGAGATGATCTGATGGCGGGGTCTTTAGAGGGTCAGTTAGCCCTGATCACCGGCGGTAGTCGCGGCATCGGACAGGAGATCGCCCGCGTACTGGGCAGGCAGGGTGCGCAGGTCGTCGCTACGGCAACCACGCCTGCTGGTGCGGAGCGCATTAGTGCAGATCTGGCAGCGCACGGTATTCGCGGCACCGGGGTGGCGCTGGATGTGACCGATGATGCGGCCATGTCCGCTGTGCTCGCGCAAATACAGGCATCTCATGGTGCGCCGACTATTCTGGTGAACAATGCGGGGATCACCCGTGATCAATTGCTGTTGCGGATGAAGGATGATGATTGGGATGATGTCATGGCGACCAACTTGCGCGCGGTATATCGCTTGAGCAAGCTATGCGTGCGCGATATGCTCAAAGCCCGTTTTGGCCGTATTATTAACATTACGTCGGTGGTCGGGGTGATGGGCAATGCCGGACAGACCAATTATGCGGCCGCCAAGGCGGGGGTGGCCGGTTTTACCCGGGCTATGGCGAGGGAAGTGGCGGCGCGGCAGGTAACCGTCAATTGTGTGGCTCCTGGCTTTATCAGCACGGATATGACCGAAGGGCTGAATGAAGCGCAGCGCGGCATGCTCCTGCAGCAGATTCCGGCAGGAAGACTGGGTGTGGTGGCCGATGTGGCTGCTGCAGTCGCTTATTTAGCGGGTCCGGATGCGGGTTACGTAACCGGACAGATTCTCCATGTCAATGGGGGCATGTGGATGGGGTAATGCATTCGTGGCTTTACAGGACTGTACGCCCTGTGGTCCAATCTCGCCGACAATAATTTTTTACCAACAGAGGAGCTTCTCCTAATGGATAGTGTGGCAGAACGTGTAAAGAAGGTTGTAGTAGAGCAGTTGGGCGTCAACGAAGATGAAGTAACCAATGAAGCCTCTTTTGTCGATGATCTGGGCGCTGACTCGCTGGATACCGTGGAACTGGTGATGGCGCTAGAAGAAGAATTTGATTGCGAAATCCCCGACGAAGAAGCAGAGAAGATTGCGACTGTGCAACAGGCCATTGATTATGTGTCTGCGCATATGCCAGCCAAGGATGCCTGAGTATTATTCCCCAACCGGGTGATGAGGAGAACAGGCGTTTGAAGAGACGTGTAGTGATTACCGGGCTGGGAATTGTGTCACCCGTCGGTGTGGGTCTTCCGGCGGCGTGGGATTCCATAATCCAGGGACGTAGTGGTATTGGCCGGGTAACCCGCATTGACCCTGCCCTATATAGCTCCCAGATTGCGGGAGAGGTACGTGGCTTTGATATTGGTCAGTACATTCCGGCCAAGGAAGCCCGCAAGATGGATTTATTCATCCATTACGGCCTTGTTGCGGCGATGGAAGCGATTGCGGATTCCGGATTGCAGATCAGTGCAGACATTGCGGACCGGGTGGGAGTATCCATTGGCAGTGGCATTGGCGGCTTGCCGGGTATTGAATCCGAGCATCAGGTTTTCACCGAGAGCGGCCCGCGCCGGATCTCGCCCTTTTTTATCCCACGTTGTATCGTCAACATGGTGTCTGGCCATGTTTCCATCATGTATGGCGCTAAAGGGCCGAGCATTGCCATGGCGACGGCCTGTTCTACAGGTACGCACTCCATCGGTGATGCCGCGCGACTCATCGAATATGGTGACGCCGATGTCATGATTGCCGGTGGTGCCGAGGCGGCTATCAGTCCCTTGGGGCTGGGTGGATTCTGCGCGGCGCGGGCGCTTTCAACGCGTAATGCGGATCCTGAGAGGGCCAGTCGTCCCTGGGATAAGGACCGGGACGGTTTCGTGCTGGGCGAAGGTGCGGGGGTTCTCGTGCTGGAGGAATATGAATTTGCGCGGCGTCGTGGCGCCCGTATCTATGCGGAATTGTCCGGCTATGGCATGAGCTCTGATGCTTATCATATGACACAGCCGGCGCCTGCAGGGGAGGGCGCCGCCCGCTGTATGCAAGCGGCGTTGCGTAACGCTGCAGTGACTCCGGAAATGGTGGGGTACATCAACGCGCATGGAACGTCGACCCCGCTTGGAGACCGTTCAGAAACCGACGCCGTGCATGTGGTCTTCGGCGACCATGCACGGCGCTTGGCCATGAGCTCCACCAAGTCCATGACGGGCCATCTTCTGGGTGCCGCGGGAGGGATCGAAGCCATTTTTACGGCGCTGGCGCTCTATCACGGCATTCTGCCACCCACCATCAATCTGGATCAGGCTGATGAGGGCTGCGACCTGGATTATGTACCCCTTAAGGCGCGACACGCGGTTGTAGAAGTTGCGTTAAGCAATTCCTTCGGATTTGGCGGTACCAACAGTTCTCTGGTTTTCCGCCGCTTTAGCAACTGATTCGCGCCGTGGGCGTGATTGCCGCCACGGTGGATGGAAATCGCTTCGTGGCAGGGGCGTGCGGCGCTGCCTTAGACCGTGCATTCCATTACGGGGATGGGCTTTTTGAAAGCATCGCGGTCATAAAGGGCGTCCCCCTGTTTTGGGATGCCCATCTGGCGCGTCTCCAGCGCGGCGCGGCCATTCTGAATATCCCGATGCCTCCCCCCAGCCTCTGGTATGACGATTTACAGCAAGTATTGCATGGCGTCCAGGCAGATTCCCGCCTCTTCGTCAAGCTGCTCCTCAGCCGTGGCGCTGGATGGGGGTACGGCAGTTCCGGTGCCGGTCCCGCGCGCCGCTATCTGTGCTTATCCCAATGGCCGGAGCGTGATGCTCGCTATTGGGCGCCTGGTATCTCGGCCACGCTCTGTCCGGTCGCCTTGTTAACCGGCGCGCCTTATCTCGGCGTTAAATCGCTCAATCGCCTGAATCAGGTCATGGCTCGAGATGCTCTGGCTTCGGAATATGCAGAAGGGATCATGTTGGACCAGTCAGGGGTGCTGCGCGAGGGAATCATGTCCAATCTGTTTTGGGTAACAGCCGGTATTGCCTATACCCCCGAACTGGAAGATGGGGGTATTGCCGGCATTCAGCGGGGCGCTATCCTGGAGTGGCTGCGCGCGCGTGGCGTGCCGACCATGCTGGGTCGCTATCGGGCCGCGGCACTTCAGGAGGCGGATGAAATATTCTTCAGCAATAGCCTGATCGGCATCTGGCCAGTGCGCCACTTTGCGGAACGCGCGTTGCCAGGACATGACGGACCAATAGCATCCGCTTTGCTCGCCTGGTGCAGGGATATGGGGTTGGGGCCACAATCATGAGCCGCCAACGCCGTGCCGCCTGGTTATTTCTTTTGCTGCTGTTATGCTCTTTTGGATTTTACGGCATCCGCATGTATTGGCCGGAAACTTTGCCGGCGAAGGGCGTGACGGTCCCCATTCCGCTGGGCGCCAGTAACGCGCAGACTATCGCTAGTCTGGCGCGGTCCAGGGTATTGCCGCATCCGCGACTGTTTCATCTGGCTTGGGCTTTGGCCGGGTATCCGCCCATGCAGGCCGGACTGTATGAGTTTCAGGGACGTATTAACCAAGCGCAGGTACTCCACCGGTTAATTGCCGGGCAATCCACGCCACTTAACCTGCTGATTGTGCCCGGCTGGCGTTTGCAGAATATTTATCAGGAAATACGCGATAAGGCCCCTTATCTGGACCGGCAGAACCTGCCACAGGGTGCGGCTGCGGCACGGCACCTTGCACAGCAGGGGGTCGGCGCGCAAGGCAGTGCGGAGGGCTGGCTTTTCCCCGACAGTTACCGGTATGTGCCGGGTACCACCGCGCTGAGTGTGCTGCGGCGTGCCTATGTGCGCATGCAACGGGAATTACAGTCCTTGTGGGCCAGCCGTGCTCCTGGATTGCCGCTGGCTGATCCTTACCAGGCCCTGATTCTGGCTTCTATCGTACAAAAGGAGGGCGCGCCACCCGCAGAGCAGGCGCATATTGCCGCCGTATTTCTCAATCGCTTGCGGCAGGGGATGCCTTTACAGTCGGATCCCACCGTGATTTACGCCTTGGGCGAGCGCTATACTGGACAGTTGACGCCTCAGGAGATGCATGTGGAGAGCCCCTATAACACCTACTTGCACACCGGATTGCCGCCTACCCCCATTGCGATGCCGGGACTCGGCAGTCTGATGGCGGTGCTGCATCCTGCGGACAGTGCCGACCTCTATTTTATCGCTCAAGGCGATGAATACTATTATTCAAAGAGTTACACGCAACATCTTAAGCAGATACAGCGTTATCTCCAGCATGGCGGAGGAGCCGCTTTGTGAATGCGAAGGCGGCATCACTGAAGAATGGATTTTTCCTCACCTTAGAGGGCATCGAGGGCGCAGGAAAGAGTTCAGCGGTGCCGGTGCTGGCGGCATATTGTCGTCAGCTGGGCTACGCGGTGGAAGTTACCCGGGAACCGGGCGGCGGGCCGCTCGGTGAGGCTTTGCGTACGATTTTTCTGGATGACCGCCTGCGCCTGGATGCGGATGAGGAATTGCTCCTGCTGTATGCCGGGCGTCGGGATCATTGGCTGACGCGTATTGCTCCCGCGCTGGCTGCCGGGAAGGTGGTCATCAGTGACCGCTATGAAGATTCCACCTATGCCTATCAGAGTGGCGGACGCGGGGTCAGCCGCGAACACATCGCGGAGTTGGCGCGCTGGGCGGGGATTACGCGTCTTCCTGATCTGACCTTCTGGTTTGATGTGCCACCGGAATTGGGCGCGACACGCATTCGCGCACGTCGACCGGATCGCTTGGAGCAAGAAGATCAAGCCTTCTTTAGCCGGGCGCAAGCGGTTTTTGCGGAACGCTGTGCGGCTGAACCAGAAAGAATCTTGCGCGTGGATGCGACCCAGACTCTGCCGGTGGTGCATGATACTTTGCGGGTACAGTTGGCGATGCGCCTGGCGGCCCACGGTTCATGAGCGCGCAGCGTCCGCTGCCCGCCGAATGGCAGCCGATACAAAGTCTGCTGCAAGCGGGATTACCCCAGGCGATGCTCGCGGTCGGCGAGTCGGGGTCGCTGATCGAACAGTACTGCGATGAGTTGCAGCAGGTGGCCTTGTGTTTTGCGCCATCGGCGCCGGGACTGTCCTGTGGAACCTGTCGTTCCTGTCGTTTGTTGGCAGAAGGTAATCATCCGGATCTGCTCGTTATTACCGCAGAAACGGGGAAGCGTATTGCGATTGACTCGGTGCGCCATGCCAATGAGTTCCTCGCCTACACCCCGCAGGTCAGCGCGCGTCGCTGGCTGCGCATTGAACCGGCCGAAGCGCTGACCGCGGCGGCCGCTAATGCCCTGCTCAAAACCCTGGAGGAGCCCGCCGCGCGGGCGCACATTCTTTTGCTCAGTGAGCGTCCGTCGCAGCTTTTGGCCACCATCCGGTCACGCTTGCAGAAGTTGCCTTTTCCAGCGCCGCGACCGGGGCAGTGCGTGCTTTGGCTGGAAGGACTCGGTATACCTCCGGCGGAGGCGCTTTGGTTGAGCCGACAGTTTGCGAATCGGCCGTTGCGTGCCTGGCAGCTCTGGGAATCCGGCTGGGTGACGCTCTGCCCAAGCTGGATCGATGTGTTATTGAGCCTTCCTCAGCAGGGCCCCGTCGCTGCTTTGCGTTTGGCCGATAACTGGGCTAAAGACACTGACTTGCTGCTGCTGCGCGAGTTGATGTTGAGCTTGTTGGCCGATTTGCTGCGGCTCCGTAATCATCGCCTGGACAGTATCGTGCATGTAGACTACCGGCAGTCGCTGGAGGCCATGGCGCAGTCGGCTCAGGCGATCTCCCTCTGGGAGACGCTGGAGGGTTGGATCCGGCTGCCGGAGTCTCTCGCACAGAATCGCAATGTGGGTATGATGCTGGAAACGTTGCTGTTGAGCTGGGTAAGCATTTGGTCCAGGGAGAAGGTGCATGGAATTACAAGCTGAGACAGGAAGTGCGGCAAAAGCGCTGTCCGTAGTGTTGCGGGACGCTACTGCGGTGCAGCGCTACTATATGCCAAACATTAAAGGGGGTGGTGTGCTGGTGGAGACACCGAATCTCCTGCCCATCGGCACGGAGGTGCTGCTCATGATCAGCCTGCCCGACAGCCAGCCGCGGGCGCCTATTATGGGGAAGGTGGTGTGGGTGACGCCATCGGATAATCGCGATGGTCGACCGCCAGCCATTGGCGTTCAGTTCGTAAATGATCGCTCTGGTGTCCTGATGCGTATTCAAAACGCGCTGTCGGGCCTGCCCGGGAACGATGGCGAGGTGCTGAGTTTTTAAAATGCATCGCGTTTTGTGTTGCTCTCGTATAGGGTCATTGCCCTATCGCTGGCGTCTGGGTTACACTGCGTCCCCTCAGGAGAGGTGACCGAGCGGCCGAAGGTGCAGCACTGGAAATGCTGTGTACTCCAAAAGGGTACCGTGGGTTCGAATCCCACCCTCTCCGCCATGTTTATTAACTGCCTGATTTTCCATAAAGGAAGATAGCTTTCAACGGGTTGCAACTAGGTAAGGCACGCTTCTGAAAGAGCTCTTCGATACCCTGCCAGCGGAACAGCAGGCGCATCTCCTGCAGTTCGTCAAACCAGTTCCCCGCCATGTGGAAGCCATCAAAGCCAGCGGACAGGAACGCCTGTGGCCCTTTCTCAAGACCCGAGGCACTAACAAGAACGACAGTGAAGTGCTGGGCCGCTGGTTCAACGGCTATATTCACAAAAACCTGGGGTTCCCGGACAATGTCGTATTCCATTCCTTCCGGCACACTTTCAAAGACCTCTGCTGCAATGCCCACATTCCCAAGGATACGCACCACCAGCTCACCGGGCATTCTTCCAGCGATACCGGGGACAGTTACGGTGAAGGCTTCGCCCTGGAAGTGTTGCATGAGGAGATCAAACGGATCACGCTGCCCTTCACGATCCCCCGGCCATTGCCATTCACCGGCAGCAAAACCCTGACAAACAAATCAGCAGCAGGGCACCCCCAAAGGGTGCCCTGAAGGACAGACCTAATCCAGCGGGAGCCGCAGCCTCCAACCATGGCATTAGCTGCGGGGTGTAGCGGTCGGCGCAGCCGACCTGCGGAACCCCTCTGAACGGATCGTGCGTCCAGCACAAACCGGGAAGAGGCTGGGGGGCGCCGCGCTGCTTTATCGCGGCGAGCTGCCGCGCGGTGATGCCGCCACCATCGTCGGGACCATCGTCGGGACCATCGTCGGGACCGGCGAGCGTCAGGCCCGCCGCGTCGTTTCCGCCCTTATCGATCATGGCGTGGTCACATCCGAGAGCGCGCGCGCACCGCTGCACCTCACCTTCCCCGCAACGCCCGCTTCACGCTGGATGCCCGGACTGTTTCCAGAGAAGACAGGTTGAGGCGCGAGAATGTTCCAAAGGAAATAAATCGCCCGGGTTTAGTGGAAGGGGTTTTGCTCCCAAATCAAGCTGCCTTTGGGGATGGCTGATTTATAGGGGTGTTATCAATACCTTAATCGATAGGCTTGGTGCTATATTGGGCATGGATACCTTACAGCAGCACCAGAAAAACCTTCTCGACGCCCTGGAAGCGATCAGCCGCTTCGGCTGGCTCACCCGCGACCAAATCACCCGCATACTTTGGCAGGAAAGCACCCCCGTCACCCGCGAAAAGTTTGGCCAGCGGCTGCTCGGCAAAACCCAGGAAAAAGGGCTCCTGCTGCGCCGGGTCATCGACGGCGGCGGCTCCTCCTACGTGCTGCGTCCGGCCGGAGTGGCCTAACTGCAAAGCTTCCGGCCCACGGTAATCGCCAAGTCGGGCCTGGATTTGCGCCTCGGCAACGTGCGGCACCGGAGCCTCATCAACAATATCCTCATTGAGCGACTGCTGCGGGGAAAACATATCTGGACAGAATATGAAATCCAGACGCGCCGCACCCCCGCCTTCGCGGTTACCAACAAGGTGCCGGATGGCGCGATCCTGGATATCGATATATCCGGTGCGGGCATGCAATGGGTCAAAGTGGAAGCGCACAGCCGGAAGCGGCAGGATTTTGATGCCCTCTGCCACCTGATCCTCTGGCAATGGCTTGGACGGCAGCCTATCAGATCAGCGAAGGGGTGTATCTGATGGGACTCGAACTGTACTACGCTGAGGCGCATCTGGGCGCACTTCTGACGCATCGGTTGCTGCAGGTAGCGCATGCAGAGGGGTGGCCTGTGACAGCCTCCTGGACATCGTTGAGCTCTATTGGGCTAAACAGACGCCACGTGGTCGCTGGGACGGAATAAAGCAGGTCGGCACTGCTGCATCCCCGGAGTCCTGGATAACAAAAAAACTGTCTGCCCTGGAATCGTCCTTGAAACAGCGGGCGAATCGCCTAACTGCCGAGCTGGAGGCGCTGAAAGCACAGGGAGGCCCGAACGGCTAAAAAATGGGGAGATGGTCATTGTGGACCAGAGAAGCCAACCTGAGGATCTACCAGGAATCAGGCAGAGGACGAGGAACGATGCCAAACGATTAATTTTATCAAGGGGGTAGGGACTGCAGCAGACGGGAAGCAGACGTTGAGTTGGATTACTCTTCGACGAGGATGGTGGGTGGTGCTCAGGGGCAGCCTGCAGGGCGGGTCAAGACTGGAAGCGGTCATTCATTGATACTCAATAATTATTCTGGGATTATAGCCCTGCAGGCAGGTTGTGAGCGCAGGGCGCGAGGCGGATCAGATGAGGCTCCATGTTGAGTACGAACAGGAAGAAGATGGGCGTTGGATAGCGGAGATACCGGAACTGCCTGGCGTCATGTGTTATGGCGTGTCGCGTAACGATGCGGCGGCTAAGGTGGAGGCCTTGGCGCTGCGGGCTATAGCGGATCGCCTCGATGAAGGTGAAATGGCGGCCTCCCCCATCACTATCGAGACGATGGAACGTGCTCAGGCATGAGCCAATGGCCTTCTTTGAAGGCGCGGCTGGTCTTGGCCGCACTTCTCCGGATTGGTTGGCGCGTCAAACGACAGACAGGGTCGCATCGAACGCTCACCAGACCGAACTGGCCGGACGTGGTGTTTGCGTTTCACGACGGGGAAGAAATCGGCCCGAAGATGCTTGCGCGGCTTGCCAAGCGGACCGGCCTTTCCCCGGAGGACTTGAGATGATTTCTATCGTTTTGTCTCGGAACAGCCCTCACCCGGCAGACGGAGAATCCAGCAAAATTAGCCCATCCGCTCAGGCCTGCCCAGCGGCCACCAGACAGAATGATGCAAAATGTCTCGTGGGTGGAATAAAAACCGGAGCGCCAAGATGGCGCACCGCGCTTTCACAGTTTGATTAACTTAACCACCAGCCGTGGTTGGGTCAGTAACCACGCTCTGAAAAACAGCTTTCAGATTGGTTCCACCGTAACGTAAATGACAGGCCTATGGTGTTTTATCATGCCTAGTTCTAAAAGGTGTTTCTTGAGAGGGCATTTCGAGCATCACCCGAACTTTAGTGCGGAACATAGCGGAATGAGTGGCCGAATGGTGTGGAATACGCAAATCACCAGGTTTACGGAGTATTACTGTGGAATGTCTGGGGAAAAGTAGATTCGGCGCGCCAACTCATCGCCGCGCGGACTGATCCGAGATCGGATGCTTGGGCCAATGCGCTGCGGGAGTGGTGAAGAATGATCACATACACGATGTAACGATCTCACCCACCTTCCGATCGAAGCGGCTGATCGTTTCATCCATGTGCGTCAGCCTATGTCGTTTGGCCAGATATTCCAGCGTATTGAAATATACTTCGCTGACAGCATCCGGGCCTTCTCGCACAAGGATTCTGCTGGGCAGGTCGATGGCGAACGTGGGTGCTGCCAGCATCAATGGCGTACCACCTTTCGGATTACCAAAAACGATGACCTGCGTTGGCAGCATTTGGAGACCCGCTTCAAGAGCCGCCTGAGTGTGAGCAAAACGCGCAAAGACTATGAACCCAGCCTTCCGCAAAGCAGCATCAAGTGCCGTTATTATTTCCGTTGGTGCACGGGACGAGCACCAGGCCAACACGCCAGGCACGGAAGACGGTAACACCCTGAGTTTTTTTGTGTCAGTCATACTATATCACCGAACGCATTTTAGCGCGTACCAGTTGATAGGGCCGAATCAGATAATTGAAAGGTACTGTCCAGATATGGACCAGACGACTGAAAGGAAACAATAAAAAAACTGTCATACCGCAGAACATATGAATTTTGTAAATCATCGGAATATTCTCGATGAGTTGCGGATCAGGTTGGAAGAGCGCGATGCTACGCACATAGCGAATCAGGATTTCCATGTCCTGCACATGTCCGCTGATGGCATCGGGAACACTGACAAATTGCGTAATCAAACCAAAAGTGAGTGTAATGAGCAACCACACCAGGATAAAGATATCCATGGAACGACTGGCGTAGCGTACCTTGGGATCCAGAACCCTGCGCAGGAGCAACATAACCCCGCCGATCATGGCCACGACTCCGGCCGTGATACCAGCGCTGGCGGCAATCCACTGATGTTCGACAGGATTAGCACCGAGCCATTCCAGGATGTTCGTGAGAAAACCGGTGAAATGTCCGAGGAAAAGGGTAAGAATCCCTACATGCCAGAGATTGCTGGCCCACATCATATAGCGCTTGGAGGCCAGAAGCTGGCTCGAATAACTGCTCCAGCCGTATTGTTCCCGCTCGTAGCGAATGACAGAGCCCAGCAAAAAGATGGTTCCCGCAATGAAAGGATAGACGCCAAAGTAGAAAGTATTCCAAGACCAGTTCATAATGGTGCTCCAACAGGCATGGATGACAGAAAATGGGCGCGATGCAGAACAGGCTCTAACAAGACCGCATAAGGACTCTGGCTCTCCCGCAGGTTGTCCCGCAAAATGCCGATGCCCTCGGCAGCACTCCCCAGAAAAACCCGCGCCTCGTCAGGCTCCAGGGTCGCCGCGAAATCCAGTACGACCGGCAGATAATCCGGCAAGGCCCGATCCTCGGGAAGCCAGTCGTGTGCCGAGTAGTGATCGAGAAGTCGGACGAGCACCGTGCCACGCTCCCGATCGTCTTCGGGAAGCAGATGGTTGCTCAAGTGCAGGTCGCAGCGGGGATTCCAGTCGAAAGTATCCACGTAAAGCGCCTCCAGCTGCAAAGGCGCCTGTGCCTGCATCCACTGTATGTGCCCACACAGCAGGGACTTTTCGTCTCCCTGCAAACCCGATAATGTATCGAGCGCTGCAGCGAACTCCGGCAGAGCCTGCCGCAACTCGGCATCGGGGTAATCCAAAAGAAGAGCTACGAGGTGTAATACGGGCTGACAAAACATGCTCAGGATTCCCGATGCCGAATAAAATGCAACGGCTGCACGTTGGCCGCCGGCGTTTCCTTGCGGCGTCTGGGGAAGAGTTCTCCGGAGCTGACCCCCGTACTACTGTCATTGCCGAACACAAAACCATTTTGCCCCTGAAAATCATAGGGATCATCCATCATGATCTCCTGATGGCTGGTAGGGATGACAAAGCGGTCCTCGTAATTGGCGATGGCCAGATAGCGGTACATTTCCTGCGCAGTCGCTTCGTCCAAACCGGCGCCCGCTAAAACCTCTATATTGGGCACCCTTTGCACATGCAGACTGCGCTGATACGCACGCATGGCGATGAGTTTGCTCAGGGATTCGATCACCGGTTTATGGTCACCAGCAGTAAAAAGACTGGCCAGATAATCGATAGGTATACGCAAAGATTCCAGGCGAGGAATGATATCCTCCGCTTTTTTGGGAATATGCCGTGGGGAAATTTCTCGGCCCATGGGCGACAGGGGCGGGATATACCAGACCATGGGCAGAGTACGGAATTCCGGATGCAAAGGCAGGGCAATTTTCCAATCCATTGCCATTTTGTAAATGGGCGAACGCTGAGCCGCATCTATCCAGGAATCTGGGACACCATCCAGACGCGCCTGAGTGATAACCTCTGGATCGTGGGGGTTGAGAAAGATATCCATCTGCGCCTGGTAAAGATCCTGTTCGTCCTCCTTTCCAGCCAGTTCTGCAATGCGATCCGCGTCGTAGAGCATGATGCCGTTGTAGCGGATTCGGCCCACGCAAGTATCCGAGCAGATAGTCGGTAAACCCGATTCGACCCGGGGATAGCAGGCAATGCATTTCTCCGATTTACCTGAGTCCCAATTGAAATAGACTTTTTTGTAGGGACAGGCAGAGATACACATGCGCCAACCGCGGCAGCGGTCCTGATCGATAAGAACTATCCCATCCTCTTCCCGTTTATAAATTGCGCCAGAGGGACAGGCAGCGACACAGGCAGGATTCAGGCAGTGATTGCACATGCGCGGCAGGTAAAAAAGAAAAGTCTTTTCAAACTCACCCAAAAGATCTTTTCCGGGAATGTCCCGCAGATTGTAATCCACGGAGCGCGTTAGATAACTGCCTCCCAGTTGATCTTCCCAGTTGGCACTCCACTCAATTTTTTCCATGATCTGGCCGCTCATCAAAGAAATAGGGCGACCGACGGGAGCGGTTTCCACCAGTGGACTATCGAGAAGGTGGGCATAGTCATAAGTAAAGGGTTCATAGTAGTCTAGGATCTCCGGCAGATGCGGGTTGGCGAAAATGGTCATGATCTCCCAGAAACGATTCCCCTGTTTCAGAGTTAGCTTGCCATTTTTCTGAATCCAACCACCATGCCATTGATCCTGATTTTCCCAGTTTTTCGGATAACCAATGCCGGGTTTGCTCTCTACATTGTTGAACCAAATATATTCGGTACCCCGGCGATTGGTCCAGGTATTCTTACAGGTGACTGAACAGGTATGGCAACCGATGCATTTATCCAGATTGAATACCAGAGCAAATTGCGCACGCACTTTCACAGGATTCCCTCCACAACTTGACGCAATTCCTTCTCTAAGGCTTCACTCAAGGGCTTTTCTAGCCACGAGATACGCTCATCGCTGACCTTGCGGATCAGCACTTCTGAATCTCGTTGACTACCAACTGGCCCATAATAATTTAGTGTCCAGGCTAGTTGCGCATAGCCACCGATCATGTGGGTAGGCTTGGGAATGACCCGGGTAGCACTGTTGTTAATGCCACCGCGCTTGCCGGTGCTGGGCGCGCCCGGAACGTTAAGCGTTTTCTCTTGTTGGTGATACATGATAGCCACGCCTTCGGGGATTCGTTGACTGACTACCGCGCGCGCCATGAGCGCGCCATTTTCATTAACGGATTCCAGCCAGTCGTTGTCTGAGGCACCCAGACGTTTGGCATCTTTTTCGCTGATCCAGATATGCGGTCCTCCCCGGGAGAGATGCATCATGCGCAAATCGTCATGGTAAGTACTGTGAATACCCCATTTATCGTGGGGGGTGAGGAAACGCAACACAATGCCACCTTGCTGGGCAATATCTTCGGGCAGACCCGCCACCGCATGCGTTGTGAGAGGAGGACGATAGGTACAGAGCCCTTCACCGAAATCCAGCATCCATTCATGGTCCAGATAAAATTGCCCGCGACCAGTGAGTGTCCGGTAGGGCGTGGCATAATGCACGTTCACATAACCGGCGTTATAGCTCACCTCTTCCGACATCAGGCCGCTCCAGGAAGGGGAAGAGATCACCTTGCGTGGTTGTACCTGCAAATCGTGGAAGCTGAATTTTTCACCCCGGCGATCGGCAGAAAGCCCAGTAAGAGAAAGCCCCGTCTTTTTGCCCAAGGACTCCCAACCTTTATGTGCTACCTCGCCATTGGTTTCCGGGGAGAGGTGTAGCACCATGTTACAAGCGTTGATATCGCTTTCCAGAGAAGGGCGTGGGGCATCTTTTTTATCTGTGGAGGGAAATATTCCGTTTATGGCCAACAGCTCGGAGATTTCCTGACCGGTCTCCCAGCGCTCGCCCTTGGCGCCATTGCCGTGCTTTGCCAGTAAGGGGCCAATACTGCTGTACTGTTCATATACTCGTGGATAATCCCGTTCCACGATTTCCAGATGGGGACAAGTGCGTCCCGGCTTCGGGCGCTGCCCATCCCGTTTCCAGTCGCTCACCCCCACAGCCTGTCCAAGTTCGCCGGGGGAGTCATGGAGCAGTGCCAGGGCCAGCAAATCTTTGCGCGTCCCCAGATGTTTCTCGGCCAGCACCGAGAAACTCTTAGCCAGATGACGGAAAATCTGCCAGTCGCTACGGCTTTCCCAACCGGGATCCACGGCGGCGCCGAGGGGATGGATAAATGGATGCATATCTGTTGTGTTGAGATCGTCCTTTTCGTACCAGGTGGCAGTCGGCAGAATAATATCGGAATACGCCCCAGTACTGTTCAGACGAAAGTTGATATCTACCATCAGGTCAAGCTTGCCCACTGGAGCTTTTTCGCGCCAGCGGATTTCCTGGGAAGCTGCACCGGCATCGTCTTTGCCCAGCACTGCATTCTCCGCACCAAGAAGATGCTTGAGAAAATATTCATGACCCTTGGCATTGGTGCCGATGAGATTGCTGCGCCAGACGAAAAGATTGCGCGGCCAATTATTGGGGTGGTCAACATCTTCACTGGCAAAGGACAGGCGTCCACTTTGTAGTTCATCGACCACATAGTCTGCGACGTCTTGCGCATTTTGGGCACCCGCCTGTTCGGCGGCCTTGGCAATATCCAGAGGATTGTGCTGAAAATGTGGAGCAGCCGGAAGCCAGCCCAGGCGTTCTGCTACCACATTGTAGTCCGCCAGAGTATGGCCCCGATAACGCGCCTTGGCAGCGGGGTGCATCAGGCTGTCCGCTGTAACCCGCTCATAGCGCCACTGGTCCGTATGCAGGTACCAGTAACTGGTACCTGCCGCCTGACGGGTATGGGGATGCCAGTCGCTGGCAAAAGCCAGCGGTAACCAACCCGCCTGGGGCCGCAGGGCTTCCTGGCCAACATAATGGGCCCAGCCGCCGCCGCTTTGCCCGACGCAACCGCAAAGATGTACCAGATTGATGATGGCACGATAATTCATGTCGTTGTGATACCAATGGTTGGTCCCAGCACCGACGATGACCATGGATTTACCCTGTGTAAGGACGGCATTTTCCGCAAATTCATGGGCAATACGCGCGCAATCCGCTTGGGGAATGCCGGTAATGCCTTCCTGCCAGGCCGGCGTAAAGAGACGATTGGCATCACCATAATCCGCATCGACGTTACCCTCAACTTCGGCACGGTTGACCCCATACTGGGCGAGGAGCAAATCAAAGACCGAGCAGACCAGTTGCTCGCCGCTGACACACTGCAGGCGGCGCGCTGGCACCTTGCGTTCTATCAGATGTGCCTCCCCATCGCTACTGCCATAGTCTGGGAATACCACGCTGAGTACTGCATCCTGTTGGCCTAGACAAGACAATTCCGGCTTGATTTCCTCGCCGTTTGCCGCATCTTCGGACAGTAGATTCCATTTGCCCTCGGCCTTATCCCAACGAAAGCCGATGGAACCTTTGGGGCAGCAGTAGCTCTGTGTGCGCTCGTCGTAGACAATGGTTTTCCAGTCGGGATGTTCTTCCTGACCCTGCTGATCAGCAAAGTCGGAAGCCCGTAGATAGCGATCGCTGGCATAACGACCATCGTCAAGGGGGCGCAGCAGCAGTTGTATAGGCAGATCGGTGAAGCGACGTGCGTAATCCTGAAAATACGGTATTTGTTTCTGCATAAAGAATTCCTGCAGCACCACATGGCCCATAGCCAGAAAGAGCGCGGCATCTGTGCCGGCCCGTACCGGCAACCATTCATCAGCGAATTTTACATATTCCGCATAATCTGGTGCTACTGCCACGACTTTAGTGCCCTTATATCGAACTTCAGAGTAAAAGTGCGCATCTGGTGTACGAGTCGCCGGGATATTGGTTCCTGCCACTATGATGTAGGTCGAGTTGTACCAGTCTGCCGATTCTGGTACGTCGGTCTGTTCCCCCCAGACTTGGGGTGAAGAAGGCGGCAGATCACAGTACCAATCATAAAAACTGAGGGGCACACCGCCGATTAACGAGAGATACCGTGTTCCTGCAGCGTAGCTGATCATCGACATAGCAGGAATGACTGAGAAGCCAGCGATTCGATCAGGCCCATAACGCAAAATGGTATAGATGTTGGCGGCAGCAATGATCTCATTGACCTCATCCCAGCTGCTGCGCACGAAGCCGCCCAAGCCCCGTACCGCCACGTAGCTACTGCGTTTATGTGGATTTTCCTGGATGGCCCGCCAGGCCTCTACAGGATCTTTCCCTGCGGCCTTTTCCTGACGGTAGAGATCCAGAAGGCGCCCGCGGATCATGGGATGTTTAATGCGATGCGGACTGTACAAATACCAGGAAAAACTGGCACCTCGCTGACATCCGCGAGGTTCATGGTTGGGTAGATCGGGACGGGTTTGCGGATAATCGTGCGCCTGCATCTCAAAGACCACCAAGCCGTTTTTGACATGGACATTCCAGCTGCAACCTCCGGTACAATTGACGCCGTGGGTGGTGCGCACCACCTTGTCATAACGCCAGCGGTGCCGGTAAGCGTCCTCCCAGAGACGATCATCCTGAAGTTTGATGCCGTGTCCATTAGAGAAGGATTCTTGATGACGGACCAAAAATTTCAGACGATCCAGCAAATGGCTCATGACATACTCCTTAAGTAAAATAATCTGCTTTCCGCTGAAAGCGGGGCTATCACGATGATGTTTTCGCAGAGGCTGCACATTTTTGTTCGGAAAAGTGCAGCCATGCTGCCAAGCCCAGACTGACTATGGCCAGCGCTACATACACAAGAAACCCACGGGCATAACCTATCGTGCCCCAACGCTCGGCAAACCAACCAAGGAGAGGCGGTACGGCGAAACCACCGAAAGCGCCCAAACCACCCACCCATCCTGCGGCACTACCCACTGCTTTACCCACATATTGTGGCACCATCTTGAAGACAGCAGCATTGTTGACACCCATACCCGCAGCAATCAGCAGCAACCCCGGGATGCTCACCAGATGCCACCCGGGATACGGATTAACGAGCTGAATAAGGCGAAACCAGCGGCAATGAGCGCTGCAGTGCCGAGAGGAAGGTGAAACAGTTCGTGACCATATGTTGGTAGCCAAGCAGTCAGCGCGAGAAAACCGCCGAAGGTGGTAAAATACAGCAGTACCAACGGCCAGGTCTGCCATGTTCTGGCGGCGATCTTCAGACCTTCGATGGCCGAGCCATGGGAAAAGAGTTCTTCACCCTCAGTTTTAGCGCCTTGCGTTGCATCCACAACACTTGCACCCTGATGCCTGAATTGAAAATACCAGGCGTTATGTCCCAAACGGATGTATGCCAAAATACCCACCAACATGACGGCGGCAGAAGCCAAATAAGCCGGAGAAAGCCCCCAGCGACTGGTCACCCAAGGTGAAAAAACAGTTGAAAGAGCAGGGGAGGCATTGCCTAATCCGGCAAAGATGGCGAGAGCCCGCCCCTGCTGTTGGATGGGAAACCAATAAGCGACCTGTCCGATACCTACGGAGAAGGTCGCAATGCCACAACCCGCCAGCGCGCCCAAGACGAGAATCAGCGGATAGGCGGCGGGTCCTAATCGATCAGGATATAGCGTCAATAAAACGGTATAAAGCCCAAGTAAGCCGAGCAAAGCGAGACCCAAAAGAATGATAAAAGGCCTTGTGCCGCCTTCGCTGTCTACCCAGGCCCCAAAGCCAATAAAAAAACCTAAAGTTGCACCCCATAGTGCGGCACTAGGGCTGCCCTTGGCGGGTTTGTAACTGGGCATGCAATTCCTTATCGATATCTCAACAGTCCTTTCAGGATAGAAGACGATAGGCGATTTCGCCAGAATAGTCGTGTCGTCTACTAGTTGTGCCAAGCGATCAAGCGGACGAGGAGTCTGTCTAACCTTCAGTTTATAATCCGCAGTTCAGATAAATAGACTTTTTTAAACGCTGCATGAACGAATATGGGCCACAACGTAGATTCTTGATCTGGACCAATGAATTGTAGAGGGAAATTGTCGAGAATAACCGGACTGTTCCAGCCAAGATTGGAGGTGCTATGATGAATGTCACAGATCTTCTGCGCGCCGATGCCATATAGGCTTCAACTATACTTTCGCATGTGCAACGAGACCACAAGGAATGAAACTGATCGCTGAACCGGCACCGTCCTTCGATGATCCCATAGGCTTGCTGCGCGCTTGCCACGAGCGAATCATCAGTCACTGCGACATCTTGGAGCGACTGGCCGAGCACCTAAGCCGACTCGGAGCCGACTCGGAGGCCCAGCAAGCGGCCGCCCGTATCCGTCGCTATTTTGAGATTTCGGGTCCGGCACACCATGCTGACGAGGAATTACAGCTCTTTCCGTGGCTACTCGCGCAGGCAAAATTTCCGGACATCTTGCGCTCATCCGTCGCCAATCTTGCAGCCCAGCACCGGCAATTGGAAGCCGCTTGGCAGACATTGGCTGCGGATCTGGTTCAAGTGGAGGCAGGCCAAGTTCCTCACCTTTTGCTTGTGGAACCCTTCGTCTCTATGAACCGCGCCCATGTAGCCCTGGAAAATGGCGAAATCTTTCCCATTGCCGAAAAACTTCTCGATCTCAGCACAACGCGTAGCCTCGGTATGGCCATGGCTGCACGTCGCGCCCTGGTGGAGAACGAGACCCAATGAGTATTGGTCAAGGGCGACGGTCGTTCTGGGTGTTGTTCATCCTCCCCGTCACCCGGCAGCTGGTCACGGGTCTGCTCATGGCCTGGGGTTGGGCCGGACTCCCGGAGTTGCACCTTGCCGATGGGCTCGCTGCCTGCACTTTTGTCCTCGGGGAACGGGTTTGGCCGTGAAAGGACCATTCCTTACCATGGCCGCGCTGTTGCGGCTAAGGAGGGGGGTATGACGCACGTGGTCACGGAATCTTGTATCCGCTGCAAATATACGGACTGTGTCACTGTCTGCCCGGTGGATTGTTTTTATGAGGGTCCCAATTTTCTGGTGATCAATCCGCACGAATGTATCGATTGCACCCTTTGTGTGGCCGAGTGTCCAGTAGATGCGATTTTTCGCGATGTTGATATGCCAGACGGCATGGCGGAATATCTCGACCTCAATACAGAGCTCGCGGCGCGATGGTCGGTCATTATCCAGAAAAAGCCAGCCTTGCCCGACGCCGAGCAGTGGCGCCATACGCGCGACAAACGCCAATATCTGGATACTGGTGAACAGAAGGCCGACTTGCTTCTACCCGAACCCTCGTTGCCCTTGGAAGAATACCAACGAACGCCCGAATTCACTGCGGAGAATGCTCCTGCTAGTCTGCGCCATGATCACCGTACCAAGGCTGGAATCTGGGGGCGCCTGATTATTTTGGAGGGTCAGCTACGTTATTGCCTTGAGGACGGCAGCGGCCGTGCCTGGACCTTGAGCCCGGAGCGGCCGGGTTGGATCCCCCCGGACTTGCCGCACCGAGTTGAGTTTCTAGGTCCTGTGCGCTTCTTCGTCAGCTTCTGGCGCTGATAGACTTTCTGTCAGTAGTCATGAGTGATTACATCGGTCGGGACGCAGAAACATGCGGGATAGCCAGCCCAATTCGGTTGCTTTGGGATCCCCCACGAATCTCATATTGCTCATTATAGGAGAACTTAACATGCTGCTTTATCATGGTGCCCGTCCCAACCCTCGCGCGGTACGAATGTTTATGGCCGAAAAGCAGCTGGTTATACCCATGTGCGACATGGATGTGGATGGCGGTGAAAACCGCAGGCCCGAGTTCGTCGTTCGCAACCCTGCCGGACAGGTTCCGGTCCTCGAACTCAATGATGGTAGCTGGATCGCAGAAACGGGAGCGATCTTTCAGTATCTGGAAGAAACCTATCCAGAGCCAGCGTTCATTGGTTCAAACGTCGAGGAACGTGCAGAAACACGCTTGTGGCAACGGCGTATCGAAAGGCGTATCACGGAACCTCTTTATGCTGCTTTTCATTGGCTTTGAAATGTACAAAACCCGTATGCTGGTCTTGCCGGAATGCGTGCCAGGACCAGTAGCCTTGATGGAGGACGGCATGCGATGGTTGAATGCTCTGTTGTCGGAGCATAGCACCATCGTTCCCCGGCGCTTGACCATAGCCGACATGGTTCTATTTGCCGCCATCGATTTTGGTGCCGGGGTTGGTTGGCCCTTGCCCATAGATTTGCCCCATCTGGCCCGCTGGTTTCAGGGAATTGCCGATCGTCCTTCGGCCGAGTTCAGCCTGCATCCGCGTTCACTGCAGACGGGCATCCATTACTAACCTACGGGTCCAGCATAATCCGCATTTTTTGAAAACTGGATCTTCAGCCCGACGACGGCAACTACTTGATTGCGCCAAATCCAATGGCGACCCATCGCCAATACTCAGGAGGTCTTATGCAGAATACAAAGGCATATCGCTTTGCTGTAGGTGACCATGTCACCTGGAACTCGGAGGCGGGTTCGGTCACGGGCGTGATTACTGGCATTCACACCCGGAATTTTCCTGTACATGGCTATACTCACCACGCCAGTCCAGAAGATCCTCAATATGCCATCCAGAGCGATAAAAGTCGCCATGTCGCCTATCATAAGGGCGGCGCACTGCGCCTTCTGGGGGAGGGGCCAAGTGGTTGAGCAGCCTTTCCCGGGGAAACGAGTGAGAGGTATTGAGAAGGGCCTGGTTCGTCTACTGGATACTGCCGCAAAAGATCTGGCCCCAGCTTATTTCGCTCTGGTGATGGCCACGGGTATCGTCTCCCTGGCGGCCCAGGCCATAGGCATTCCGCTCCTAGCCCGCTCACTCTTCTGGCTCAATGGTCTATTCTACGGCGTATTATGGTGCCTGACGCTCTGGCGCATCATGCGCTTTGGAAGGCGGCTGGGCGTGGATATCAAGGATTACCAGCGCGGCCCTGGTTTCTTTTCCGTGGTGGCCGGATCCGCCATTCTCGGCAGTCAGTTCGTCCTTTTGGCGAACGAGGAAATAACGGGGATGCTGCTCTGGGGGCTTGCCATGGCCCTTTGGCTGATACTGAACTACGGCATCTTCACTGCCTTCACCATCCAGAAACATAAACCTTCTCTGGATGGGGGCATCACCGGTACTTGGCTTTTGGCAGTGGTTGCCACCCAATCCGTCGCTGTGCTCGCCGCGCTGCTGGATGCCCACTGGAACCCCATGCATAGCCTGGAATTCAATTTCATCGCGCTCTCCCTGTGGCTCTGGGGCGGAATGCTCTACATCTGGATCATGGTCCTCATTTTTTACCGTTTCAATTTCTTCCCCTTTGCGGCGGAGGATCTGATACCGCCCTACTGGATCAATATGGGGGCCATGGCCATCTCCACCCTGGCGGGTTCCCTACTCATCGTCAACGCCGCCAAGGCCCCCTATCTCCACTCCCTTCTCCCCTTTCTGAAAGGTTTTACAGTCTTTTATTGGGTCACAGGAAGCTGGTGGATCCCGCTACTGGTCACCCTGGAGATATGGCGCCATGGTATCAAGCGGCTTCCCATCCGCTATGATCCGCTTTACTGGAGCGTGGTTTTTCCCCTGGGCATGTACAGCTTGTGCACCATCCATATGGCGCAGAGCATGGATCTGTCCTTTTTGCTCCCTCTCGGGTATGCCTTCTTCTATCTGGCGCTGCTCGCTTGGGCGATCACCCTTGCCGGGATGATCCATCACTTGGGGCTGGGCCTGCGCGCTGGAACGGAGAATAGGATCCCCCACCCTCTGCCATGATGCCTTTAGGGATTTCTGAGGCAGAAATCAGCGCCGCCTGCGACAGCGCCATGGCGGACCTGGAAGGGATGCACTGAAAGCGGGATGGGGACCTCCTTTGCCCTGCGGCTACCAGCCAAATGAACATCAACGACAACCACACGACAAGGAATACCGCGCATGCTCTACATTGAACCCCATGCTGGCCCCGCGCCTATCGTTCAGGTGATTACCGATGCGCGGCACACGGTGGACCTCAACGTTTACTACCTGTCGAGCAAGCCCATTTTTTCAGCATTACGTCGCGCCCATGCCCGTGGCGTGAATGTCCGGGTGATTCTCGACCAGCATCCCTATGGCATCAAACCGTGGATGGTACGCAAAGAGGCGCGGGCCGTCCGGGAAACGGGTGCTACGCTGCGCTGGGCACCTTCACGCTTTGAGGCCGGTGCTGGGCACTACCGTTTCGACCACGCCAAGTACGTGGTGTCCGGTCACGAGGTGGAAATCGGTACCGCCAATTTTGACTGGTCGGCCTTTCATAAGAACCGGGAGTATCTAAATGTGACCGGCAATACGGCCATCGTGAAAGCCGCACAGAGGGTATT
>JAAOMR010000840.1 GCA_018853935.1 Acidithiobacillus ferrivorans
GACAGGCCCCGCGCCCGGCGTAGTTCATTGAGCGGCATTTCAGCCAGCAGCGTATGGTAGAGCGCATTTGAACGTGCTTTCGCATCCGGCGACATCTTCGCTTCGAGTTCTGCAAACTGTTTAGCCATCTTTCAGCTCCTCTATTCGTAAAGCAACTAAGTGCTCATCATATAACCGATCCGCAACCGGCACATTTTCATCATACCAACGATCATTACCGGTTTTGTCCCCGCCCAACAACAAAATTGCGCAACGGCGCGGATCGAAGGCGAACAGTATGCGATAAGGGCGGCCCGCATGTTGCCCCCGCAACTCACGCATATTTCCGTGTTTGGATCCATGGACACCACTGCTGTGCGGAAACCCGAGATTGGGGCCGAGATCGCCCAGAAGCATGACACTGGCCCGCACGGACTCTTGTTCTATGGTGGTCAATAGCCCCCACCAATCGCCAAACTCATCGGTATATTCGACGTCCCATTTCATCGTTCAAGTATTCCATCGGGGGCATGTGGCGTCAAGGGCAGGATGCCCGTGGCAGGCCATTCAGCCCCGAGCGGCTTGCCTTCCGCGGGATGTTTGGGATTGAACGATGCGAAGAATGGGGTGGTGAAACGTCACTCAGCGGATGTAAGTCGTTGATACCCGCGCCACCCTGTCGCCATACTTGAAACAGGAATAAGCGGGAATATCAGGGAATGGTAATACACGAAAAGTGATGCAACTTGCTGTAAATGCAATCATTATTCTTGCAAGGTGTTGATGCACAAAGGGTAAAAAATGCACTGTTTCGGCCTCCGAAGCCGAAAGTCACTGGTTCGACTCCAGTACTGCGCACCATATAAATCAATAAGTTGGTGTGGTATCCCCCAAGCCCTGCCAAGCTTGCTTTGGCCTATTTGGAAACGCATAATCCTCTATCGTAACCAGGCCGGATGCCCCTGTCGTGGCCCGGCAGGAGACGGACATGCAAAGCGAACTTTGGCTGGCCCAGGCGATTCTGGCTTTTCATATCCTCATCATCG
>JAAOMR010000841.1 GCA_018853935.1 Acidithiobacillus ferrivorans
CAGGTGGCTCCAATCATCGTCGTCTACCATGACACAAGGAGAGCAAGCATGGCCGTAAAAAAGTATGAGGCCGGTGTAAAGGACTACCGGCAGACCTATTGGGCCCCCGAGTACATGCCTTTGGATTCCGATATCCTAGCCTGTTTCAAGATTACGCCGCAACCAGGCGTGGATCGTGAAGAAGCCGCCGCCGCGGTGGCCGCCGAGTCTTCTACCGGCACATGGACCACAGTGTGGACCGATTTGTTGACTGACATGGATTACTACAAGGGCCGCGCCTATCGCAT
>JAAOMR010000842.1 GCA_018853935.1 Acidithiobacillus ferrivorans
TAAAGCTGACTGCGGTATTGAATGCGGAAGCACTTGGGACGCCGCCGTAGTGCAGCGGATTCAGGGGAAGTACACCTTGTGCCAGTAATAAAGCATAGAGAAAAACGCCACCGATCAGGTTAAAGATCAATAGCGCGATGGCATAACGTTTCCAATCCATCTCCTGGCTCACAGAAACGCCGGTGATGCGGTACAGTCCTCGCTCCACGGGACCTATCAGACGTGTCGCCCAGAAACGATCGCCAGCATAGACGCGATGCATATAGCGTCCCAGAGGCAAGGCCAGCAGAATGGTCAACAACAGAACTGCGGCTGTCAGTATGATGGTGGATATCATAGGA
>JAAOMR010000843.1 GCA_018853935.1 Acidithiobacillus ferrivorans
TGCGCCAAGTGCAAGGCGAGTGGAGCCTCGCAGATTTCCGCACCAGAGTCGTGTAAATCGTAATCGTGGTTTCCGGCACGGTTAGAACTTCATTCGCCCGCAGTCGACTAAAGCTGACAGAGGGTCCTGTCAAGCAGCATGACGTCGGTCACTGGTGCAGCTCAATGCCGGTGAAATTGGTGATCTTCACCGTACCGTCCGGGAACCGCGCGGTGATTTCCAGCTCGCCGCCCATGGCTTCGATGTGCGAGCGCAGGCTGGAAATGTACATATCCGTCCGTCGCTCCATTTTGGCGACGCTGGGTTGTTGCACATGCAGCACGTCGGCAA
>JAAOMR010000844.1 GCA_018853935.1 Acidithiobacillus ferrivorans
TGTGCTGGCCATAATCCAGTATCCGGCAGGTGGCTTTGCCTTGCTCGTGGTCCTGGCGGACGGCGAATGGCCGCAATCCCCTTCCGGCCATCTGCAGATAGCGCACCACCGATTGTGTTCGACGTAACAGTACTACAGCATCAATTTCCGGTACGTCCAGACCTTCCGTGAACACGTCCACATTTACCAGATACCGGAATACCCCCATCCGGAACCGCTCGATCTGCTCATTCCGTTCGTTCTCGGAGTGCCCGCCATGTAATACACAGGACGCGATAGATCCCGCCTGTATGG
>JAAOMR010000845.1 GCA_018853935.1 Acidithiobacillus ferrivorans
GAGTTCAGACAGATCACCGACGATGGATTCCAAAGGGCATGACATTTCCTCTTCAGGAAGGCGAGGGATCACCCCAGGACCGTCGCGGGGGCTGCACCCCGGCAGGGGGCTGCACCCCGGCAGGAGGTTCCGGTGCCTTTTTCGCCGGTGGGGTGCTTTGCGCCCAGGGATTGCCGCGCTCCTGCGCAATGCCGGTGTCACCCCACACGGGGCCGTGTTCATTCCGGTTCTGAACGGGAGTAAGCCGGACCGGGACATCCCACCAGTTCCCGTTCGCCACCTTCTTGTCCGAAGCATCCGGCGTCTGCGGGTCTGCCGACTGCAAGTCCAGACTGGCCGCTTGCGGGATCAAAGACTGCAATGCCGATAAATTGCCTCTGCGCAACAGATACAGTTCATCCATGCCGCCCAGGACAGTGGCGAAATTG
>JAAOMR010000846.1 GCA_018853935.1 Acidithiobacillus ferrivorans
CCATCAGTGCCGGTAGTCATCCGACCGGGTATGTGCATCCGCGTGCCCTGGCTCTGCTGCAACGCGAAGGGTTTAGTACCGAAGGTCTGTACAGCAAGTCCTGGGACGATCTCAAAATAACGCCGGATATCGTCATCACCGTCTGCGCCAGCGCCGCCGGTGAGACCTGTCCCGCCTATCTCGGCCCGGTGATCCGCGCCCATTGGGGCGTGGAAGATCCCGCCAAGGCAACGGGTAGCGAGGCGGAGATCGAGGCGGCATTTGCAAGCGCCTACCAGATCCTGCGTCGTCGGATCGAAGCCTTTCTGGCCCTGCCCTGGACCCGGTGGGAAGCCAGTGGCGACGTGGCCCTGCAAGCCGAACTGGCGCGCATCGGTGAACAGTAACTTTTCAGACGCTATCCATCCTTTTCAGGAGACTTTATCATGACCAAAATCCGTGTGTATGATCCCGCCATGTGCTGCAGTACGGGTGTTTGCGGTCCGACCATAGATCCTGCGCTGGTACGCTTTTCTGCTGACGCGGACTGGGCGAAAGGCCAGGAAATCGATCTGGTCCGCTACAACCTCAGTCAGGAACCCATGGCCTTTGTCAACAATCCCGTGGTGAAACAGTTTTTGGATCGTTCTGGCGCCG
>JAAOMR010000847.1 GCA_018853935.1 Acidithiobacillus ferrivorans
CAGTCGCTCAGCTAGCACCGCCCCGGCCATGGCGAACGATCCGCGAATGATGGGCTACCTGATGCGCGCGCTCAGTGCTGAGATGGCTGCCGTGCAACAGTATCTCACCCAGGCCAGCCTGACCACGATGTGGCAGTTGGGCGCGCCCAGTAGCCGCTTTCGCCGTGATGCGGAAGAGGAGCTTGGGCATGCGCAGCGACTGATCGAGCGCATGCTGGTGTTGGGTATCCCTTCCAATGGTACTCAACT
>JAAOMR010000848.1 GCA_018853935.1 Acidithiobacillus ferrivorans
ATATGCTGGTTTTCCATGATGTGGTGGCGACTATCGGTACCGTGGGCGCTGGAATTTTCGTAAGCGCGCACTGGTACTATGCGCGACGCATGGGGCAATTACTCTCGGAAAACACGTCACAACCCGTGAAGGACGTGGTGTCATGATTCCGGTCTCCCTGTGTGAAAACGCGGCGGCGATCTGGTTTCATGAACCGGTCCTCATTTTGCGGGCCATCGCCAAAGTGGAAGGCGGCTGGAAAGGTGCGCGAATAGCAGATGCGAATGGTACGGCGGATCACG
>JAAOMR010000849.1 GCA_018853935.1 Acidithiobacillus ferrivorans
GTTGCCCATCGCCTTGAGCGCGTCGTCGATAACTTTTTGATGCTTGCCCATGTCATCCAGTAATAGCTGACGGTGACCCTGCGCTTTGGTCAGCATGTCATTCAATAATGCCCGGTGCTGCTCAGCCAGAGTTTCCACATTCGCCAATTGCGCCAGATGCGTGTCCATGCTCCGAATCCATACGCCCATGCGCTCCATCTCGGAACGAAATGCGTCATTGTTGTATTGCTTCTCCAGCATCTGGCGATGCAGTTCCGCTAATCGGCGAAAGGTTTCCTCTGCGGACACCCCTTGCAGGGGCGCAGCCCCCTGCAAGGGGCATTCCTGCGAGGAGCACTCCTGTGGGCGACGAAGATCCTGCGTGGCTGAGCTCCCGGATTGCGGCGGATGAGACGAATCCGGTTCCGAACTTTTACCGGAAAACCAGTCTGCATCCGGC
>JAAOMR010000085.1 GCA_018853935.1 Acidithiobacillus ferrivorans
GGGGGGGGGATTTCACGAACAAGGGGGGGGGGATTTCACGTGGATAAGTTGCACAACTCACAGGGTTATACACCGCCAAAGTCCCCCAAAGAATGTAATCGGCAGACATCATGTACAGCGCGATGCTGCAGGTGAGAAGATCGAGCAGCAGGAAATGCCAGAATGATCCTCCTTCGTGCCGTAGCGCCGCTGCCCCCTAAACCGCTGCGAGGTTACAGGCACCGCGGCGCCGTCTGATAGACTTTACCGAGTTTTTGGCGCCGGGAATGTTACCTTTTGTATGAAATAGGTGGCGGAGACCCGATCAGCAATAAGCCACCCGTGATTTGCTTCACCTTGGCTTGCGGATATACTGCTTGTACCTTGTGCAGCGCGGGTAAAAAATCCTTCTTAAAATTCTTGTCCGGGTCTTTGCCTTCATATTCTTGGGCGAACTGCTCACGAAGTGATTTCCAGTACAGGGTCACACCACGCCCCTCGATGCGGTGCAACCGATGGGCAAGCCATGCGTAAACATCCAGAGCCAGCGCGGAACCTTTAAGCGCATGCAGAGCACGATTATCTAGTGGCACGGCGCCATCCATAAGTGCTGTGTAAAAATGCTCCGATAGCACCATCAAACCAGGCCACAAGGCCTTCTGCCCTGTGTCTTTGTTCATCAACCAAGCATCGAATTGTTCCACGGCTTGGCCGTTGAACGTCCGCCCCCTATACCCAATCTGCAATCGGCAGGCAGCAAGAGCATGCATTTGCTTCCGCAAGCTCGTGTAGCGTCGGCCATCGTGCTCCATGCCCATTAGGTCAAGAAACTGCGCAGCACTTTCGCCTATGGGAACTTCTCTCGTTTTGTAACGTACTGCGTGGGTAGACACATGGGCCAGTGCTAAGCGCGGCAATGCTCCGTAGGGAACCAGTTGCTGTACCGGCCCATTGCCCTCGTCAAGGTAGCCGGCCTGGACGTTAACCCAAGCTGCGCCAGAACGACGCATGAATTCGCGGCCATCGACCTTTGAGCGAGGCAGACCGACCTGACAGAACACGGCATGAGTAAAGGCCATATCGGTGCCGGTCGGAGGCGTGCCGTAAATATCGCTAGCAGCTTCAAGTAGCTTATTTTCTTGGCGCGTCACGCATAGAAATTCGGAATCTTCCTTGGGCTTTTTTTTGCTCATGAGCTCTCTTCAACTTTCACACATTAATGTAAAAGTATTTTTACTGATTTGTGTATTTCTGTAAAAGCAACTCTCGTACTTCATCGGCGATTTTTGTGCCCCGCATAGCGCATTGCGCTTTAATAGTACGGTGTAGACTTTCTGGCACATCAATGGTGAGTCGCTTCATCGTTTCTACTTCATTGCCTGCGGCACGATTTTCTACCCATGCATCAGCAGCCTCCGGTGCAGGCTTGCTGGTAGGCTTGGTTCCAATGGCTACTTTTTTTGTCATTGCACAAACTCCATCAACTCAGCTATCACTGCTTCAATTTCCGCTGCTGCTGGCCCGCCTGCATCAACTTCATGTACCGCCATGCCTTGAGCTGCTGCCTCAGCAAAAATCACACGCTGCGTAATACTGGCTTTCAGTACTGGCACTGGATAGGCAGCAAGAGCCTCACCGACATCTCTACCTATCGCCGTATTTGCGATTTTACGATTAACAACAAAAGCGGATTTAAGTCCAGTCTTGTATATTCTCGCCTCGTCTATCAGTTTTACGACCTCATCAGCAGCCCAAATGTCATAAGGGCTTGGCTGCACGGGGATCAGCACGACATCAGCCGCCATAATTGCCGACCTGGCTAAATCTGTAACACGAGGGGGGCCATCAATAATTATATGGTCGTATCCATAACCAATCTGTCCAATCTCCTTGTGTACTGTTGGCCGGGGCAAGCCAACTACGGAAAAGAGCGGTTCCCCTTCACGAGCTGCTGCCCAATCCAAAGAACTCCCTTGAGGATCAGCATCGATCAGCAGGACGCGGGCACCAGAACGCGCCAAGCTAGCCGCCAGATTCACACTAAGGGTAGTTTTCCCTACGCCACCCTTTTGATTCAACAGCCCGATAATCATATGTTCACCTTTTGTATTTTATCGTAAATGTTATTTTACGGAATTTTACATTTGTCGCAACCAGTCGGAACTCTTGCAGAAGCAAGGCATAAGCACGGTCAAAGACGTGAAGCCCCCGTAACCCATCGATAGAGGGTCGGCAAGGAGACACCAAGATGCTCGGCTACTTCCCGGCGCGGCGTGCCACCATCCAAAAGCTTCCTGGCCGATGCTACCTTGCTCTCCGTCATCACCCGCTTTCTCCCAGGCATCCGCCCGAACTTGCGGGCGGCCTCCAATCCGGCGCGAGTGCGTTCAATGGTCAGATCCCGC
>JAAOMR010000850.1 GCA_018853935.1 Acidithiobacillus ferrivorans
CGCAAGGTGCGCCAGACTGCATCGAGCCGGAAGCAGCATTTTGCGTTCCGCTGAAAGCGTTGAGAGCGTTTCCCATCCGTGCGCGTAACGGTACGGATTTTTTACTGCTACGTTTTCGGATCGATGATCCTGATCCGTCCCCCTGCCGGGAGCATCCCTCGAACAAAACCCTGTGGGTGGAACGCAAGCTCCATGCCAGTGATCCGTCCTTGCAGGAAATGGCCCGACGCTGGTCCCGGCTGTCAGGCGTTTCCGTGAAAAAACTTTACGGCACCAAGGATAAAGAGACCTCTTTGC
>JAAOMR010000851.1 GCA_018853935.1 Acidithiobacillus ferrivorans
TGAATTTTGCGTATCCATGCCGAGGTCAGGGAAAAACTGACGAACGGATTTTTAGGCAGAAAAAAGCGTGCGCGATTGCGTAATGACATTCCAGGTTTCCTCCTTGGCCGAAAAACGCTTTTGTGTGTCTGGTTTCCACAATTCCACTGGTGATGTGAGATAAAAGCCCAACTCCAGCGGTGGAACCAGCCAGTAAATCGGAATATCCATGCGTACATCCAGAACGCGCTCTTTTTCCCAGGCAAACCA
>JAAOMR010000852.1 GCA_018853935.1 Acidithiobacillus ferrivorans
ATATTCCCCGTGATCGGCCCCAGATGCAGGTTCATACCGACCCAGCCTTTCGGCACACCGGCAGGATTGACACCCTGCGGATTGAAAATGGTCATGACGTTCAGCAACACGGCTATCATACCCAGAAACCAGAGCGTGTCCGTACAGACATGCCGATACTTCAAGTCTACTGGCAAGCCCCGTGTCATCCACCAGACGAACAGATAAATACCCGTCAGCAGCAGGAGCACCCCCATCCACGATACCCCC
>JAAOMR010000853.1 GCA_018853935.1 Acidithiobacillus ferrivorans
ACTCCAGTGACGCGGGGTTGTGGCAGATTCTGGAAACCAAGAAGAAGTTCATTGATCAGGTACGCTATTACGATGGCAAGAGCAACAGTGTATCCGATCCTGATGCCCAGGCCATCGATCCCGCCGCGATCAAGGCCCAGGCATCCGGTCACGAAGTGCTCATGCTGGAAGTGCCGCTGCGCTCCCGCGTGAAGCGACTGGAAATACTGAAACGCGGATACCGCGAGGAACAGCAACGCGCAGTTCAGCAGGCGACGCTGGCCCGCGAAAAACTACTGGAACTGACCGAGTCCGTAATGCCTAGAGTGCCTGAAGTGGTCGCACAGATGCGTGCCTTGCAGGAAACGCTGGAAACGGGCGGGGCTACTCCCGAAATTATGACCGCCACCCAAAAAGAGGAAGATCCGGCATTCATCCCCTGGGGGCAGAGTGGTCGTGAACGTCTGGTGACCAAAAAGTTTTTCGTGGACAAATTCAACAAAACCATGAAAG
>JAAOMR010000854.1 GCA_018853935.1 Acidithiobacillus ferrivorans
ACGCCTCCAGTTTTGTGTACACGTACGACGGTTACTACTACGACTGGGCGGGCAATAGCTGGTTATATGGCATGGATTACTACGGTCCCTGGTATCCATTGCCCGTGGCGAGTTTCTTGCCGTTACCGCTTGAGTACGGACCACCACCGCCGGCTTATCCTTCCCAGCCCTATTTCTTCTGGTGGAGATCCAGAGTGGCGCCCTGGTATCAGGCGAACCATCCACACTGGTGGTTTCGGCATCGTGCGG
>JAAOMR010000855.1 GCA_018853935.1 Acidithiobacillus ferrivorans
CGGAAACGGGCTTCCGGTTGCAGGCCTGATACTGCGCCAGTCCGGCAGATTCGGTGCCCGTCACACTGGCGCAGACCCCACGTTCTGTACCCGTCACGCGCTCTCCGGGGGCCGTTTCCGTACCGGTCAAAGCCTGCTCGCGCAGCGTACTCATCACGCTCACCTTGTGCGGAGCACTGCCGCCGTCGCGACACAGGCTGCCGAACGACTCCGGCTGGTAATATTGGCTGCCGGTGAGTTTGCGGCAGG
>JAAOMR010000856.1 GCA_018853935.1 Acidithiobacillus ferrivorans
TGGGACCCAATACCGCAGCTTGGGTTTGCAGCGTCGCCAGCATGGGGAGTACCTGCTCTTTGTCATTTGGTGCCTGGCTGACACCCGTGGCCACCACCAGCATGGTCTGGTCATCGACGGCGGCTTGGGCATTATAGGACTGCTCAAAGCCGCCACCCGAGACCGGCATGATGCGGGATTCCTCATCGGTGAGGTTGATCTGATCCTGCGCTTTCGGGGCGGGATCGGGTGCTTTGGGTTCTTTGCCCAGACGT
>JAAOMR010000857.1 GCA_018853935.1 Acidithiobacillus ferrivorans
GCGTTGTTATTTCACAACGATCTTGCCGAACATGCCCGTTGCAGCATGACCGGGGATCTGACACACGTAGTAGTAAGTGCCGGCTGTCGGATGCCAGGTGAAGTCCGTATACCCGAACTTCCCATCCTTGGGAACAGGACTGAATCCCGTACCGGCGACGATGGGTTTGATGTTTGGCATAACCGCATAAGGCGGTCCCTTTTTGGTGATGTCAAAGCTATGACCAAATCCTTTGTTGGTGTTGATGAAGGTAATATCCACCGTTGCCCCTGCGGGGATATCCAAGGTCGGATTTTTGACGTCATGGATTTCAAAGCTGGGGAAAGGAAACCCCGGAAGGACGGCTGCTGCAACAACATGAACCGTTTTGCCGCTGTAGGTGACCGTTTTGCCATTGACTTTTCCGCTATCCTTGACCAGCAGAGCCTTTACTTGGGGCAAGGTTGCCGATTTCCAGGAGGTGTCCAGTGGGGTTGCCATTGCGGTAGTGATACCCAGCGTCGCGGCGAGGATTGCGGA
>JAAOMR010000858.1 GCA_018853935.1 Acidithiobacillus ferrivorans
CGGGATCGAGGTGGTGCGTGGCGGTGGTGGTGTTAGGGTGAAAGGAAGAGGGAAGGGCGCAACACTACTGTTCATCTCTCCGTTCCCGGTGCCGGTCTCCATGTGGCATCCCTGGTATCGTGGCCATGGTTATGTCCGCGCGAACGGCGTGGGCTACGAGGCGGGGTGGTGGGAGCCGGTACGCAAGGTCGATGGTGTGCGGGCCTGGGCGTCGATCTGCTATGATCAACTCTTGCCATGGGTATGGATGGAAGGCGTGGTGCAGCG
>JAAOMR010000859.1 GCA_018853935.1 Acidithiobacillus ferrivorans
ACCTGTATCCATCCCAACCCCAACGTTTCGGGGCGCGACACTTTGTCGATCAGACTATGCCATTTGCCTCCCTTAACTCCTGTTTGAAGAGCTGCCAACATAGCTTCTGTCCAGATTGGAGCTGACACGAATTTCCGCTGCATGCAGCTTCCCAGCGCGCCTGCATCTTGTTTAGTCGTTTCCAACACTGACGATGCTTCGATTTCCATCTCTGCTCTCTCTGGCTTTTGGCTATCAACTTTCCTGCCC
>JAAOMR010000086.1 GCA_018853935.1 Acidithiobacillus ferrivorans
TCCGATCCTATCTGGAAACCTTACGCAAGCAGGGCGTCGACCTGCTGCACGCGTTGGTTCAGTCTTTTCAGGGGAAAACCCCGCAGCCCACCATGGGGTAATTGCACCCCTGGTGAACAGTTACCATCCGGATATCATCCTTGCACTTGAATGGCAATGTGTACATTCGACCATATAACCTGTTTCGTAAAATTGAATCCGTACTGCGTGGGGCGGCAGAAGGTGAAATCATGCAACGAATGGATAATTTATTTTATGAGAATCAATGGGAATTGTATAGATTTACTCCACATGATATTATGGTGTTACTCCGCCGCCTTTTCGAACAACATAGAATAGCTGCTAAACTTTCCATAGCGCCATCGGCAGCGAGTTCCTTCATGATCCATGACCCTGACGGAACAATGGATGCCTTTGATATCGCAGCAAAAGCTGACACGGTACTCGTTCCATACTGCGCTAAGCCCACTTGGTGCAAGTGGCGGCATAACGATGGCTGCTCCCAGTGCGGAAAATGCGATGTTGGTCAGGTATATAAAATAGCCAGAGAGCAAGGATTACAAGTCACCACAATAAACAACTTTGAACATTTAGAAATTACACTAAAAGCCCTCAATGAACGTGGCACCAAGGCCTACGTGGGAATGTGTTGTAATAATTTTTACATCAAACGAGAATATGCATTTCGCTCAGCAAACATGCCCGCCTTATTATTGGATATTGCTGGTGCCAATTGTTACGATCTCATGCAAGAACAGTCAGCATATTCAGGAGAGTTTAGCGCCGAATCATCGATAGATATTGATGTAGCGGAAAAGGTCATAAAACTTGCGCGACGGGAATCTGTACAATAATTGTACTATAACCAACCGCACTATCTAACCAAGATATTTGGTACATTGACACGCAACCGCGCAACTAGATCACGCTCTATTGCGGTATGGCCAGCAATCAACTCTAAATCTGCACATCCAGCCTTGTTAAAGCGTTGCAACACCCACCGAGATACACCAAGCATTTGCAACTCATGGGCCATCATAACAAGATCTGCGCTACTTAAAATAGTATTATGTATCGTTGTTCTGATCTCATAGGAAATATTGCTGGACAACATCCGTTCGAGAGATTCTTTTACCTTGCCACCACTTCCGGGGACGCGGGTGATATCGGGATAATGCGCAAATGGTGACTTGACATCAAACCCCACCCAATCTAGATAAGGGAGCAGATTTGCAAAGTTATGTGGATACAGTCCCGACGTGTGCAGAGCGACATTAAAACCCAATGTCTTTACTTGCTTAATCGCCAATAACAACGATTTATGGACTGTTGGTTCGCCGCCACAAAATGCTACCGCATCCAGCAGTCCCTTGCGGGTCGCCAGCCACCCCATGACCGTAGACCATGACATAACTGACGATCCCCGCCCCGGCTGTAGGCTTGTATTATGGCAATAACGACAACGACATGGACAACCTTGGGTATATATTACGGCACACAAATGCCCCGGATAATCTACCGTACTAAACTGGGAGAGGCCAGCAACCGTCGGCAATAAAATTGATTTGTTGTCAACTATAATGTCCCTCCTACTGGGCACATCGGCGCTCATCTAATGCGCCGATGGAGCGCCATCCCCATCAAAACGCTTGGTCTCGATGAAATGTTTACGTTCCAAATGCTCGCCTTGCTTACCGATATTAAACGACGAGGTCGGGCGATGATATCCCATAACCCTTGTCCAAATCTCACAGGGTTGCCTTTCGTCATCACTCAACTCAAGTTCTATTGGTCTTTCGTTGGCTATCTCAGGATACATAATATTCTCCTTTTATAGGTTACGCAGAACGCCGCCGCTTTTCTGTAATGCGTTCCTGATCACAGATGGGACAAAATGGCTGCTCACCCGCCAGGTATCCATGCACCGGACAGATGGAAAAAGTAGGGGTAACTGTAATGTACGGCAACCGGAATCGCTCCAGCGCGCGCCGCACCAGGCGTTTGCAGGTTTCTGAACTAGCGAGGCGCTCGCCCATATACAGGTGAAGAACGGTCCCTCCCGTGTATTTGGCTTGCAAAGCCTCCTGTCGTTCCAGTGCCTCAAACGGATCGTCCGTAAATCCCACCGGCAGTTGCGAAGAATTCGTGTAGTAGGGTTTATCCAAGGTCCCGGCCTGCAAAATATCGGAAAATCGCTTGCGATCTTCTTTGGCGAAACGATAGGTAGTGCCCTCCGCAGGCGTGGCCTCCAGATTGTACATATGACCTGTTTCCTCCTGAAAGACGACCATACGATTCCTGATATAATCTAAAAACCGCAAGGCGAACTCATGGCCCCAGGTCATTGTGATATCCTCCCGATCCTCCGTAAAGTTGCGGATCATTTCGTTAACCCCATTAATCCCAATGGTAGAAAAATGATTGCGCAACGTGCCCAAATAACGTTTGGAGTAGGGAAACAACCCCGTGTCCATGTGGCGCTGGATGATCTTGCGTTTGATCTCCAGACTGCTTTTCGCCAACTCCAACAGATCATCGATGCGCTGGTAGAGACCATTGCAATCGTTTTTATGGAGATAGCCCAGCCTGGCGCAATTGATGGTCACCACACCGATGGAACCCGTCTGCTCTGCTGAGCCGAAAAGCCCATTCCCGCGCTTGAGCAATTCGCGCAGGTCGAGTTGGAGCCGACAGCACATAGAGCGCACCATGTTGGGCTGGAGTTCAGAATTAATGAAATTCTGAAAGTAGGGCAGGCCGTACTTTGCCGTCATGGCAAACAGTCTTTCGGCGTTTTCCGAATCCCACGGAAAATCAGATGTTATGTTGTAGGTTGGGATGGGGAAGGTGAAAACGCGGCCCTTGGCATCCCCTTCGCTCATCACCTCGATGTAGGCGCGGTTGATCAAATCCATTTCCACCTGCAGATCGCCATAGTGGAATGGCATCTCCTTTCCACCGATAACCGGAACCTGTTCCCGAAGATCTTCAGGACAGACCCAATCGAAGGTCACATTGGTAAAAGGGGTCTGGCTGCCCCAGCGGGAAGGCACGTTCAGGTTATAAATAAACTCTTGAATATTCTGGCGTACCGCGTCATAGGAAAGCCCATCCTTGCGGACAAACGGTGCCAGATAGGTGTCAAAGGAACTAAAAGCCTGCGCGCCTGCCCATTCGTTCTGCAAGGTGCCCAGAAAGTTTACCATTTGCCCCACAGCACTGGACAAGTGACGGGGAGGTGCCGCTTCCACCTTCCCTGGCACGCCGTTAAAACCCTCTTGCAACAAGGTTCGCAGCGACCATCCGGCACAATAACCGGCCAGCATATCGAGATCATGGATATGTATATCCGCCGCACGGTGAGCGGCACCAATTTCATCCGGATAGACATGACTCAACCAGTAATTGGCGGTTACCTTCCCCGCGACGTTCAGAATCAGGCCACCCAACGAATAACCTTGATTGGCATTCGCGTTGATTCGCCAATCCTCCCGATCCAGGTACTCATTTACCGAGGAAACGGCATCCACCACGGTCAGACGATCCCTGCGCAAGCGTTGATGCTGTTCACGGTAAGCGATATAGGCGCGGGCAGTGCGGTAGAAGCCTTCATCCATCAATGTTAATTCGACATGATCTTGAATCAGTTCAATCGTGGGGTCACGGTCGATAACGAGGGGCTGCAACCTATTCAAAACCACTTCCGTAATTCGCCCAGCGACACTGGCATCAAATTCATCCGCCGCACGTCCCGCCCGGGTGATGGCTGAGCAAATTCGATCTGGATCGAAAGGTGTTCTTGTACCGTTTCGTTTAATTACCAACAGCCCCACGCCGGCGGCTGTTAACCAGTCTGTATTGCGCATTAGGATACCCCTGCATGTGGCGAAAAACTCCATCCTGCAAAGCCGACTACACCTGAATACATAAATATAACAGGATGTGGATATATTTTTAATACCTTCTACCAGATTTAGTGCTTTGTCAATGCCATTTGCGGCGTCGTCATCCCTCGCGTTATCAGGATCCGGTAACCGTCGCCGATCACCGCGCATAAAACTTCTGACCCAAGGAAGGTTCACAACGGTTCCTCAGCCTGATCCGCCTGTGATTCCTCAAACTGCGCCTGAACGTCCGGAAGGCCTTGCTGCTCCGCGCTCGCCCGACAGGAGGGTTCTGGAGCAAGGACCCTGAACAGCCTGTGGATAACTTTGTGGATATTTTATTGGCTGGGGGGGTTTCGTCATAGCCGTGGCGTACCAACGCCGAGCAGAAAACATCGTGCAACAATAAAACACTATTTACTACAATAGATTACATAAACTACTGAAACATGATTCCGAACAAGTCCAGGTAACTGCCGTTTAGCCTCTTTGTGGAAAACTTTATCACGCCGGGCACGATTTTGGTTGTCATCGCGGCTAAGATTCGTCCTCGTTTGTGTCTGTCTTGCGCGTTTTTCATACCGCCGGAGCAGAGCCCCGGTCATGGCTCGCCGCATGTTTGCCGCTACCTTGTTCGCCGACAACCGTCTCGCCAGCGGGTAGTGCATGGCCTCGCCCAAAATCCGTTTCATTAATAGAAAATATTTTGTTATATGCTAATCTAGAATGCTCCATAAAAATCGTATTCGCCGAAATCATTATGCCGACTATACAGCGAACCGCTAATCCATTATATAACATAATAATTTTCAACAAAATTTTTTACTATAACCATTATATAAACAATATGTTACAAAATAAATAGCAATTTTGTGGTATGATAACGCCGCTATTTCAGCAGAAAATCCATCTCCGCCGAAAAATCGCCCATACTGAGGATATGCTGGCATGCAGCGCCACACTTGGATATACTCCATCGACGGAGAATTATGATGAAATGCCCTTCCCGTTGCGGGGAGTGAGCCCACTCCGCTACCGCATGACACAGAACGTGGTAGCGACAGGGGGTACGGCACTGTTCACCTTTAGACCCTCTGACCAGGTTACGCATGAGTAGTCATCCAGCGCCATCCGCGCTGCGCAACGGCGACGCCTTATGGGCGGCGCTGTGTGTGCAGTTGCAAGAACAAACCACCGCCCAGCAGTTCAATACCTGGCTGCGCCCCCTTCGTGGCGAGTTGCATGGTAACGAGCTGCACCTTTTCGCACCCAATACCTTCGTCATGGAATGGGTGCGGGAAAGGCTGATAGACCTACTGGAAGCAGTACTCGGCGAGCTTGCACCCGGAATGATGCTTCGCCTGGAGCTCAGCACCGACGGCGCGGCGGCCATAGCCCCGGTAGCAGCTACTCCAGCCACTCCTTCGATCACCGATCCTCGCAATGGCAACCGGCTCAACCCGGGCTTTTCCTTCAAGTCCTACGTCGCTGGAAAATCCAATCAGTTGGCCGTGGCAGCAGCCCTGCAGGTCGCCAAAAATCCGGGGAAATCCTACAACCCTCTGTATATCTATGGCGGCGTTGGACTGGGCAAGACGCATCTCATGCAAGCGGTAGGAAATGCCATTCTCCAACGCGATGCCAATGCCAAGGTGCTCTACGTTACTTCCGAAGGCTTCATCATGGACATGGTGCGCTCCCTGCAACACAACACCATCAATGACTTCAAGCAGCGCTACCGCAAACTGGATGCCCTGCTCATCGACGACATCCAGTTTTTTGCTGGCAAGGATCGTACCCAGGAAGAGTTTTTCCACACCTTCAACGCCCTCTTTGACGGCGGTCGGCAGATTATTATCACCTGCGACCGCTATCCCAAAGAGGTGGACCGCCTGGAAGAGCGCCTGCAATCACGCTTCGGCTGGGGGCTGACGGTCGCCATCCAGCCCCATGATCTCGAAACACGCATGGCCATTGTCCTCTGCAAAGCGGAAGAAAGCGGCATCGATCTGCCTGAAGAGGTGGCCTTTTTCATCGCCGAGAAAATCCGCTCCCATGTCCGCGAACTGGAAGGGGCACTGCGTCGGATCATCGCCCATGTCAACTTCACCCACAAGCCTTATAACCTGGATACCGCCCGCGAGGCCCTGCGTGACCTGATCGACGTGCAGAAGCGCATGGTCAGCCTCGACAACATCCAGAAAGTCGTGGCCGAGTATTTTCATATTCGCGGCTCCGACATGCAGTCCAAACGGCGCAGTCGCAACATCGCCCGGCCCCGCCAGGTAGCCATGTGCCTGACCAAGGAACTTACCAACCATAGTCTGCCGGAAATCGGCGAGGCCTTCGGCGGCCGCGATCATACCACCGTCCTCCACGCCTGCCGCCAGATCGACAAATTACGTCAGGAAGACACCCAGATGGATGAAGATTACCGCAATCTGCTACGGATTCTCGGCGCATGATCCAGCACTCGCACAAGCTGTGGATAAGACCCTGTATAACCTCTGTGCCGACTCTGTATAAAAAAGAGGGCCCTTTTTTATCCCCAAGCATACCGGCTTATCCACAGCTTGCCGACAGCTTGTCAAAGCCCATTAGTCTATCCAGAGTAATGGGTTATAGCACGTTTCCACAGGCTACCCGGCCATTAATAATAATAGTAGTTAAAAGGAAAAATATAAATTATATATATAAAGCGGCCCGATCAGCCCCTTTTCAGACCTGGCACTCAAGGAGCAAACCCTGATGAAAATCACCATAGATCGTGAAGATCTCCTGCCTATTCTGGCGAATATGGCAAACATTGCCGACCGGCGACCGGTACAGCCCATTCTTGCCCATGTCCTCATCGAAGCCGCAGGGCAACATTGCCGCTTCGTCGCCACGGATCTGGAAGTACAGCTTTCCGCCGACTTGGACCATCCGGTAGATGTTCCGGGCACCTGTGCTGTGCCCGCCCGCAAGCTCTATGATATCTGCCGCGCTTTACCCGAACACACCCCCATAGAATTTCATAAGGACGGGGAAAAACTGCTCCTAAAAGCCGCTAAAAGTCGCTTCACCCTGCATGTGTTGCCCGCCGATCAATTTCCGTATCTCAGTACGCACAGCAGTCGTTGTCAGGGTAACTGCAATGCCAAAGCCTTTCGCGAAGCGCTTGCCGTCACCGCTAACACCATGGCACAGAATGATGCACGGCTCTTTTTGAACGGCGTCCTCATCGAGGTCGAAGGCCAGGAACTGCGTCTCGTAGCCACAGACGGTCATCGCCTGGCCATGATGACCCTGCCTTTTGCCAACAACCTGGAAAGCGGGAGCTACCAGGCTATTCTTCCGCGCAAAGCCGTTCTCGAACTGCTGCGGATTCTTGATGATGGCGATATCGCATTGGAGATGTCGGACACCGGCTTCCTGCTCAACGATGGCACGCAACAATTCGCCTGCAAACTCATCGACGCCAAATATCCCGATTACCGACGAGTGATTCCCCAAGGACATCCTCGCTTCGCCATACTCGACCGCCAGACCTTCAAAAGCGCCTTGCAACAATGTGATGTCCTGGTTAGCGACCGTAATCCGACCACCCACCTACACCTCAGCAACAATCAGATGACCCTGCGCAGCTGCAACGAGGAACAGGAAGAAGGCGAAATCCAAATCCCTGTTGAATATCAGAATGACACTCTGGATATCGCTTTCAACAGTCGTTATCTCACGGATACCACCCAGATATTCGCCCAGGAAAGTTTGCGGATGCGCGTCAAGGATAGCGACAGCAGCGCTGTTTTTACTCCGATAGATGGAGATAACCCCCTGTATATCATTATGCCTGTCCGTCTCTGAGATGCCCCTGGAGGCTCTGCATATCCAATCGGTGCGTTGCATAGAAACCCTGGATTTGAAAGCGGATCAACAGTGGAATTGGCTGATCGGTGCCAATGGTGCCGGAAAAAGCTCGGTGCTGGAGGCCATCCATATCCTCGGCACGGGGCAAAGCTGGCGACGCAATCCCCGCCATGTGCAGCGGGAGGATGACAACGAATATCTGGTCAGCGCCCACCTCCCCGATCATTTTCTCGCCCTGCGTCGGCGTGGCGAGACGCGGGAAATACGCTATGATGGTGAATCGCTCGGTTCAGCCTGGATGCTGCTCGACATTCTGCCACTGCAAAGCCTGCACGATGACAACAGCCATTTTGTTGCGGGAACGGCGGAAGACCGCCGACGTGTACTGGACTGGGGCATTTATTACGCAGATCACTACTATGGCACGGTGTTTCGCCAGTACCGGCGGGCTTTGCAACAGCGCAACGCCTGGCTGAAAAGCGGTTATGGTCAGCAACCCTGGGATGACGGCGTCATTGCCGCCGGTGAAGAAATCCAGCAGCGGCGGCAAGCGCATCTGGCCACGGTGCAGCCCGAGCTTGCCACCCTCTGGGAACGTTGGCCCGGGTCACTTTCCGGACTCAGCCTGCATCTGCACAGTGGCTGGAAAGAGGGCTTGACCTTAAGCGACTGCCTGCTGCGGGATCAGGAACAGGATCGCGAAATGGGTTATACCCACAGCGGCCCGCACCGTGCCAATCTGGCGTTTCGGGTGCGCGGCAAAGCGGCACTGGATATCCTTTCGCGCGGCCAGTTGCGGGTATTGGGTCTGGCCTATCGCCTGGCGCAGGTGAAAATCCTGAAGCAGGCAGGCTTGCCCCTGCCGACCATACTGATTGACGATTTTGCGGCGGAGCTCGATGCTTCAGCGCGAGATTGGTGGGTGAAAGAACTTGATCTGCTGGGTGTGCAGGTCTTTGCTGCCGTCACCGCCGCCGGACAGATTCCGGCGGCGGTGAGTCGTGGTGGTCATTTTTGTCTGGCCGCAGGCCAGCTTGAGAAGGAAACAGCATCATGACGGGAATATACGATTCTACCAGTATCCAGGTGTTGAAAGGGCTGGAAGCAGTACGCAAACGCCCCGGCATGTATATCGGTGATACCGATGATGGCAGCGGTCTGCACCACATGGTTTTTGAAGTGGTGGACAACGCCATCGACGAGGCGCTCGGCGGTTATTGCGACGCCATCGTCGTTACCATCCATGATGATGAATCGGTCAGCGTCAGCGATAACGGTCGCGGCATTCCGGTCGACATTCACGCCGAAGAGGGGCGTTCTGCTGTCGAAGTCATCATGACCGTACTGCATGCCGGTGGTAAGTTTGATGACAATGCCTACAAGGTCTCCGGCGGTCTGCACGGCGTCGGTGTCTCGGTCGTGAACGCGCTTTCAGAAATGCTTCAGTTGCGTATATTCCGCGATGGCTATGTCTGGACCCAGGAATATCATGATGGCGAACCCCAGGCACCGGTTGCGCGTGGCGAGGCGTCACGCAAACATGGCAGTATCATCCGCTTCAAACCTTCGCCCCAGGTTTTTGCCGATACCCATTTCCACTTCGAGATTATCGCGAAACGTTTGCGCGAACTGGCTTTTCTCAATTCCGGCGTGCACATCACCCTGCTGGATGAACGGGGCGGACGGGAAGAAATTTTCCATTATGAAGGTGGTATCCGCGCCTTTGTGGAGCATCTCAACCGCAGCAAAACCGCCATTCATCCCAGTGTGATCACCCTCACCGGCGAGCGCGACGGTATTATCGTTGAAGCCGCCCTGCAATGGAATGAAGGCTATAACGAGGCGGTGCTCTGCTTCACCAACAATATTCCCCAGGCCGATGGGGGCACGCATCTGGCGGGCTTTCGCGGTGCGCTGACCCGTACTCTGAATCAGTATATGGAACGGGAGGGCATCATCGCCAAGGCTAAGGTGGTGGTGAGTGGCGAAGATACGCGTGAAGGCCTGACAGCGGTGCTTTCCGTCAAGGTACCGGACCCCAAATTTTCTTCGCAGACCAAGGAAAAGCTGGTTTCCAGCGAGGTCAAACCGATCGTGGAGTCCTCCATGTCCGAGGCATTGACGATATTTTTGGATGAGCACCCCAAAGAGGCGCAGGCCATTGCCGCCAAAATCGTCGAAGCGGCACGGGCGCGGGAAGCCGCTCGCCGGGCACGGGAGCTGACGCGCCGCAAGGGTGCGCTGGATATCGCCAACCTCCCCGGCAAGCTGGCCGACTGCCAGGAGAAAGATCCGGCCAAGTGCGAAATTTATCTGGTGGAGGGCGATTCCGCCGGCGGCTCTGCCAAACAGGGCCGTGATCGTCGGCATCAGGCTATCCTGCCCCTGAAGGGTAAAATCCTCAATGTGGAACGGGCGCGTTTTGACAAAATGCTCTCGTCGGATGAGATCGGTACCCTCATTACGGCCTTGGGTACCGGTATTGGCGCTGGGGATTTTGATGTGGCGAAGCTGCGTTATCACCGCGTCATTATCATGACCGATGCGGATGTCGACGGCAGCCATATCCGCACCCTGCTGCTGACCTTCTTCTACCGGCAGATGCCCGAACTGGTGGCGCGCGGCCATATTTATATCGCCCAGCCACCTCTCTACAAGGTCAAGAAAGGCAAGGATGAACGCTACATCAAGGACGACACCGAACTGGCCGCCTACCTGCGCGAAATTGCTATGCAGGGCGCCCAATTCCGTCCTGCGGCGGATGCTGAGCCGGTAACTGAAGAGCAACTGGCCGGCATGATGCGTCAATACCAGAATATCGAGGCTTTGGTGCAGCGCCTGGAGCGGCGCTATCCCGGTACCCTGCTCTGGGCCCTGGCTACGTTGCCGCCTGTCGTTTCGGAGTCGGCGGATAGCGCCGCCTGGGACGATTTTGCGGAACAACTCCGCGCGGCATTGGAGCTCAACGCCCTGCCCGCCGAACATTACACGGTGGAGCGGGTGGGTGAAGCAGAGGCTTTGCGCCTGGTGGTTCGCCGCGAACATCACGGCAGCCAGGAAGTGCGTTTCTTTGATCAGGATTTCTTTGCCGGTGGTGAATACCGGCATCTGGCCGACTACGCACGAGTGATTGAAGGTAATATCCACCTGGGTGCGCGTATGGAACGCGGCGAGCGAGGGGTTACCGTCAGCCGTTTCCGTGCGGCTATGGACTGGCTTCTGGCTGACGCCCGTCGGGGTATCGAGATTCAGCGCTACAAGGGTCTGGGTGAAATGAATCCGGAACAGCTTTGGGAGACCACCATGAACGCCGAAAACCGGCGTCTGGTGCGGGTGGATGTGGAAGACTCCATCGCTGCCGACGAGGTCTTTTCCATGCTCATGGGCGATGCCGTGGAACCGCGTCGCCGCTTTATTGAGGAAAATGCACGTTTCGTATCACGACTCGATATCTGATTACGCGGCAACATGCTGATCAAAACGCAGGGGTATGGGCCAATGGATGATTTCCATGCGCCCGTCGGTATGTTCGACCAGTGCGGTACAGCTCTCGACCCAGTCGCCGTCGTTGTAATAGAGGATGCCATCGATGGTTTTTTGCTCGGCATGGTGGATATGGCCGCAGATCACGCCAGCGTAACCGCGGCGTGAGGTTTCTTCGGCCAGCAGGTGTTCGTAGTCGTTGATAAACTGTACCGCTTTTTTTACCCGGTACTTGATGTAAGCACTCAGGGACCAGTGGCGACGCAGGCCCAGGCGCCGGAACGCGCTTTGCAGCAGCCGGTTGCTCCAGAGCAACAGGGTATAGCCATGATCGCCCATACGAATGAGCCAGGTGGCATAGCGCATGGCGGCATCAAACTGATCACCATGGATGACCCAGAGCCTTTTGCCATCCGCGGTCTCATGGACAGCTTCCCGGAGGATGGCAATATCGCCAAGGGCAAGGGCGTTGCCCTGGTTTTGCACGTAGTCGGAGAGTAATTCGTAGACGGGATCATGGTTGCCGCAGACATAACGTACTATTACCCCTGAGCGGGCCAGACGGAGCACCTTCTGGACCACCGTATTATGGCTGCGCGGCCAGTACCAGCGCACTTTGAGGCGCCACAGATCGATGATGTCGCCGACCAGATAGAGCTGCTGGCAGGAGTTGTGGCGCAGGAAGTCCAAAAGGCTCTCCGCCTGACAGCCGCGGGTGCCGAGATGGACGTCCGATAGAAATATGCTGCGATAATGGGCCATAGGGCCATCCTGAAAAGGTGACATAACCCTATATTGCCAGCAAAATATGACAGTTTGATGAAAGCTGGCCGCAGTGTAGTCGCCGGTATGACTCTGGAGATCATGGTGCTTAACCCATTTAACTTTGAATACAAAGAACTTTTTACTTCTGAAGGTCTTGGGCGCCTGGATCGAGAATTTCTTCGATCCCTGGCGGAAAAGGACAAGACCATGGCGGAAAACTTGCAGATCTACCGTGCGGCAGGAGATCAGCCCACCGATAAGGCCCAGAGTGAGTTTTTATTACGACTTGCGCCGCATCTTGAACAATTTATCGCCCGTCTTTTTTGTCTGGAGCCGGAGGTCGCTGCGTTGCAGGCCCGGACCCGCAGCCATGATGTCGTCATGGATTTC
>JAAOMR010000860.1 GCA_018853935.1 Acidithiobacillus ferrivorans
ATGATCGTGTTCCATAAACGTTCTCCCGTTAACTGGCCGGACCGCTGGCGACATTATTGACGATGGACCGGTTGACCTGTTTTTGAATCCCATCGGTTTTTTCCGCCAGTAGCGTCGCCAGCAGTGCCTCGATGTTGGTACGCTGACGAAACGCGATAAACTGGTACTGTAGTTGCTGCGCCTGCAAAATGATGTGTTCCTTGGCGAGTGCCGACTTACTCATCTTCGCAATCTGCTGATACCACTTGCGGTTGCCGTAGGTGGCCTGATCCTCCCAGGCCAGTGCCTGCATGAGCGAGGCATTGGCCGCAATGGGCGTTGGCACGATCAGCTTTTTATTGAGGGCTTTGGCGAAATCCGTCCCGAAACCCGTGTTTTGAGTGTTCATGGCGGCGATTTGCGCCAGTACGGTACGCGACAGGGAAATTCGCGCTCGCGTCGAGAACATCTTGCCTTCCTCGGCCTGTCCCGCGATGGTCTTGTAATACGCCTTGTGGCGCTTGCCGATGGGAGGTGCCTGTACCAGATTGGCGACCAACTGGTTCAGTGCCTGATTGTCCAGCGTCTGGTGGGTTTCATCGTGACCGACGGGGGGCATATCCAGCAGGGTGCTGCCTAAAATATCAAGATTGGGCGTGGCGCTGACGGGATCGGGGCAAACGCCGTCGGCGATTTCTTTGGCCGACGCGAAATTCGTACATTGCGTGGCGTAGGTTTTCAGGGGTTGCCTGGCGCTCGCCTGGGACACCAGATTTTCATCGATGGTGGTACTGAGCGGAGTGTAACCGCTGACGTTGTTATCCAGGCCAAAGACGCCGGAACCGCCGGCCACCGCGTGGGACAGGGTCGTCTGTCCGGTGCAGGTACTGCTCGCGCAGGGCATCGAAGGCGGCATCTGCGAATTCTGCGTCTCGAATAGCCGGGCACGGGCTTCCTGTTGCGCCTTGGCCATGGCGTTCATGTGCATCATTAGCGCCTGGAAATAGGTCTTGTTCGCGGCCCTGTTTTTGCTCTGCTCGGCCATCATGAGCGGTTTCAGGTGGTAGCTGTAGATTCCGTTGTTATCCATGATCAGGCCATCTTCCAGTTGCTGGATATTCATGCTGGTAGCCAGATCTGGA
>JAAOMR010000861.1 GCA_018853935.1 Acidithiobacillus ferrivorans
CAGCCACATACTGAGCGGGTATAAAGGTGCGGGCATGGTTTTCACCAAAGACATAGCGGATATCGAGCCCTGCCTGGGCCTGTTGAAAAGCGGGGTTAGCCTGATAGGAAGCGCCCGCATCGAGGTACCAGTGGGTACTGAGCCGCTGTGTCAGCACCACATTGACCGATCCCGCGATATTACTGCCACTGGAGGCCGTGTAGGGAGACAGGGACAGGCCCTGTGCGCTCAGTTGCGGGGTTATCTGATGGCGCAGCGGGCTAAAG
>JAAOMR010000862.1 GCA_018853935.1 Acidithiobacillus ferrivorans
CGCTGCACCACGCCTTCCATCCATACCCATGGCAAGAGTTGATCATAGCAGATCGACGCCCAGGCCCGCACACCATCGACCTTGCGTACCGGCTCCCACCACCCCGCCTCGTAGCCCACGCCGTCCGCGCGGACATAACCATAGCCACGATACCAGGGATGCCACATGGAGACCGGCACCGGGAACGGAGAGATGAACAGTAGTGTTGCGCCCTTCCCTCTTCCTTTCACCCTAACACCACCACCGCCACGCACCACCTCGATCCCG
>JAAOMR010000863.1 GCA_018853935.1 Acidithiobacillus ferrivorans
ATCACCAGCATCCGTACTCCGTGAATAGAACACCGCAACCGCGTGTTGTGGATGGAAAACTGTTGGTGCAACCATCGCGTATAGCGGAATCCGTGGTACCGGAAGACATGGAAAATCTGAAAGGAGGTATTGTCCGTTCTGGCTCAGGTTATTTTGTGCCCATGATCGTCAACCTGGGCGTTACTCGTCCGGAATCCGCGACGATGGCGGAACTGTTGCATGATTTGCGCACGGATATTCCGTTCAGTA
>JAAOMR010000864.1 GCA_018853935.1 Acidithiobacillus ferrivorans
TGGCCGACAAGATCATGGTCTGGATCATGGCGCCATCCAGTCCAAAAATGCCGGGTTTGGAGACTGCATTTTATGCTGACCCGGAAAAATACGCCCGCCAGATCAGCGATCACACAGACTGGATTGAAGCCGTGGCTATCCTGGCGAAGATGTTGGAACCGCTGGACCCCGGTGCCAAGGACGCCCGCGCAGGCTGCGGGCGGTGGCGCTGGCCGGATGGAACCGTCACCACGTACTAGCCGACAAGTCACATACCATCAATACCATCAACGCATCCGGGAGATTACGCCGGAGGGAAACCCGTATCCGCAATCCGGTAAAAAGACACTGAAAAACCGTATCCTGATACCCGGACGCACCCGACGCGCCCGCAGGACACGGAAACCACATACAGACGACCCGCAGACATCCATCACCGAACAAAAAACCACCGTAAAGAAACCCCGGCGGACTGTGTCCGCCGTCATTTTTGACCGAAAACCAGTTCAGCCCGGTAATTTTAACACCCCCGTTGGCGGTGAGTTGATAGATATTTTACAATGCCAATGGGGGTGTTTTTTAAATCATCATCACCGTGAA
>JAAOMR010000865.1 GCA_018853935.1 Acidithiobacillus ferrivorans
TTGTCCCGATTGATCATCATGGTTTGACGAATCATGTCCGACAACAGATCCTTTTGCTGCCATTGCACCGCCAGCACGGGATCGACACGAAAGTAGGGTTGCATCATTTCCAGTGTTTTGTTGCTTACTACAATGGCCTGGGCAATCCATTGCTGCTTGTGTACCTCACTGATGGATTTCGGGTCTTTGAGAAAAGTATCGATTTGTTCCATGGCCTGCTGTTCTTCGGCGTTCATGGGATGGGTAACCTCCTGTTGCCAAA
>JAAOMR010000866.1 GCA_018853935.1 Acidithiobacillus ferrivorans
CGCAACAGTCCGGCTACCACAGCATCTACGGCACTCTGTTGCTCCATCAGGGCGTCCATGCTGCGCAGGAGTTGCTGGTGGGTAATCGCTGTCACGGTGACATCCGGCAAGGCGACGGTTTCCACCCAGCGCAGTACGCCCAGTTTCGATTCGGGATCGCAGAGCCGGTTGAGGACCATCACTCGGATCAGCGCTTCCACATCGGTCGTATGGCGGGTCTTGCGGAACACCTGACGTAGGGCGCTGAAC
>JAAOMR010000867.1 GCA_018853935.1 Acidithiobacillus ferrivorans
GCCCGTATCGCTCAAACTTTCAGTGATCTGGATGGCTTCCCGCTCGATGTGCGCCTGTATTTCCTTGCGCTGCGCATTGACGGTTTCCAGAAAGCGCGACCAGTTTTCAATGTTCTCCGCATCCCGGCTCAGTAACAGGCGAATGCCGGTCTGCATGTCGGCCAGCCGTCCCGCCGCGTTCAGTCTCGGTCCTAATCTGAAGGCGAAATCCTGTTCCCGCATCTGTTCCAGTTCCAGTCCCGCAAAGGC
>JAAOMR010000868.1 GCA_018853935.1 Acidithiobacillus ferrivorans
ACCCGCTGGGTATGGCCAATAAAACGGAAATCATTTCGTCGCTGCCTATGGATTCTGCAACGCATATGGTGACAGCCGTTCTGCGTGGGCGCGGCTATCGACCGAAATTGCACGACCGTGGCGATGGCAGTATGGCCATTCTTGGTCGCAAGGGCCGCTATAGCCGCGTTGGCTATATATTGACGCATGCAGCGATTATCGTGTTTTGTGCGGCAGCCCTTTATAACGCGGATATCCCCGTGAAACTGG
>JAAOMR010000869.1 GCA_018853935.1 Acidithiobacillus ferrivorans
CCCATGCGGGTATTGCGGCGGTGAAGGCGCGGGGTATGGCCGTCATCGTCACCGATCATCACCTGGCGGGACCGACTCGCCCACTCGCTGACGTGATCGTGAACCCGAACCAGCCGGGTTGCCCTTTTCCCTGGAAGTCCACCTGTGGCGCGGGGGTGGCGTGGTATCTGCTGCTGGCCCTGCATCTGACCCATCCGGAATGGGTAGGTCGGGAAATGCTGGAGGAAACCCTTGATCTCGTGGCGCTGG
>JAAOMR010000087.1 GCA_018853935.1 Acidithiobacillus ferrivorans
AAGGTCGAAGAGTGTTGCTGCGAGCAGCGGCGCGACCTGCCGCTCTGCCAGACTCAGAAAGGTGTTGCGCGAACTGTAGGCGAGCCCGTCGGCCTCTCTCTGCAGGGGCCCCGGCAAGACCTGCACATTGAGGTTCAAGTCGGCCACTATCTGCTGAACGATGCGCAGTTGCTGATAGTCTTTCTCGCCAAGAATGAGTATTTCTGGTGAGGCCATATGCAGCAGTTTGCTGAGTACGGTGCAGACCCCGACGAAGTGACCGGGACGACTGGCCCCGCAAAGCACCTTGCTCAAGCTGTGCGGCGGCATAACGACGCTGATATCCTGGCGTCCGCGCGGATACATCAATCCGTCATCCGGGGTAAATACGGTCTGGCAACCCGCCTCTTGCAGACGCTGCAAGTCCCGATCGAGAGTGCGCGGATAATTCACAAAGTCCTCCCGGGGGCCGAACTGCAACGGATTGACGTAGATACTGACCAGCACCTGTTCGGCCCGGGTGGCAGCGAGTTTCACCAGCGCGAGGTGGCCATCGTGCAGGTTGCCCATGGTGGGCACCAGGGCCAGAGTGCCACGCAGACTTTGGCGCCATTGGCGCAGGCTGGCAATATCCTTGAAAATCGCCATGTCAGCACTTACGACGCGGGGGAAACTCATGGTTGCCCACGTCTCGCACATACTCGGCGAGGGCTTCACGCATGATCTGACTGCCTTCAATATAACGCCGTGCAAAGGGTGGGCTTTTCGCGCTGAGCCCCAACAGATCGTGCATCACCAGCACCTGGGCATCGGTATCCGGTCCGGCACCGATGCCGATCGTGGGTATGGCGATATCGCGGGTAATATTCGCCGCCAGCGCATCGGGGACCGCTTCCAAAACGACGAAGCGGGCGCCCGCTTCCACCAGTGCTCCGGCATCGGTCTGCAAGCGGCGCGCACTATCCGCGTCGGTACCCTGCCGCTGAAAACTGCCCCACTGCCGCACCCGCTGGGGAGTCAGGCCGATATGGGCGCAGATATTGACGCCCCGCTCCGCGCAGAAGGCCACCGTAGGCGCCATCTCCGCACCCCCTTCCAGCTTGATGACATCGGCACCGGCGCGCAGCAGGGCTACTGCCGCATCCCAGGCCTGCTCCGGACCCTTTTCGTAAGTCCCGAAGGGCAGATCGGCAAATACTAGGCAGTCCCCAGCCCCCCGCGCCACCATCCGGGTGTGATAGACCATCTGCTCCAGCGTAACACCGAGGGTGTCGTCGGCACCGGTGACCACCATGCCGAGAGAATCACCTACCAGTATGCCATGCACCCCCGCTTCTGCCGCGCAACGGGCGAAAGGATAGTCATAGGCCGTAACTACGGCGCGTTTGATGCCGTTTTGCTTGTCCTGCACCCAGCGGGCAATTTTCTTATGCATCTCGCTCCTCAGTCTCTTTCAACCGATACCTGACGGTATCGATCAACTGCTCAGTGTGCCGCGGATTGTGGACAAAATCCACCTGCGCCGAGTCGATATTCAGGCAGGGCCAGGAATAGACCGCCTGCCACGCACGGTAAGCCGTCTGCACCCGCTCCAGATAATCCGCTGTCAGTGCCTGTTCGTAGGCATCTCCACGGGTCCGGATGCGCTCCAGCAGGATCGGTAGTGGCGCCTCCAGGAATATCATCAGGTCTGCCGGTGCGGGATGGTAGTCCAGAGCCACGCGCAAAGCGTGAAAAAGACGAAGTTCTTCTGTATCCAGTGTAAGAGGGGTAAAAATTTCGTCTTTGCGCGCACTGTGGTCGCTGATGATCCAATGTTTATTGCCTGGGTGCTGCTGCCACTGTGCCCGGCGTTGCATTAAAAACTGCAACTCCGTCGCCAGCGCTGCGCCCGGACCCTGGTAGAAACGGCAGAGAAAGGGGTTTTGGGCGGGTGCTTCGAGAATGATTTGTCCACCCAAGGCATGGCCCAGTTGCCGTGCCAGACTGGTTTTGCCAGCGCCCATCGGACCTTCAATACTGATGATACGCGGATTGGTCATGCTTGGGCAGAACGGGCGTTGCACGCGGACGTTTCCCAAGTGCTGTCAGGGATACGGGTAATGGACTGTCCGGCCACAGCAGGCAGGTGATCGGCGATGCACCCGCAGCCGGGAATGATCAGTTCCGGATCAAACTCGGCAAGGGGGATGAGCACGAAGGCCCGCTCGTGCAGACGGGGATGGGGCAGGATGAGTTCCGGATCCGTAGAATGGGTAGTCCCGTAACTCAGCAGGTCGAGGTCCAGCACCCGGGGACCCCAGTAAATTTCGTCGGCGCGGTGACGTCCAGCGGCTGCCTCCAGCGTTTGCAGATGGCTGAGGAGGGCGCGGGGTTGCAATGCAGTTTGCAGGCGGGCGACCGCATTGATGAACGCAGGCTGGGTGATGCCGCCCACAGGTGCTGTCTGGTAGAGACGGGACTGCCACAGGAGGGTGCTTTCCGGTACTGTGGCCAGGGCCCCCAACGCATGTCGCACCTGTGCCACGGGCAGGTCCAGGTTGCTGCCAATACTGATCCAGGCGATTACGGTTGGATGGACGGCAGGATGCCTTGTCTGATAAGCCATTGTCGGGCGGTTTCCTTGTCTTTAATCGTGCCATCCAGGCGGGCATCATGCAGGCGGCGCAGTACCTTACCAAGCTGTGGCCCGGGCGCCAAGCCCATGGCTTGCAGATCCTTGCCATTGAGCGGTGATGTCAGGCCACGCTGTTTCAGCAAGTAGTAGCGACCACTTTCGGTGATGGTAGCGCTTTCCGGGTACTCTGCAAGTAGCGCCAGTATGCCTGGCAGCGACAGCGATTCCCATAACTGCGCCACTGCACTGGGGTGACTTGCCGCCGCCAGGGCTGCCGGTATTTTTGACAGCCGGTGCAGATCGTTCAGAATATAACGCCCATCGGCCACCGGCCAATAGTGTAAGCGTTTCTCCGCCTCCGCCCAAGGGATATCCCGCCAGAGTATAGTCAGCAAAACGGCGGTGTCGCAAAGTTTCTCGTCAGGGAGGTGGCAGTGAAGCCAGTGGATTCCCTGTTGACCACGCCGTATTTTGGCAAGGAGCGACTCCACTTCCAGCGGTGCCGGGCGCAACAGTGGCCATAACTGCCAGGCACCCAGCTCTTCCAAGACCGCCGGGAGGTCGCTGAGTTCAAGTAGATATTTCAGTTCACGCCATAAGCGCGCGCCGCTGAGTCGGGCGAAAATATCCTGGGTTAATGCCTCCTCCAGCAGACCGCGCGTGTTGGCTTCCAGTTGGAGTTGGAAACGCACGGCGAAACGCAGCCCGCGCAGAATACGAGTGGGGTCGTCCAGAAAAGAATGGGGATGGAGCACGCGCAGCAGACGCCGCTGGAGATCTGCACGGCCTCCATAGGGGTCCAGAAAGTCACCAAACTTTTCCGGATCCAGGGAGATGGCCATGGCGTTGATGGTGAAATCACGGCGGATCAAGTCTGTCTGAATAGCAGCAGGCTGCACCTCAGGCAGCGCGGCTGGCGCCGGATAATGTTCTATCCGGCAACGCGCCAGATCCAGCTGGAAGCCATCGGGATACTGGAGAATGGCGGTGCCGAAATGCGCATGATAGGTACATTGCACGCCGGACAGTTCCGCGGAACAAGCCTCGGCGACGGCGCGGACATCGCCCTCAATGGCCAGGTCGATATCTGGCACGGGGTGGTTTTGCAGAAAATCGCGGACGCAGCCGCCGACAAGATAGGCCGGTGTGCCAAGGTTCGCAGCAATCCTGCCGATGACGTGCAGGCGCTGGAGCAGCGCGTCTCCCCATTGCTGTTGCAGCATCTGGTGAATTTGTGTGGCGGGTAATGGGTCTGCACTTGGAGCGGCACTCTGTGCATCCAGAGCGTCATGTCCCATGGAAATGCGGGGATCCGGATTAATCGCTGTCGCTTTGTCCGTCGTCATGGCTGTCGTCTGCGCCGCCCGGCTGGGCCGCATCGCCCTGATCAGGGCGATTACCGCGCCGTCGCCGTCGCCGGGGACGGTGACGTGATGTTGCTGGGAGTGGTCCCAGCGCTGCTTCCTGTCCGGTTTCTTCGAGGCGGGCCTGTTCGATGAGGATACGTCGACCATCATGATCTGCGGTCTGGAATTGTTCCCACCATTCCACCAAAGTAGCAGATATTTCGCCGCTCTGACTGCGCAGACTCAGGAAATCAAAGGCTGCACGAAAGCGCGGATGGGCGAGCAGCGCGTGAGGGCGACGTCCGCCGCGCCGCATAAAACGCGCCTGCAAATCCCAGATTTCGCGCATAGGCAGAGCGAAGCGACGAGGGACAGAAACACGCCCAACGCATTCCTGCAACACGTCGCTGGCGGCTTGCTGTAGGGCGACCGTTGCAGGCTTGCCCTGCTGTTCGAGCAAGTGGCTTTGCTCTTGCAAGGCGGGCCAGAGCAGCGCGGCAAAGAGAAATGCGGGGGTTACCGATTTGCCGTCACGCACCCGCGTATCGGTGCCTCCCAGCGCGCCTTGCAACAACGCACGCGCCGCGCTGTGTTCCGCGTTGTCGAGGAGCACATCCACCTGCGGAAACAAGGCGGCAAATAGCCCCTGCTGACGCAGGTGTTCAAAACTGGTCTGCGCGTTACCATTCAGAAAAAGTTTTAGTGTTTCTTCAAATAACCGCGCCGAGGGCACCTCCTGCAGGCGCTCGCGGCAGGTCGCTATGGGCGCCTGGGCGGCTGTATCCATTATGAATCCCAGCTTGGCAGCAAAGCGAACGGCCCGCAGCATCCGCACCGGATCTTCCCGGTAACGCTGTTCCGGATCGCCAATAACGCGCAGACGACCGGCTTGCAAATCTTCCATACCGGTGGAGAAATCCAGAATGCTGCGGTCAGCAATGTTGTAGTAGAGTGCGTTGGCGGTGAAATCCCGGCGCCGGGCGTCTTCCTCAAGTGAACCATAGACGTTATCTGCCAATATGCGCCCTGTTTCGCTGCGCTCACTGGCCTCGTTTTCCTTGCCGTTCGCGCTGCCGCGGAAAGTGGCTACCTCGATGATCTCGTGGCCAAACTGTACGTGCACCAAGATGAAGCGTCGACCAATGAGGCGGGCGTTGCGCCGAAACAGTTTGCGGACCTGCTCCGGGTGCGCGTCCGTTGCGACGTCGAAATCCTTAGGCTCCCGTCCCAGCAGCAGATCGCGGACACTGCCGCCGACCAGATAGGCCTGAAAGCCGGCGCGATGTAGACCATTGAGGACCTGCAAGGCGCCTTCGCTGATCTGACGCCGCGAAACGTTGTGCTCGTTACGCGGCGTTATCCGTGCACCGGGGATGCCGGGTGATAGCGGCGGGGGCGCCGCCACCGTTTCGACGGCAGAATCTGGCAGATTTAACTGCTTGGTAATAAAGTCTTTTATGGATACCAAGGGTGGTCTCTGGGTTGGTGGGACGTAATCTGGGCGACAGTGTACCTGAAAAGTTGTGGAAAAGCAGTGTTTGCTGGAAAGCACATGTGGCTAAGAATGCCCAATATCCAGGAACAAAAATTACCGAGCAGAGCATAAGATTTAGTTATGGAAAGTGGCCCGATTTGTATGGTCATCTGCTTGAATCGTGTGAGGTGCATTGACCATTCCCCAAGCCTGTTTGACCAGATACACCGGCCTTTGCTTGCTTTCCTCATAGATCCGGCCGAGGTATTCACCGATCACACCGAGGGCCATGAGCTGCACGCCACTCAGGAACAATAAGGTAACCATTATGGATGGATACCCCTTTACCGGGTTTCCATACACAATGGTGCTGATTATCAGCCAGATGGCATAAAGAAAGGCCAGTAACGAAACCAGAAAGCCCAGATAAGCAGCGAGCTGCAGGGGTACCTGGCTAAAAGAGGTAATGCCTTCTACGGCGAAATTCCATAGCTGCCAATAATTCCAAGTGGTCTTTCCCGAATGGCGCGGCGCGCGATGGTAATAAATGTTCGTCCTGCGAAAGCCAACCCAGGCAAACAAACCCTTCATGAAGCGCCGGCGTTCAGGGAGTGCTTGCAGGGCGTCCAGAACCGGGCGGGAGAGCAATCGGAAATCACCGGTATCGGGTGGTATCTCCACCTCGCTCATGCGATTGACAATCCGATAAAAAACATGTGCGGAGGCACGTTTTAACCACGATTCTCCTGTGCGGGAAAGGCGCACGGCGTTAACCACATCAAATCCCTCCCGCCATTGAGCGAGCAGTTCGGGGATCAGTTCGGGGGGGTCTTGCAAGTCAGCATCCAGCGGGATGGCGGCATCGCTCAGGGTGGCGTCGAGCCCCGCGGTGAGCGCTGCCTCTTTGCCGAAATTTCTGGATAAATCAATAATTTTGACCCGTTGATCCTGGCTGTGCAGGGCAATTAACTGCAGTAGTGTGTCATCGCTGCTGCCGTCATTGACGCAAATCATCTCCCAGGACTCGCCAGTTTGTTCCATGACCGCGCGGATGCGCGTATAGAGCGTTCCTAGATTCCCGGATTCGTTGTGACAGGGGATGATGATGGAAACCGTCATAAGTTTTAAGATTCGAGTTATCGCGGAGCGGACCAGAGCGGAAAGCTACAAGACTGGGTCTGTCGCGTCAAACCAGGCTGGAAAAAAGGTGTTTGCTTGGGTATAGTGCGGGATGCCTTTAGCCATGGAGCTGGTAGATCACCACCCGGCCCCCTTCTTGTTAGGTGAACCACGATGCAATTGATTGGCGAAGCCCTCACTTTTGACGATGTTCTTCTCGTCCCCGCCCATTCGGAAGTGCTCCCCCGTAATGTGCACATTGCGACCCAGCTCAGTCGCCGCATCAGCCTGAATATCCCTCTGCTCTCGGCGGCGATGGATACGGTGACCGAGGCCGCCATGGCCATCGGGATGGCGCAAGAGGGAGGTATCGGCATCATTCACAAAAACATGTCGCCGGACCAGCAGGCAGCACTCGTGCGGCGGGTCAAAAAATTCGAGTCAGGGGTCATTAAAGATCCCATTACCACCCGCGCCGATGTGAGTATTCGCGAGGTATTGCAGGTAATGTCCGAGCATGGGATTTCCGGCGTGCCGGTGGTGGATGGCGAGCGTCTGGAGGGTATTGTGACCCACCGTGATCTGCGCTTTGAAACACGCATGGATGCTCCGGTAAGCAGTGTCATGACCCCGCGCGAGCGTTTGGTTACGGTACCGGAAGGCACCAGTCTGGATGCGACGAAGGCCTTGCTGCATCAGTATCGTATCGAAAAAATGCTGGTGGTTAATGAACGCTTTGAGTTGCGTGGATTGATCACGGTCAAAGATATCCGTAAGGCCATAGAACACCCGTTGGCCTGCCGTGATGGACAAGGTCGTCTACTGGTGGGCGCAGCGGTGGGTGTTGGTGAAGGTACTGACGCGCGGGTACAGGCACTGGCTGAAGCAGGGGTGGATGTCATCATCGTCGATACCGCCCATGGTCACAGTCAAGGGGTGCTCGACCGGGTACGCTGGGTGAAAGATCATTTTCCGGAAGTAGATGTGATTGGTGGCAACATTGCTACCGCAGAAGCGGCATTGGCATTGGTGAAAGCGGGCGCCGACGCCGTCAAGGTAGGTATCGGACCGGGTTCCATCTGCACCACCCGCATTGTGGCCGGTGTCGGTGTGCCGCAGGTCACGGCTATCAGTAATGTGGCGGATGCGCTGGCGGGTACCGGCGTATCGCTCATTGCCGACGGTGGTATCCGCTTTTCCGGGGATTTCGCCAAGGCTTTGGCAGCGGGAGCGCATACGGTTATGGTGGGCGGTTTGCTGGCGGGCACCGATGAGGCGCCGGGGGAAATCGAACTCTACCAGGGCCGCTCCTACAAGGCTTATCGTGGTATGGGGTCTTTGGGCGCGATGCAACAGGGCTCTGCCGACCGCTATTTTCAGGATGCCAGCCCGGAAGCGCCGAAGCTGGTACCGGAAGGGGTGGAGGGCCGGGTTCCCTACAAGGGGCCAGCCGGACAAGTTATCCATCAACTCCTTGGTGGCTTGCGCTCCAGCATGGGCTACTTGGGCGCGGAAGATTTGTCGGCCCTGCGCAGCCGTGCCCGCTTCATCAAGATTACCCAGGCGGGGGTGCGCGAGAGCCACGTACATGATGTGAATATCACCAAAGAAGCACCTAATTACCGAGTGGATTGAACCATGCAAGAACGTATTCTGATTCTCGATTTCGGTTCACAGTTCACCCAGCTTATCGCGCGGCGGGTACGTGAGGCCCACGTCTATTGTGAAATTCATCCCTATAACATGCTGCTGGCGGACATCCAGACTTGGGCGCCGCAGGGGATTATTCTGTCCGGCGGACCGTCCTCGGTGCATGATGCTGATGCACCGACGGTTGACCTGGGCCTATTTGCCCTGGGTCTGCCGATCCTGGGAATTTGTTACGGTCTGCAATTGATGGCGCAGTTGCTGGGCGGGCGGGTGGGTAAGGCGGAGCATCGGGAATATGGCCGGGCGCATATTCAGATCAAAGAGGCGGTTG
>JAAOMR010000870.1 GCA_018853935.1 Acidithiobacillus ferrivorans
CGCATTTACCGATGACCACCATGCGCGACCATCGGGCCGATATCAACACGATTCCCTGGCGCTTCATGCCGCCCGATCAGGTTGTGCCCCCCCTTGCCCGCGCAAGCTACCTGGCCTTGGGCGGCTCCTGGGAGGAGCGCGGTGGCAATAACAGCGGGATGACCCAAATGCACGAATACCTGCCTTCCCTGCAGGCGCAGTGGGGGATCAATTGGCATATGGCGGCTTTTGCCCAGTTGTCATCGCCTGACCTGTATGGTGGCCAGCCGACCAGCGGGCAGCTTCCGGCCTTTAATGTCGCCTCTAGCGCCACGGGGAGTGCTACCGGACACGTCTGGCAGACCCCCCAGTTTTTACTCGGCGTCGATAATCGTGAACCGCACCATCACTGGCGCGCCGCACTGGGTTGGACCTCGCCTTCGGGTATCGGGGGCGGGACGGTGCAAGGCTTGTTGCGCTACACCGTCATCCCATCGCACAGCGGCAGCAACTGGAGTGTCCATCTCTTGCGTAACAGCGTGCGGCAAACCCTCTTGTCCTACAACGGCGTGCAAGAGCACATTCATGCCACCGCCCACGGCCAATCCCT
>JAAOMR010000871.1 GCA_018853935.1 Acidithiobacillus ferrivorans
CTCGGTGACCGTCTTATTGCCTCAGTCCTCCCCGCCTATGAAGAAATCTGCAGCGATCCCGAAGATATGGAGTTTTACCGGCAGGAATGTGAACGCCGTTTTCAGCAGTCTATAGAATCCCTCGCCAATGATCGCTATGGTGCCTATCAGCAACTGGAAAACCGCGGACGTCTACGTGAACTCGGCAAAGTGCTCGCCAAACAGCGCTATTACACAGGCACCCTGTCGCTGATCGATATCGTCCTAACGGCCGACTTTCACCTGTTGCGTCTACTCGACGGCGTGACCATACCCATCGATTTGCAATATTATTTTCAACGTGTCGCCGAAGCGTGTGATGTTTCCCTCAACGACGGCATGCCCCGCTCTCTCTAAGCCCGGAGTCCACCATGACCTATCAAGAACTTGTACAATTTCTCAATCAGCATCTGGGATATCCCTTCCTCGAAGACATGGCCCCGGAGGCAGCACTCCGTGCAGCCCAGGAAGACAAACTCGACGATGCGCTGACCGCTGAAGTGCTCAACGCCCTCTATCAAGGCAACCAGTGTCAATCGGCCAACGACCCGGTCGATCGCGCCCACAGTTTTGATGGTCTTGCCCGCTTACGTCTGCGTACCCAGGCGGATGACGCGGATCCGCGCCTCTTCCGCAAAGTGCTCAAACTCTCACAGGAACTCGACAATGCATTTGATCAGGAATTGATTCGCCAACGTAACGCCGCACTCAAGTGAAACGATGCAAAAGCCCGGCGACCGCCGCAAAGAACGCAATAGGTAAGAAAGTAGCGGCTAAAGGGGGTATTCCGCCGGAGACGCTGATATATCCCGACATCTCCGTGAGAAAATGAAATCCCAGCCCCAACACCAGCCCCGCCATAATCCGCGCGGCCAGCCCACCACCGCGCGGATTGCGCGTCACAAAAGGTACCGCCAACAAGATCATCACCAGGCCCACCCATGGATAACTCACTCTGCGCCAGAAGGCGAGGGCAACGCGATTCATATTCAGTGCGCCGCTCTGCAAAGCCCGATAACTTTGCCACAGGGTCAACAGCGTCATGGTTCGTGTCGGATGCGCAAAGCTACGCAAGGTGGCCGGAAGGAGCGGGACTGACCAGGGCATCTCCGCAGCACGGGTCACCCGTATCTGATCGGGCGTAATTGCGAAAATCTGGACATGGTGCAAGCTCCAGTGCCCCTCTTTGAATGTCGCCGCGCTGGCTGTTGTCATGGCATCCACCCCCACCATACCCTGGCGTACCCAGGCGATATGCAGATTCTGCAAAATCTTCCCGCCATCACCCACTGCACCAATCTGGACAATCTGCGCACCGTAGCGCAACCAGAGCCCCTGCGCCCCCATATTGTGGAATCCCGCACCTGGCGCATCGGTATTGGCCCACATGGCCTCGGCAGCCGGTGAGGTAACCGGTATTACCCATTCTCCCAGAGCGAACATAAGGCCAGCGCCCAACACTCCGACCAGCAACAGCGGCTGCTCCAGACGCCAGACCGACCACCCCAACATGCGTAAGGCGATCACCTCAGAATGGCCGCTCAGGATACTCATCCAGACCAGTGCACCGAGCAGTAACGCCAGTGGAATCAAATCATAAGTCACGTCTGGCAACTGCAAAGCGGTGTAGGAAAGCAGCTGCGTCATAGACCAGGCTCCATGCCCCGGTCCGGAGGATTTGGCAACCAGTTGGGCGATGTAAACCAGCGCCAGAAGCATGATCAGCACGAGGCTGCTATACAGCAACATGCCACGAAACAGCAACCGGTCGGCGCGTTTCATGACGCGCGCGGCCGCGGCCACATGGGGAAAATCGGCAGATCGCGACTGCGCCTGAAAAAGGTGTACACGGCCACCACCAAAAGCAACAGGAGTACCCAAAATAATCCGGGAAAAATTGGCATCCTGCCACTCATCATGTGCTCTTTGACATAAATCACGATGTTATTGATCGCCAACAAAAACAGTATGCCTACCAGCATGCCTGCCGCCCGTCCACCCCCCCGGGGCTCACTGTAGGCCAGCGGAATAGCCAGTAAAGCCAATAGCGGCAGCGCCAGCGGCCAGAGCAGGCGCCACTCCAACTCGGTTACTGCGAAGCGCATCTCGGGGCCCCGCAAGTGACGCCCAAGCTGAGAGAGAGAGGCGCTCCCCCAGCTGATACCACCCGGCTGGGCGGCGTCAGTGACCGGGTTACCCAGCAACACCCGATAATGCGCGAAGGAAAGGACTTTGAACCCGTCCTGCCCTGGCTGCCCCAGATAGCGTTGGCCATCCACCAGCACCAGGGTCAGGGCACCGTCCTGACCGGGTTTGATCTCCCCGTAAGCCGCCGTCGCCAAGTCCAGTTGATTACCCTGGGCAATAGACAAAAATATCTCGCGGAAGCGGTGACTGTTTTTACCCACGGCTTGCCCTACATAAATAACCCGATTGCCGGGTAAATTCGTGAAACTGCCGGGCTGCAGCATGGCCTCGGCCGCAGCATTGGCCAGGCGCGCAGATTCGGACTGTAACTGGCGCTGCGCACCGGGTGCCCAGGAAAGAGACAACATCAGTTCCAGGCAAAAAACGCCTGCCGCAACCGCTGCAACAGACGGCAGCAGTCCCGACAGCCCGGTGCCGGTACTGCGAATGGCCACCATCTCATTGGAACGATAGAGGTTACTGAACACCAGATAAACCGCGAAGAAAAAAGCCAGCGGTAATACCATGACCAACAGCGTAGGCACTGCCAGACCCAGTAATTGCAGTACAATCGATAACGGCAACTGGCCAGAAGCGACCTGCCTCAACAACTGGGTCACCTGGCCGATAGCCAGGATGGCAAGCACCACCAGGCAGGTCAGCAGAAAAGAGGTCGTGATGTTCCGCACGAGCTGCATATGGATGCGCGTCAAGCGGACAACCCCTGAGGATTACTCGCAAGACTTGATTCCCGGTGCCATTGGGGCTTATTTTCCATCTCTTAACGTCATCTTGAATTCCTTAGCCTACAGATTATCAGGAGAACCGCCGTGGAGATAGCCGTACAGTGCCGGAACCCAGTCACCGACAACAACGACTGTGTGGTCGTCGGAGTGTATGAAGGCGGCATACTGAACCCCGCTGCCACGCTGATTGATCAGGCCAGTGGCGGCGTCCTCCAGGCCCTCCTCCATACCGGAGATTTCAGCGGTGCCTGTGGCGAAACGCAGATGCTCTATCAGGTGCCGAAAATTGCCGCCGTACGGGTGCTTGTCCTCGGCCTCGGTACCCATGGCAAAATCAAGGATAGTCAATTTCGCAAAGCCGCGCTCGCTGCCGCAAGCGCTTTGCAAACTGCCCGCATCAGCCGCGTCAGCTTACATCTGCTGGATACCCCTGTGGTCCATCGTTCCGCAGCGGCCCTCGCTAAAATTCTGGTTCAGGCGATGGCCGAGGCCGATTATCACTTTGACCAGCATAAAAAGCCCGCAGAGAAGCCGCGACGGGCCTTTGATACCCTGCAACTCATCGTTTCTGAAGGCAACACTACCGAACTGGCGGAAGTTCAGCGTGCCGCAGCGCAAGCCCATGCGACGGCACGGGCCGTCGCATGGGCCAAAGATCTAGCCAACGAACCGGGAAATGTCTGCACCCCTGTCTGGCTCGCCGAGCAAGCGGAGGCCATGGCCCAGCGCCTGGGCATCAAAAGCACCATCCTTGGTCCGGATGCCATGGAAGCCCTGGGAATGCATTTGCTCCTCGGCGTCGCCAACGGGTCCCGGCAGCCGCCCCGGCTGATCATTCTTGAATATTGCGGTGGCGCCAAGGATCAGGCACCTATCGTTCTGGTCGGTAAGGGTCTCACCTTTGATGCGGGCGGTATCTCCCTGAAGCCCGCCGACAAGATGGATGAGATGAAATATGACATGTGCGGCGGGGCGTCAGCTCTGGCGGCTATTCAGGCGGCGGCGGAACTCAAACTCCCGCTCAACGTCATTACCGTGGTACCCGCTTCGGAGAATCTGCCCGACGGACAGGCGACCAAGCCCGGCGACATCCATAAGAGCATGAACGGCCTGAGCGTGGAAATTATCAACACCGATGCCGAGGGACGGCTGATCCTCGCCGATGCGTTAACCTATGTTGAGCGTTTCGAACCGGACGTAGTGATCGATATGGCCACCCTTACCGGCGCCTGCGTCATCGCTCTGGGGCACCAAACCGCGGCCGTGCTCGGCAATCACGAAGGACTCGTCCATGCGCTTGTTGCCGCCGGCAAGGAAAGTATGGATAGGGCCTGGGAGCTACCGCTTTTCGACGAATACCAGGAGCAACTGAAGAGCTCTTTTGCGGACCTCTCCAATGTCGGCGGTCGGCCAGCAGGGACCATCACTGCCGCCTGCTTCCTCGCGCGCTTCACCGAAAAATATCATTGGGCGCATCTCGATATCGCCGGGGTGGCGTGGAAGAGCGGTGAGAATAAAGGGGCGACGGGCCGTCCGGTGCCGTTGTTGGTAGAGTATTTGCTGCGACGAGCGCGGCAGCTGGCCTGAGAGGACCACCGTTTGCCCATCGCCTCCTTTTATGCGTTGCCGCCGCTGCTGCTCACCCTGCACGAGCAGCAGCGCGGTATGTGCCGGGTGATTGCGAAAGTCTGGCAGGTCATGGGAGAAGCAGATATCCTGTGCCCGGACGTGGAGACGGGGCAGATCATGGATGATCTTCTCTGGACTTTCCAGGCTGGTGCTTTTGTGCCCCATGTCCGGGGTGCAGGAGAATCCATACGCATCCATGATGGCGGCATCTGGCCCCTGCAGAGCAAGGCATTAGTGCTCTGCGGACTGGACGAACTGCCGACACCTGTCCCTGCATGCGAGCGACTTATCGACTTCATTCCTGTCGCCGAGCAGACTCGCAACCTTGCCAGAGAACGCTACAAACGATTAAAGAATGCGGGATTCACCATGCAGGTGCATCCCCTGGAAGTCTGACTGGAGACACACCCATGGCAAGCATACCGACACGTAAAGAACCCGTCCTTGCAGAGCAACTGGAGGCCGGTGATGAAGCGCCTTTATTGCTCACCCATCTTTTGCGTGAGGGCCTGCCGCCACAACTTTGGCGCTATCTGGACGAACCGGATGCGGCACCAACACCAACACCGCCGCCGCCGCCGCCCCTGCCTGAGATAGCAGCAATGCAAGCGCAGGCCACGGATACGGTCGCGCCAATAGTCGCGCCAGCAGTTCCGACAGCTCCCGTAGATCTCGACTTTCTCAAAAACTTCGAGGGGCTGCTTTTCCAGGAGATTGAACGACGCATAATCCATGAGGTAGAAGGTCTGGTGACAGAGCATCTGCAGACGCTCTGGAAAGAGCAGGTCAGCCTGACTATCATGCGAACCCTTGCGCTGGAGGGCATCCAGTTGCGCGAAAGCCTGGCTGGAGACATTCGCAAAGCGCTTCCGGAAATACTGCAGCGTGTCCTGCACGAAGGTCTGGATCAGATTAACACCTCGGAAATTGAGTAATACACCCTATTATGACTGACACTCTGGACCGCCCCTTCGCCCCCGCCGAAATCGAAACCCAGTGCTACACACGCTGGGAAGCCCATGGCCTGTTCCAGCCGGAAGGCGACGGCACCCCCTACTGCATCATGCTGCCGCCGCCCAACGTCACCGGCACCCTGCACATGGGGCACGCTTTCCAGGACACGCTCATGGATATCCTCACCCGCGTCCACCGGATGCGCGGCGAGCGCACTCTCTGGCAGCCGGGTACCGACCATGCGGGGATTGCCACCCAGATGCTGGTGGAACGGCAACTGATACAGGAAGGCGGTGACCGCCAGCAGATGGGCCGCAGTGCCTTTCTGGAGCGGGTCTGGCAATGGCGGCACGAATCGGGCGGCCATATCACCCGACAGATGCGGCGGCTGGGCACCTCCTGCGACTGGTCGCGGGAGCGTTTTACGCTGGATAGTGGCCTCTCCCATGCGGTTACCGAAGCCTTTGTCCGCCTGCATGACAAAGGTCTGATTTACCGCGGCAAGCGACTGGTGAACTGGGACCCGGTCCTGCGCACGGCGGTCTCTGATCTGGAAGTCATCAGTGAAGAAGAGCAAGGCTTTCTTTGGCACATCCGTTATCCCCTCAGCGACGGCAGTGGCTCCCTCGTGGTGGCCACCACCCGTCCGGAAACCCTGCTGGGCGACGTGGCGGTGGCGGTGCACCCCGCAGATCCACGCTATGCCGCGCTCATCGGCAAGACGCTGCGCCTGCCGATCATGGACCGCGAAATTCCCATCATCGGCGATGCTTATGTCGATCCGGAGTTCGGTTCCGGCTGCGTCAAAATCACCCCGGCCCACGACTTCAACGATTATCAGGTGGGCCAGCGACACGGCCTGGCCCTGCTCAATGTCTTTACCCCCGATGCCCGTATTCGCGACACGCTGGAGGTCTTTGGCGACAACATCATTGCCGGAAACATTCCCGCCGCCTTACGCGGACTGGACCGCTATGCGGCCCGCAAGCAGATTCTCGCTCTACTGGAAGCGGAAAATCTGCTGGAACGCACGGCTGCGCACAAGCTCATGGTACCGCGCGGCGACCGCTCCCAGGCCGTCATCGAGCCTTACCTGACGGATCAATGGTATGTGAAGGTCGCGCCCCTGGCCGAACCTGCCATCCGCGCGGTGGAAGAAGGCCGCATCCGCTTCGTGCCCGAAAACTGGAACAAAACTTACTTCGACTGGATGCATCGTATTGAAGACTGGTGCATTTCCCGCCAGCTCTGGTGGGGACATCAGATTCCCGCCTGGTACGGTCCCGACGGCAAAATCTTTGTCGCCCGCCATGAAGAGGCAGCGCACACGGAAGCCGCGCGCCATTACGGCATGCCGGTGGTCCTGGAACGCGATCCAGACGTGCTCGACACCTGGTTCAGTTCGGCGCTGTGGCCCTTCACCACCCTTGGCTGGCCGGAAAAAACACCAGACCTTGCCCAGTTCTACCCCACCAGTGTACTGGTCACCGGCTTCGACATCATTTTCTTCTGGGTAGCGCGGATGATCATGCTGGGTCTGTGCTTTATGGACGACGTGCCCTTCCATGAAGTCTATGTCCACGGCCTGGTGCGCGATGCCGAGGGCCAGAAGATGAGCAAGTCCAAGGGTAACGTCCTCGATCCCATCGACCTCATCGACGGCATCAGCCTGGAAGATCTCGTCGCCAAGCGCACGCGTGGCCTCATGCAGCCGCAGATGGCGGCCAAGATCGAAAAGGCGACCCGCAAGGAGTTCGCCGATGGCATTCCGGCCTTTGGCACCGACGCCCTGCGCTTCACCTTTGCGGCCTTGGCCACCCAGGGGCGTGACATCACGTTTGACCTAAAACGGGTGGAAGGGAATCGCAATTTCTGCAACAAGCTCTGGAATGCCTCGCGTTTTGCCCTGATGCAGATACAAAATCAGGCCGCTCTGGAAGGCGAGCGCGAATTATTGGCACCGGAACGCTGGATTATCGGTCGTCTGCAGCACTGCGAAGCGGCTGTTAACAGCGCCATCGACCAGTATCGCTTTGCCGATGCCGCCCATGCGCTCTACCAGTTTTTCTGGAATGACTACTGCGACTGGTATATCGAGCTGACCAAACCCGTCCTGCGCAGTGACAGTCCGTTCACCTCCGCACAGCAATGCGGCACCCGCAATACCCTGCTGCGGGTGCTGGAGGCTGGCCTGCGTCTGCTGCACCCGGTAATGCCCTTCCTCAGCGAGGAACTCTGGCAGCGGATCGCCCCGATGATCGGCAAGACGGGCGACAGCATTGCCCTCGCCGCCTATCCGGTGGCCGACCTCTCCCGTATCGACGCCCAGGCGGATGGTGATACGGAATGGCTGCTTGCCGTCATCCGCGCCATCCGCTCGGTGCGTGGGGAGATGGATATTGCGCCCAGCAAGGCCCTGCCCCTGCTGTTGCAGGGGGGCAATGCCAGCGACCGCCAGCGTGCCGAACAATACGCGCCCTGGCTCTTCGCCCTCAGCCGCCTCGCCAGTCTGGCATGGCTGGACGACGAAACAGAAGCACCACCCGCCGCCCTGCAACTGGTCGGCGAGCTGCGCGTCCTCGTCCCCCTCGCGGGCGTCATTGACGTGGCTGCCGAACGCGCGCGTCTGGCCAAAGAGCGGCAGCGTCTGGAACAGGAGCATGCCAAGGCCACGGCCAAGCTGGGCCAGGAAAGCTTCCGCAGCCGCGCGCCCGCCGAAATCGTCGCCAAGGAGGAGGAGCGTTTGCGCGAAATAGATGCCGCCCTGCTGCAACTCGGCGAACAGGCACAGCGACTGGAGCATTTGTGACCGGGCGCCGGGACCGGCATGACTAAACGTCGGCTTTATCCGCTGGAGCCTTTATTCGGGCGTATTCTGTCCCCCTTCGAGCAGTTTCTGCGGCGGGCGACGGCGGGCGGCATCGTCCTCATCGCCGCCACGATCCTGACCCTGGTGCTCAGCAATTCCGCCTGGCACGTGCCTTACCACGTCTTTTGGGAAGAGCACTTAGGACTGCATTGGGGTGGCTGGGCACTGGATCAAAGCCTCCATCACTGGATCAATGATGGCCTGATGGCGGTATTCTTTTTTGTCGTCGGGCTGGAGCTGAAACGGGAATTGCTGGTGGGGGAACTCTCCTCCCTGGCCGATGCCGCCCTGCCCATCATTGCGGCCCTGGGGGGCATGATTGCCCCGGCGCTGATCTATCACGAGTTCAATCCCAGTGGCCCCGCGGCGGGGGGCTGGGGGATTCCGATGGCGACGGATATTGCTTTCGCCATCGGTATTCTGGTACTGCTGGCCTGGCGCATTCCCCGTAACCTGATTATTTTCCTCACCGCCCTGGCCATTGCCGACGATCTCGGCGCCGTGCTCGTCATTGCCATTTATTACACACCGGCACTCAACGTGACCGCCTTGATCGTCGCCGGAATTTTATTACTCATACTGATTCTCCTCAATCAGGGCGGCATCCGTAACCTTCTGCCTTATCTGCTGGTAGGACTGCCCTTTTGGTATTTCGTCATGCTGTCGGGGGTGCATGCCACGGTCGCCGGGATATTGCTGGCCTTCACCATACCGGCCCGCGGCCGCATCCGGCCAGACGAACTGGCCGACGTCCTGAGTGCCCGCGGGCAAAATCTGCGTGATACCATCATCCACAGCAAGCGTCTTGACCCTCTGGTGAATGGCCAGCTCGCCGGCATCATCCAGAGCTTGCAACACAGCAGTTCCGCAGCCATCGCGCCGCAACAACACCTCGAACATGTGGTTCAGCCCTGGGTCACCTTCGGGGTTATCCCCATTTTTGCCCTGGCCAACGCCGGCATCAACTTCTCGCAGGTATCCAGCGGAATGCTCTTCAGTACGGTCACCCTGGGCACTTGTCTGGGTCTGGTGCTGGGCAAATTTATCGGGATCAGTCTCAGTAGCTGGATTGCGGTACGCCTCAAAATCGCGCGCCTGCCCCACGGCGTACAATGGCGACACCTGCTCGGCGCCGCCTGGCTGGGCGGCGTCGGCTTCACCATGTCCTTATTTATCAGCCAACTGGCCTTCACTGCCCCTAATCTGCAAGAAGAAGCCAAGCTGGGCATTCTCCTCGCTTCCCTGATCGCCGCCATGATCGGTCTAACCTGGCTCTTTTGGGTCGGCCGCAACGAGGTTCCTGCATGATTCCTGCTGACTTATCACTTTCTGTACAACAAGCCCTCGCCGAAGATATCGGCAGCGGTGACCTGACGGCGGCGCTGATCCCCGCCGCCACCCAACTCCGCGCCCAGATCCTCAGCCGTGAGGCGGGTATCCTCTGCGGACAGGCCTATGCCGAAGCCACCTTTGCGGCACTTTCGTCGACCATCCAAATGCATTGGCACAGCGCCGAGGGTGCCAGCGTTGCCCCCGATCAAGTCCTCTGCATCCTGGAGGGTCCGGCGCGCGCACTGCTTACCGGGGAGCGCACGGCGCTGAATTTTCTGCAGACGCTGTCCGGCACCGCAACCCAGGTCCGGGCCTATGTCGACGCCCTGAGCGGCCATAAAACGCGCCTCCTGGATACCCGCAAGACCATCCCCGGCCTGCGTCAGGCCCAGAAGTATGCGGTCCGGATAGGTGGCGGCCACAATCACCGTCTAGGGCTCTACGACGGCATTCTCATCAAGGAAAACCATATCGCCGCCTGCGGGAGCATCACTGCGGCACTCCAGGCGGCGCGACAGATTGCTCCGGCGCTCACCCGCATAGAAGTCGAAGTGGAAAATCTGCTGCAGTTGGAGGAAGCACTAACGGCTGGCACCGATATGGTGCTGCTCGACAACTTCTCCCTGGAGGATCTGCGCCATGCCGTGCAGCGGGTCGCCGGGCGTCTGCCCCTGGAGGCTTCCGGGAATATAGGCGTGCATAATATCGCTGCGGTAGCGGCCACCGGGGTGGATTTCATCTCCGTCGGCAGCCTCACCCGGAATCTGCGCAGCCTGGATTTATCGCTGCGCTATCGCTGAGCGTTCATCCACACTCAGGCCCGCGCCGCCGCATCCAGGCCGCGCAGAATCTCATCCGCCCCCGCCGCCGCCGTCAGGTCGGCGACATTCTCCTTGGTGAAGAAGCCCTGAAAACCTCCGAAGCGTTGTACATACTCCACAATCAGTGAGGAATGCTCCGAGGCGCTGGAGAAAATCTGCTTCAGCCCTTCCTGCTCTGAGCCAACCACCTCCAGCAGGAATTGCTGCCCGCAATTCCGCAGGGCGCTTACCACGTAGTCGATATTGGTTTGATCCCCGGTGTGTCCATCCTTCACCGCCACCGCCAGATGGTGCAAACGCGGCCCAAAGTTTCGTACAAAGGCCTCGGTGGGCGAAGGCTTGCCAATCAGATGATTGCAGAAATACGGGTGATTGGCTGCCGTAAAAACCTTGGCAGGGCTATGGAGTTCATTGGCAAAATGCACATTCTTGGTAACATTTGTGGACGAGTTCTGATCAGGAATATCGTAAGAACCCCAGTAATAATAACTGGATAGGGTCAGATACTCCAGAATCGCCGCCTCCCGGTTCTGGCTGTACACCCGGGTTGCCAAATGGTCGATGGGCAGGAGTAGCCTGTCGAGACCAAGTTTTTCACGCAATGCCTTGGCCTGTTCAAAAGCCACCTGCATGTCCTCCCGAATGGACGACACACCCAGCGAATAAACGCGGATATGATTATCGGGGCGCTCCCAGTAACCGACAATATTGTGGGTATAAGGAGAGGGTTTGACGATGGCCATATTCCCCGGCAACTCCATCTGCCGGATCTGCTCCTGATTAAAGAAGCGGATTTCCCGGGCCTTCTGCGTCTCCACCACCGCGTGCAGATTTTTAACCTGAAAGATCTCACCCATGTAGCGGGAGTTTGGCCGCTGCGCCCCGATGGGGTAAACCTCATTGAGGCTGCGGAAAATACCGTGCAGGTTGGGGTCTTTCACCTCGCGGACCAGCACATCGGGGGCATGCATATCGATGCGCAGGATGTGGGTCGAGTGCTGCTCCGTTTCCAGGGTGACCAGGTAGTTATAAGGCGTCATCAGGCAAAGCTCACCGACATAGGCCGCAGAATGCCCCGGCTCTACCGTAATCATCAGACTATCAATACGCCCGATATTTTCGGTCAGACCCTGACGATCGCGGTCTTCCAGCAAACGTCCCAGCCACTCTTCAAAAAAGGCAGAATTCTGCTTGTCGCCCTGCCGCGGAAAATCTATTGACGCCTTCATGCCAGCCCCCAATTCGCCCCCCAGGCGATCAGTGTAACGCCTATGATCCAGGAGGCCAACGCGCCTCCGCATCACCCATGCGGTGGCGGCAACCCACACGAACTTCTTGACAAGATACCGACCAATCGGTATCTTTCAAGCATATGATACCGCAAGCGATACGAAAAACCCGCAACCCGGAACAGACGCGCAGCGATCTGCTGAGTGCCGCTTACATCGAAATTCTAGAATCCGGCTTTCAGGCCGCCAGCCTGGAACGCATCCTTGCCAACACCTCGGTAAGCAAGGGCGCTCTTTACCATCACTTTAGCACCAAGCGCGACCTCGGTCTTGCCGTGATCCAAGAAGTTATCGCGCCGCAACTGGCGACGCGCTGGTTCGCGCCTTTTACCGAGCACGATGACCCTTTAGCCAGCCTCCAGCGTATTCTCGAAGAAAAAATCAACACGGCTGACGAATCAGTGATCCGTTATGGCTGCCCCCTCAACAATCTGATTCAGGAGATGAGTCCTCTCGATGAAGGATTCCGCTACGGCCTGCAACAGATTCTGGACCGCTGGGTCGAGGTCATGGCAACCGCCCTGGCCGATGGGCAACTTGCCCGCAAGGTGCGCGCCGATGTCGAACCGGAAGAAGTAGCGCTCTTTATTGTTGCCGCGATTGAAGGCTGCGTCGGCCTGGGCAAAAATGCCCAATCTGTCGAAGCCTACCAGCGTTGCCTGCGCCAGCTCCAACTTTATGTCAAATCACTGGCCGCCTGACCGCTGCCCAGTATCAAGCCGCAGATACGCAATTTGAAACTTTTGGCTTCGCCCCTTTTTCTGCTTTCTGACAGCAGCGAGGAAATATCATGTCGCAGATCACCTCTGAATGGATTCAACTAGAAAACGGCCCACGGGCCTGGTATGCCCGCCCCAGCACTGCGGGTCCACACCCAGCCATAGTCGTGTTCATCGAAGCCTTTGGCGTCAACCAGCACTTTCAGGATGTCGCTGAACGTCTTGCCCGGGCGGGTTTTTGCGCCATCGTGCCTGACCTTTATCATGGCAAAACTTATGAATATTCCGATTTCGACAATGCCATCGGCCATCTCAAAACGCTCAATGACGACCTCGCCATGGCTGAGGCCGGCCTCGCTATTCAGGCACTACATCAGCGTAGCGAAGTGCGTAAGGACGCGATCGGCGCACTCGGCTTCTGCATGGGTGGGCGCCTCGCCTTCATGGCCAATGCCGTCCATGCCGACCGGCTCAGTGCCGCCGTCGCCTTTTATGGCGCCGGTATCGCACCCAATCTGGACCCAGTCGGGCGCAAGCCACTGCTGCATCTGGTGCATCAAATGCGGGCGCCGCTGCTGCTGCTCTATGGCGCCGAGGACCAATCCATCACGCCCGAAGAACATGGTCGTATTGCCAGCGCGCTCAGCACCGCCCATAAGCGCTATACCCTGACCGTATTCCCGGATGCGCCACACGGCTTTTTTGCGGATCCCCGGGACAGCTTCCGTCCGGAGGCCGCGCAGGAAGGCTGGCGCCTGACCCTTGACCACTTCACGCATTATCTCGGAGCGTCTGCGTGAGTCGGCGGCTATTTTCTCCCTGGACCTTGCGCAGCATCACCCTACGTAACCGCATCTGCGTAGCACCCATGTGTCAGTATTCCACCCCCGACGGGGTAGCACACGACTGGCACATGGTGCACCTTGGCAGCCGCGCTGTAGGCGGCGCCGGCCTGGTCATGGTCGAAGCGGCGTCCATCAGCCCGGAAGGCCGCATCTCCCCCCGCGACCTCGGCATCTGGACGGATGCACAGGCGCAGGCACTGGCCCCCATCGTCGCCTTCATGAAGGCGCAGGGGGCGGTCACCGCCATCCAGATTGCCCATGCGGGTCGCAAGGCGTCCACCCAGCCACCCTTCCTCGGCGGCAACCCCATTGCGCCCGATGCCGAGGGCGGCTGGGCGCCTCTGGGACCCAGCGCCCTGCCCTTCAGCCCCAGCCACACCCCGCCCCACGCCATGGGCGATCAAGACCTGGAGAAGGTGCGCAAGGACTTCGTAGCCGCAGCCCGACGCGCGCTGACGGCGGGATTCGAGGTCCTGGAACTGCACATGGCGCACGGCTATCTGCTGCACAGCTTTCTTTCCCCCATCAGCAACCAGCGCAGCGATCAATACGGTGGCAGCCTGGAAAACCGCATGCGTCTGCCGCTGGAAATCACCGCTGCCGTGCGCGCCGTCTGGCCCGAACACCTGCCCCTCTGGGTACGTATTTCGGCCACCGACTGGGTCCGCGGCGGCTGGGATCTGGAGCAGTCCATCTCCCTCGCCAACGCATTAAAGGCGCATGGCGTAGACGTCATCGACTGCAGCAGCGGTGGCATGACGCCGGATGCGGTCATTCCCGCCGGTCCCGGCTTCCAGACACCCTTCGCCAGCGCTATCCGGCAGAAGGTGGGCATACCCACCGTCGCCGTCGGCCTCATCACCGAGGCCATACAGGCGGAACACATCCTGGTTACCGAGCAGGCTGATGCGGTGGCTTTGGCCCGGGAACTCCTGCGCAATCCCTACTGGCCCCTGCATGCCGCACAGGAACTGGGCGTAGACCTCACCTGGCCCGTACAGTACGAGCGCGCCAAGCCGCGCCCCTAACACGCCGAGATCAATCAGGGCGGTGAACCCTCCTCCAACAGTTTCTGCAACTGTGCCAGAGTCGCCCGCCGCAAAGGCCTACCATCCACGGGTGATGCAGGGCTGCGCCGATCTTCGTCCAGCTCAAAGAGGATCAGACGCAAGTCTGCACCAGCATAATTCAACTTTAAGGAAGGATAGTCGCGGGCTGGCGCGTCCCCATAATGAAGTCGCTGCCAGGCCTCTTCATAGGCGACCTGCTGATCCATCAGAAAAAAAATCACACTCTCCGGCGTATCGGCAAAAAGATGGAGCGTAATGGCCGCGTGGCGCGTCGCGGTTCCGCTCAATACCGGTCCGATCAAGCGCGGCTGAAACGCCGCAAGCCAGTGCATGGATTGCGCTGCCTGCTCGCGGAGCTGACGCAACTCCGCACTATGGGCCTCGCCATGAAAAAGCTGCAGACGAGACTGGAGCTCTGCTTCGATCTCCGCATTACTTGGCCAGCCCTGCTGGGCGTCGCCGCTGGCGCTCAGGCGGCGCGCCGCTTTTTCCTTGGCTGCCCGAAAGTCGGACACCCCCTCATCGGCCATAATCCGCGCCGACTCCACCGCCAGCAAGCGCCGCAAACGGGATTGTTGCTGTAACCTGGCCATCATTACACCCCGGTCATTGTCTGCAAACGGTATTCCGCATAAGATAGCGCAATTGCGAGAGTGGCGGAATTGGTAGACGCACTGGATTTAGGTTCCAGCATCCAAGTGATGTGGGGGTTCGAGTCCCCCCTTTCGCACCACCAAGTTACAGATAATTTCCCCGCTCCACTTGCTTTTTCGCTCCATTTGATGCTGCAATGGGAGAATATAGACTTGGCAAGGCAGGGTAGCCCTGCTCCCCGATACCAAGAACGGCACCGCCCGCCATGTGCCATTGTCTTCCAGAGCGGGCGATGTGCTCAAGAGATTACTCGAAATATCAGTGGGAAGGTTTTCACACGGCTGGATGTATCCCATGCATTCATCGCCGCGACCCAGAAGGCGAAGATCGAGGGCCTTCATTTCCATGACCTCCGCCACGAGGCCACCAGTCGCCTGTTCGAGAAGGGCTTGAACCCCATGCAGGTGGCAGCCATCACGGGGCGCAAGACATTGCAGATGTTGAAGCGCTATACTCATCTGCGGGCAGAAGACTTGGCGAAATTGCTGGGATGAATGCGGATCAAAGAACACATTTAGCAACAACGCTTCAGGCTGTTGCACTGGCGGAGCTGGGATATTTTGGCTATCAGGCCATGGCGGCAAGTCATTGGGGCATATTCGCATGGTCCCTTTTTCTGTTTCTTTGGTTGGAATCGGGCGCATTTTGGGCGCTCCAGGGGGTAGAAGATGAGCGGTAACATCATGGGGTTAATCGGTGTCACCATACTGGCGGCTATCGGCACCGCCGTTGTCGCCATTGATCACCTGACATCAAAGCGACACAAGAAAACAAAGGGGAAAGAAAGTCACGGGTGATCTCGAGCGGCACCCCGGCATTGAGTTGTACCGCATTGGCACGCTCAAGGCTGACAAAATCGCCAAACAGCACTTATCGCGAAACTCTGCAATCGGGTGCGAGGACGTTCACAACCTTCCGAAGCATTGCACTCGAACCGTGCCGCGATTCGCCGCGTGGTCGAGTCTCACCGTGCCCGCAACGCTCGGATTTTCGGCTCTGTTCTGCGTGGTGAGGACACGGACAGTAGCGACTTGGACATCCTCATCGACCCGACGCCGGAAACGACGCGGTTCGACATTGGCGCAATCCGTCACGAGTTGGGCAAGCTGCTTGGCGTGCCGGTGGACGTGCTGACACCGAATGCCCTGCCGGACAAATTCCGGGCTGCGGTGCTTGCGGAGGCACGCCCCGTATGAGCCGTGACCAGCAACGCCTTGCCGACTATCTGGCGCACATCCTCGAAGCCATCGAGCGCATCGACCGCTACACCGAGGACATCAAAACGGATAACCCCTCATGAAGCAGCCCATCCCCATCCTCGTTGTCGGCGGTGCCGGTTACATCGGCTCGCACATGGCCAAGATGCTCGCCCAAAGTGGGTATGAAGTGCTCATCCTGGATAATCTTTCTACTGGCTTTCGGATTGTTGAGCATGCCTGGAGTTGGGAGCAGCAGAAAGGGACTGCTTGGTGATGGGAGCCGCTCGCAAGCGGCACGCGCAATGAGCGGCACTGGCGACCAAGATAGTTGGCTTTATTCGGGCCTGAAACAGGGTATGGGCGGGGCAAGCTGCGGACGGTGCGTGTTATGGCAGAATCCTCACTGAAACAGTATACTCAAGTTCAAGGTAAGGTGTCGGTGCGTGTGATGCGTAGTGGTTGTTTGCCAAGGCACCATTTTATTTCG
>JAAOMR010000872.1 GCA_018853935.1 Acidithiobacillus ferrivorans
ATGAAGGGGTCTATCTGGCCTCGGAATCCACCTTCTACCGGATCCTCAAGGCCAAGGGCATGGAGGCACGACGTGGTCGTGCGCACCCGCCCCGTAAGGTGAAGCTACCCACCACCCATACGGCCACTGCAGCCAACGCCGTCTGGTCGTGGGACATCACCTATCTGCCGTCGCCGGTGCGTGGACAGTACTACTACCTCTACCTCTTCGAGGACCTTTACAGCCGCAAGGCGGTGGCCTGGGAGGTCCATACAGAGGAGAGTGGCGACCATGCCGCTGCGCTCATCCAGAGGGGCTTTACGGCGGAGCAATGCTGGCGGCAGCCATTGGTCTTGCACTCCGACAATGGCGCCCCGATGAAATCATCCACCCTACTCGCCAAGCTCTATGATCTGGGGATCACCCCATCCCGGGGCCGACCACGGGTTAGTAACGACAATCCGTATTCAGAGTCGCTGTTCCGGACGCTGAAATACTGCCCACTGTGGCCGGAGAGCGGCTTTGCGAGCCTTGATGCTGCCCGGATCTGGGTGCGTGACTTTATCGCCTGGTACAACCATGAGCATCGTCACAGCCGCATTCGCTTCGTCACCCCGGCCCAGCGTCACCGGGGCGAAGATCACGCGCTGCTGGCGAAACGTCATGGACTTTATGAGGCGGCTAAGGCGAGAAACCCTGCGCGCTGGTCAGGCGGCACACGAAATTGGACACCCGTCGGTGCGGTAGATCTGAACCCGCAGCGGCAGGATAAAATGGCCGCTTAAAAAATGGGAGACGCGACAACTACCTTGACAGACGCCGCAGTATTCAGCGTTCGTTTCCAAACGCCCAGCTTCGAGCTTCCGAAGCACTGGGGAGATCTCCCGGGGTAAGACACGTTACCTTCACTGCATAGACGCCGGATTTACAAAATGCACCCCATTCGCAGATGGAGGGCTTCGCGGTCACGTGCCCGCTCGCCCCGGATGCATCACGCCTCATATCCGGTTTTTGTTCATCGCCCCGCAGCTTCGGATTGGGCTTCCTCCAGACCCCGCCTCGCGACGACGCCCTTGCCCTTCTCCTTGCCTTCGGCTCTGCGTATACCTGGCCACAGGACTCTCACCTGCGAAGTAACGCGCCATGCCCGGCGCACACGTAGAAGTGAGCGGCCTGCGCGGCTTTTCGCGCAGGTCGCCTCGAACGCAGGGTTATGCGTACGGGTCATATCTTGTAACGCTCAAGATGATTCCTTATGTGCTTTGGCAAGTATGGAACGGAGTATCCACCCTTAGCCTTCCAAGAGTATGTGGTGCCGATCTTCATATTCTCTAAGGCCCAAGCAACGAACTCATCATGAGGCACGAAATACCACGTTTCGTCCTCAGCAAAGCAGATGTACAAATCCTTCCCCATGTATTTCTTGTCGATGCACATACGACTCTTGAGCTGCACACGTAGAAGGGTCTGTCCATCGATGTGCTGCGCGATGAAATCTGCGCCATGCCAGTCATCTGACAGGCGCATAGTGACAAATCCGTAGTCGGCAAGGACGGCAGCCACTTTCTGATACGCGTAGTTTTCCTTTTGCCGGGAATTTAGCCCCTCGTATTCGACGCGCTCAAAGCGGTGGGCGGTGAGTTTCTTAGTACACATAACGACCAAGCTCACCGGCAGCAAAAAGCAGAGCGACGAAGGAGCGCCGCTTTTTGCTGCCGGTGGAGCGCCTTGTTCGGCGTTAAAGCTTACCGTTGTGTTGTTTGTCAAAAACATAAAGCACTCTATCGAGTATCTTAAAGTCGACGTTCTTGGATTGGGATAATGCAATCAAGTCGTCGAGATACTTGAAGTACACCTTGATCTTGTTGTCGAGCCCCGATGCTGAATACAGAGGGTAGTCTTCCCCGTAAAGCGCTCGATAAGCGTGACGGTCGATGATTTGAAACACCTGCGGATTTTTGAACCTCAGCAGTGTAGATGCCATTGGTAGATCTACTCCAGGTTCACGCAGCAGGCTTTTGAGGATAGACTCACTCTCCTTGTGTTTTCCCGTTTCAATTTTGCTCAGCTCATTTAGTGCTGCGAACGTGCTCTGCGACAATGGCGCGTAACGATTGACCTTCCACAAGACAATCTCATTTACCAGTGGCTGGTCGAACGATTGATTAGATACACCATCGAGTTTCCGCGTTAGCTCGGGCTGGAAACTGTATTCCGTCATTAAGTCTGTTAAGTTTCCATCCCACTCTTTTGCTAGTTTCATCTCTCGCCCTCGATAGACGCCGAATGTTTGAAATCACCGGACGCTGCGCGGCTTTATCGCGCAGCGTCCGGTGGATTGATGGGTTGGGCATCAGAAGATTAAGGCCAGCGTTTCCGGGTCAACTCTGTCAGGATCAAACGAAACGACATTTCCATCGACGTCATATAGAACCCCGTCTTTTTGGTGATAAAAAACACCCTCTTCAATCAGGCGTTCAACAGCGGAGAAATAGGTAGAAACGTCGCATCCCAATTCTCTCGAAATCGTCCGGTGAAGTCCGGGCTTCCATGGCTGGGGCGGCATAACCTCTCTTAGCCTATTAAGTAAGTCGTCACTAATAGGAGTCGAGGGTTTGCTAGGGGTGGGGCTCTCGAAAAGATTCGGGCTTCTAGCGAGCAACATCTCAATGCCACTGATTCCCCTTGCGGCAGCGAACTTTGTGCATGCAGCCACGACGTTCTTCGGACTTGTCCACGCGCTACCGATGCGGTCCCATGGTGCCGTCTGATTGAGTTCATCCCAGATATCCCGAACTGACGTTGCGGTAATAAAGGATGTGTCGTACGAAACAAGGTCATTTGCGGAAAATGTGAACTTTCCAAACGACTTGGAGACTAGGAGAAGGGCAATCATGTATCTCCAACCCTTCAAGAACTTTTCGGTTCCCTTTCCTCGCGGGCGAAGAACTTCAAGTTGAGTATCGACCAATTTGAGGATATGGGCAATCTTTGGCCATACCTCAAGTGGAACTTTGCTTGAGAATACAGTTTCGTAGGAGGTACTTGAGCGCATGAACTTGGATCGTAACGATGCCGCGCGCTCCGGCATCTTCAAGACAAGCGCAATGTAGCCAGCAGCAGCATATAGCGGGGTAACGATCTCCGCCGGGGTATGCCCTAGGTTGACGTAATAGTTCTTTCGCCGTTCGTAGGAAAGGCCGCTCCGGGAAAGGGCGTCCTCGATGTCGCGTTGAATTTTGTCCGTAGCATGAAGAGATGCCAACTCAACATCGGTTTGGTTGTTTGTGGCCCTAATAATTGCATCTCGCACTGCCTCGTCTCTTGTGACGATGACCTTCACGAGTACGCAGCGGTCATCGGTAGCACTCCCGCTACTTGAGAGGTACCGATAGATAGACTCTGTCGTTTGGAGGCCATTTACGATTTGTATCTCCGAGGCCTGAATCGACTTTCCCGTAATACTGGCCGACGTCGCCAAGATTGTGACGCCATTATTTAGCCACCAAAAATCAGGCGATTCCTTGTTTTCAAGGGTTGATCGAATGTCCTCATTGACGCGATTTAAACCCATGAAGTCTCTGACGTTCGACTCAAAGAGATATCTTCGTAGTTTTCCGTCCTCGTCGGACACGAACTTGAAGTAGTCCGACAGTCGGACCAGGACCACGTAGCGCTCTCCTTTTGCAAGTGCTTCGACAAAAGGAAGCTCAAGAGTGAAGTTCGGTATCTTGCGATGAAGCCCAACGAGCTCAGTGCTCCCCACGAAAGTGAAGTGCGATTTGCACGACCCAAAGTAGTCTTTCACTAACGCCCTCAATTGGTCAGCGCGGGAGCGGACCTCGGTGCCGATGTCTAATGTATCGCCGCGAGAGGCGTATGAGATATCAATGGAGAAGCTAGACAATCGTGGCGAAAGCTTTCGATAGGCGTAGCGCAGGTTATTGCGCTTTCTTAATAGAGCTTCGGAGTAAGCGCCCTGCAAACTTGCGTCCTCGATGCCGAAGTCGAGTAACTCAGTGAGAGTCGCCACGATCGCATCAAGTGTCGCCTGTTTGAAAGTCTCGTGGTGCTTGCAGGAAATAAGGAATACCCGCAGGTCGGAGCCAGTTCTCGGCCAAATGAATGCTTCAGGATCTTGAAGTAGGTGGCCATTTACCAAGATGAAGAAGCCATCAATCCCTCCGTCCTGCCGCCCATCAATCCATCCGGAAAGCAATTCATCGTTCGATAGATCGAAGTCCTTCATGACCTGCTCGAACGCAAGGTATTCGAATGCTTCGTCGCGCTTATCGGAGGGCGACCGAGCTGCAACTCGATCATCAACAATGCCGTCGAGAAGGAAGCGGTCATTCTTTGCCATGGCTATCCAATCAGACTCCGTGGATTACTGATGCCCAACGTAACTTAGGCAGCATACATACCACACTATCCACGTCGCCTAAATTTTTCCAGCCCCACCCGCCACCCAGAAAATCAAGCACCCAACACCCTCCTGCAACATTTATAACAGCCTAAGTTTTTCCGGATGAACGCCACACGCAAACGAATCCGCACAGAAATGCAGATCAGCACCTATTCTTGTCCACAAACCTACACCAATTCATGATCCTACTCAATCCACCCCATGATTCCCTCCCCTCCAACGAAAAAGCGCCCCGAAAGGCGCCCACCACTACAATCAGCGCACCGATAACAAAACTACACCACTAAATCCCTCTCCGGCTTCCGCACCACCTGCCCGAACCACACATAAAACGCCGGGATCACAAAGAGCGAAACCAGCGACCCGAAGCTCAGACCGCTGACAATGACCAGTCCCATGGAGAACCGCGCATCGGCATTACCGCCACTGGCGAAAAGCAGGGGTACGGCGCCGGCGATCATCGCCGCTACCGTCATGAGGATGGGACGTAGGCGCAGGGTTGCCGCCTCCACCACTGCATGGCGTCGGTCTAAATGCTTTTCCTCCTGCATGACACGGGCAAATTGCACGATAAGAATGCCCTGTTTAGCGATCAGGCCGATGAGCATGACCATTCCCACCTCAGAATAGATATTGACACTGGAAACCCCCAGACTAATGGGCAGTAAGGCCCCGAAAAGGGCGACGGGCACCGCGGTGAGCACCACTAGGGCGTCGCGGAAGCTGTTGAATTGCGCCGCCAGCAGCAGCAGGACCATCAACAGCGCAAAAGCGAAGGTGACCACCAGCGCACTGCCCTGATGCATGTACTGACGAGACACGCCGGCATAGTGGATCTGATCACCGGCGGGCAGGATTTTCTGGGCATGATCCCGCAGGAATTGCAGGGCTTGGCCCAGAGACACCCCCGGTGCTGGATTGGCTTGAATGAAGACCGCAGGCAACTGCTGGAACTGTGGCAGGAAGGTGGGTGCCGGTCGCGACTGTAGAGAAACAAAGGTGGACAGTGGCACCTGCGCACCGGATGGCGTCTTGATGGTGTAGGCCTTCAGGAAATCCGGATTGGCGCGCAGCGCGGGCGGTACCTGGGGCACGACGCGGTAGCTGAGGCCGTCCATATCGAAATAATTGACATAGTTGCCGCCCAGCAGGGTTTCCAGATTCTGCCCGATATCCGCCATGCTCAGACCGAAGGAGGCCGCCATCTGCCGGTTGATATGAATTTCCTGGATCTGATTGTTGTACTTCAGATTTTTGCAGACGAAGGAGAACAGGCCACTGGCTCTGGCCTCCTGTACCAGCTTGCCGGAGACGGCGTCCAGTTGATGGTAACCGCCGCCGGTACTGGTGATCACAAACTGTACCGGCAGCCCTACGGCCGCTCCCGGCAAGGGCGGCAGGCCGAAGGCGGAAAGCTTCATGCCCGGCACCTGCTCGGCCAGTTTCTGCACCTTCTCCTTGACCTGTTGCGTAGTGACATTACCGCGCTCGGGTTTGAGCACCACACCCGCCATCACATCGTTATTCAGCAACATGCCGCCAATACCCACCCCGTTGACCGCGAAACTGTGGCTGCGACTGTCTATTTTGTTAAAGACAGTCTGGGTCAGATAGTGGTCGTAGGCATTCATGTATTCCAGGGTCGCCGTCGGCTGGGCGACGCCGTTGACATAGACGATGCCCTGATTGGCCGGCGGGGCGAGCTCGCTCTGACTGATGGAGAAGAGGAAATAAATGCCGACGGTGAGGACCAGCGCCAGCGTCACGGTTGCCGGCCAGACCCGCAGGCTCTGAAACAAGGTGTGACCATACAGGGCCTTGAGTCGCCCGAAAACGTGATCCACCAGATGCGCCATCCGGCCGGCGTGCCCCGCCTTCAGGACCCGCGAGGCGAGCATGGGGGCGAGGGTCAGGGCGGCCACCATGGACAGTATCACCGTGGCGACAACGGTAAAGGCAAATTCGCTGAACAAATGCCCCACCAGACCGCCAATGAAAGCCATGGGCGCGAATACCGCCACCAGCGTCGTCGCCATGACCAGGATGGGGCTGGCCAGTTCACGGGCGCTGGTCAGGGCGGCGTGCAGCGGCGTGGCGCCGTTTTCGATATGTCGATGGACGTTCTCCACAACAATAATGGCGTCATCCACCACCAGCCCGATGGCCAGCACCATGGCCAGCAGGGTGAGCAGATTGAGGGTGTAACCGAGGGCATGGAGGATAGTGATCGCCCCCACCATCGCCACCGGAATCGCCAGGACCGGCACGATCAGTGCCCGCCACGAGCCCATGAAGAAGTAGATCACCAGGATGACCACCAGCAGCGCGAGGGCGATATTGACTTCCACTTCCTGCAGGGAGCTTTTGACGAATTGCGCGCCATTGTAAATGGTGTAGCCCTTCATGCCCGGCGGCATGGTCGAGTCCAACTGGGTCATGACTTTTTGAATACCCTGAGACACTTTCAGGGCGTTACTGCCGGGGGCCTGCTGGATGCCGATATTGACCGCAGGCTGGCCGTCCACCATCACCGATGAATCATAGGTCTGGGCGCCCAGGGAAACTTTGGCCACCTGTCCCAGACGAATCGGCACCCCATGTACCGTCGCCACCACCAGATTGCGGAACTCGGCGGCGCTGTGCAAGGCGGTGTTGGCACTCAGGGAAACCGCCGTGTACTGACCGCGCAGACGACCAACCGCCGCGACGAAATCATTCTGCTTCAGGGCGGCACTGACCTGCGCGGGGGTAATGTCCAGCACGGCCATTTCCTGGGGATTCAGCCAGACGCGCATGGCGTAGGTATTGCCGTTGGGACCGGTGCCCGGCGGCAGAATGGAAGTCAGCCCTACCCCTGGTACCGACTGAATGGCGGGCTGCACCACGCGGGTCAGGTAGTCGGTGATCTGCTGCTGATTGAAGCCTTTACCATGGTAGCTCAGCAACATCAGGTAGGCACCGGAACCGGACATTTCCTGCACCACGGGCTGCATCACCCCCTTGGGGAGCTGATTGAGGACCGTATTGACCTTACTCTGCACCTGGGACAAGGCCGCATTGGGATCTTCGCCCATGCGCATATAGAGGGTGAGGATGGAAATGCCGTCCTCACTCACCGCCGTCATGTAGTTGATGCCGGGGGCTTGGCCGACGGCTTTCTCCAGCGGCGCCGTAATAAAAGCGTTGACGGTCTTCGGGGTCGCCCCGAAGTAGTGGGTGGTCACTGTAATCATGGAGCTGTTGGTGGGCGGATACTCGGTGATGGGCATCAGGCCGAGGGAGCGCAGCCCGAAGAAAAACAGCACCAGACTCAGGGAAATGGCGAGGATGGGGCGGCGGATAAAGGGTTCGGTGAAATGCATGGGGATCCTCAGAGATGCACGGCGTTATTGATGCGCACATGGTCGCCGCTGTGCAGCTTGACTTGCCCGGCCGTGACCACTAGATCCCCAGCCTTCAGGCCGGAGCGGATGACGACTTCGCCAGCGCGCTGCGTGCCCGTGGTCACCAATTGTTCTTTGGCGATGAGCGTCTGGTCCGGGCCACCGGGGGTTAATACGTAGACAAAATCGCCGTAGGTGTTAAAGCTCACGGCGACCATGGGAATCATCAGGCGCGCGCTGGGGGCTTCTTTTTGCAGGACGACGCGGACGAACATGCCCGGCTTCAGACCCTGGGGTGCATCGATGCGCGCGCGGACGCTGACCGCCCGGTTTTGTGCATCGACATCGCTGGAGATGGCTTGCACTTTGGCGTTGTAGTGACGCAGGATATCGCCGTTATGCACGTCAATCCGTAGCTGTGCCCCTGTCTGTACGTCCTGCACATTGCGCTGCGGGACGCTGAAGTCGGCATAGAGCTGCTGCAGATTTTCGATGTGCACCACCGGCATGCCGGCGTGGATATATTCACCCGGATTTACGGTACGCAAGCCCAGGATCCCGGCGAAGGGCGCACGGATCTGCGTGTCCGCCAGCGATTCCCGCAAGGCCGTCACCCGAGCCTGTGCCGCACTCGCACCATAGCGAGCCTTATCCAGGGCGGCGGTGGAGATGCCATGGATGGCGAAAACCTTTTCGGCGCGCTGGTAGTCTACCCGGGCGAGGGCCGCTTGGGCCTGCGCGGCCTGTAACTGGCCAGGCAGAGCGCCAGGGTCCAGGGACAGGAGCAATTGTCCTTTCTGTACGGTGGCACCGGAGTGAAAACCGATACGCTGCACCACACCGCCGGTCTGCGGGCTGAGCACCGCTCCCTGTTGCGGCACGATTTCGCCCACGGCAGTCAGCTCGCCCGCCATCGACTTACTCTGCACACGGGTGGCGGAAACGGTGACCGCCGGGTTGGCGGCAGCCGCCAGGCGGGCATGCAACTGACCCTGACGCCATTGGTACCAGCCATAGACACCGCCGAAGAGCAGCACGACGACGATACCCAGTAAGAAAAAGACCTTCTTCATGCAGGGGCTCCTTGCGCGTTTTGAACGATAGAATGGGTTTTGGCATCGGTAGCCGTGACAGCGCTGGGATCAGGTCGCCAGCCATCGCCCAGGGCGACAAAGAGCGCGACGCTGTCCAGATAACGCTGACTGCGCGCGGTGATGGCGGCGACGGTATCCTGCTGATAGGCGATCTCGGCATTGAGGACCGTGGCATAGTCGGTGGCCCCGTCGCGGTAGCGGGCTTCGGCCAGGTGCAGGGCGGCCCCAGCGGCTTTTTGCGCAGCCAGATGGTACTGATAAGCTGCATCAGCGCCCTGCAAAGCACGCAAGGCGTCGGCCACTTCGCGGAAGGCGTTGAGCACGGTGCCGCGATAGTGATCACTGACCACCTTGTACTGATCGAGGGCCGCGCGGCGCTGGGCGTGCAGCGCGCCGCCGTTATACAGCGGTGCCGCTATCCCCGCGCCCAGCGACCAGAGGGTCGAAATGGGGTTGAAGAACATCCCCCCCGTCATGGCCGCCTTACCGATGTCCGCCGTGATATTAAACTGCGGATAGAGATTGGCGGTGGCCACATCCGCCTGCGCCGCCGCCACCTTCAGCTCCGCCGTCGCCGCCTGAATGTCCGGGCGCTGCGCGGCCAAAGCCGAAGGCAGGCTGGTGGGCAGGCTGGCCGGCAATTGCAGGCTGGCGAGCGTCGGCATCGACAGATCGGCATCGGGAGTCTGGCCCAGCAAGGCCGCCAGGCCATGGCGCGCCGCTGCCACATCCGCCTGCAAGGGGGCAATGCGCGCTTGCGCCGCGGCGGTGATGGCCGCTTGCTGATCCACACTTTGCAGGTTCTGATAACCCAGTTGATATTCCTGCTGCAGCAGATGCAGCAGATGCGCATCGGCGGCGGCAATCTGTTGGGCGGCATTAAGCTGCGCCTGCGCCGCCGCGCCGCTGATCACCGCGCGGCTCACCGCCGCCGCCAAAAAGACTTCACTCTGATGCAGACTGGCACGGCTCACTGCCGCCTGGGCCTTGGCGGCGTGGACCAGATCGGCCTGTCGACCAAATACATCGGGGTTGTAGTGGACGTCGACGGTGCCTAGCAGCAGGCTGTAGAGATTGCCGGGAATGCGATAGCTCGCCCCGCCGTTCGCGCCGGTCCGTTGTGCCCGCCCGCGACTGACTCCGGCACCGGCACCCACGCTGGGCAGTAGTCCGCCCTGGGCCACCGCAATCAAAGACTGCTCGCGCGCCAGGGCCGCCTGCGCCGCCTGTACATCCGGGTTGGCCTGCATGGCCTGGCGGATATAGTCATTCAACGGTGTCGAACGGAAGAGCGACCACCAGGCCTGTGCCTCTTGCGTGGTCCACTGGACCCGCTGCTGAGCACTGTGCAGATTTATGGGATGGGCGTTATAGGTCTTGGGCGCTGGGACAGCCGGTGTGCTGAGATGCGGGCCAACAGCGCAGCCCGCCGCAGCGACAACTCCGAGCAGGGCACCCAGCCGGGCTATAGCCGGAGTCGAACGCCCCGCTTTCTGCCGCCCCTGGCCGTGCAGATATCTAGCGCTTTTCATGTAAAACCCTCACTCAGTTGATATACGGGAATAAGCGGCCCTATCCGCAAGCACCGAGAGAGCAACTCCCCGCGCAGCTGTCGCAACAGAGAAAAATGGTAGCGGGAATGCCTGTAACAGTCTTTGTTGCAGGCCGGTTAAAACGTAACAGACTGTCACTTTGGCGGCGGTCGTGAGGCTCTGTTACATTTGGCCTTGGCCCACGAGAGAACAAGGGATTACCATGTGCACATGGATATCCAAAAACAGATTTTGGTGGTGGATGATGACCTGCGCCTGCGCAGTTTGGTGGAGTCGCACCTGCAGGGTTTTGGTTTTGCCGTAAGAGGCATCAGTGATGGGCGCCAGATCGAAACCCTGCTCGCCGAAACCACCATTGATCTGATTGTTCTCGATCTGGGGCTGCCCCATGAAGACGGTCTGCAAATCTGCCGACGGCTGCGCCAGCATCATGATGTTCCTATCCTCATGCTCACCGCGCGCGGCGATGAAATAGACCGCATCCTGGGCTTGGAGATGGGCGCCGATGACTATCTCGCCAAGCCTTTTCACCCCCGCGAACTGGTGGCCCGCATCCAGGCAATCCTGCGCCGGACCCGCGCTGCCGTCCCTCGCCCCGAAGCGGTAGCAGCCCCCTTCCAATGCGGCCCGTTCACCGTGGATATGGGCCGGCAAGAGATTCAACTGGGCGGGCAAACCTTGTCTCTCACCAGTGCCGAGTTCCAGACCCTGGCGACACTCATTCAGCATGAGGGCCAGCCCCTGACCCGCGAAAAGCTCATGTGGCTGACCCGTGGCCGACAACTGGAAAGTGACGACCGCAGCATTGATATGCAGATCTCCCGCCTGCGCCGTCTGCTTGACAGCTCCCCCGGCCGGCCCCGGCATATCCGCACGGTCTGGGGTCATGGTTACCTGTTTGTCGCAGAGCCCTGATGAACATGCGGAGCTTCTGGCCGCGCAGTACTTTGGGGCGGACCGTGCTCCTGCTGGCAGTTCTACTGCTGGGGACCCAAGGCGCCGTCTATGTCCTGTTTCATCAATACGTGCTGAATCCTGCCGCCGAACGCTTCGCGGAATTCCTCTGGCAGACGGATCACGCCCTGATTGCCGCTGGTGCCGAACGCTCATCCGCTGGCGGCCTGCAATGGCGATCCGCCCACGACCTGCCCGGCATCCCCGCCAACAAGTATTTTTTGCGCCAGAGCGCTGGTTATCTGGCGCGGATGTCTCCGGGGGCCGCATTGCGGATTGGTCCCAGTGATACGGATGCCACCTGGCTGTGGATTCGCGGTGGCCGCCATGAACCCTGGCTGGGCATGCGCGCGTCGCCCATGAATTTCGGCGGGCAAGGTTTCATGTTTATGCGCCTCGGCGTCATCGCCCTGTGTACATTGCTTGGTGCCTGGCTCATCGTTCGCCAGATCAACCGCCCCCTGGCCCGGCTGGCCGTGGAGGCGCAGCGCATTGGCCGGGGCGACATGCCGGAATCCCTCAAACCCATTGGCGGGCCTCTGGAGGTGCGTCATCTGGAGCAAGCCATTACCAGTATGGCTAACGATCTGCATCGCCTGCACGAAGAACGCACCCTGCTACTCACCGGCATTTCTCACGAATTACGTACCCCACTGTCGCGCATGTTGCTGACCCTGCATCTTCAGGGTCACGATCTGTTGGCCGAAAAGGCGTCCATGCTGGTAGATGTCAGCGAAATGGACGAGACTATCGACAAGTTTCTGACCCTGGTGCGCAGTGGAGACCAGGAAAAAGTCATCCAGGTGGAGGTGCGCGAGTGGGTGGCCGAAATGGCCGCGACGGCCGAGGAACGCTACGGCCTGGAGGTGCAGGTAGTGCATTCTGTCGGGGATGCCGCCTTACCGCCCTTGCACTGCCGCCCCCTGGCGCTGGAACGCGTATTCCGCAATCTTTTTGACAACACCCGGCGTTACGGTGGCGGACGCCTGGATATGCAGATCATCCGCCATCCGGTCCGTACCGAAATCTGTCTGCGCGACTATGGCCCCGGCGTGCCGGAACGCGACATCGGGCCGATGAACGACGGTACCTTGCCGCGTCAGTCTGGGCACGGTTCCGGCATTGGCCTGCGGATTTGCCAGCGCATCATGGCGTTGCATAGCGGCATCCTCCGCTTCGCCAATGCCGAAACGGGTGGCTTGATCGCTCACTTGTCATTTCCTGACAAAGAGGCCTAATAGCAGAGGGTGTTTGGTGGTACTTTCGGACAAGGAGGTACTTGACAAAGCACAAGCAAACAGGAATCATTCTCGTTTAAGTAAAATATAAAACGGATGCTTCCCATGTCGTCAACACGCGCCTTCAGCAAAACTAACCCACCCACCCATCGTTCTCGCTGGGAAATTTTCCTGGCGGTGCTGGGACCGGGTCTGGTGGTGATGCTCGCCGATACCGATGTCGGCAGTATCATCACCGCGGCGCAGAGTGGTGCGCAGTGGGGCTTCAAGCTGCTGCTCCTGCAATTCATCCTCATGCCTATCCTCTATATCGTGCAGGAACTGACGGTCCGTCTGGGTATTTTTACCGGTAAAGGCCACGGCGAACTGATCAGCGAAACTTTCGGGAAAGGCTGGGCTTATCTCTCTGTCGCCGGTCTCAGTGTCGCCACCACCGGCGCCCTGTTGACGGAGTTTTCCGGGGTGGCCGGCGTCAGTAATCTCTATGGCTTGCCGCGCTCTGTCGGGGTTGCCCTGGCGGCGGCTACCCTGTTGACCATCGTCTGGACCGGCTCCTATCGGCGGGTGGAGCGCATCGCCCTGATCATGGGTCTCTTTGAACTGGTCTTTTTTGGTATCGCCTGGGCCAGCCATCCGAGCATCCATGAAATGCTGAATGGCCTGCTGCACGCGCCCATCACCAATGATGACTATATGATGCTGGTCGCCGCCAATATCGGCGCTGTCATTATGCCATGGATGGTGTTCTATCAGCAGTCAGCCGTCGCCGATAAGGGGCTGCACCCCGAGCATTATCGCCATGCCCGCTGGGATACCGCCGTTGGCGCCATCATTACGCAGGCGGTCATGGCGGCGGTGCTGATCGCGACGGCCGCCACCATTGGCCGACTGAACCCCAACGCACCCCTCAATACGGTACACCAGCTCTCGGAGGCCATTATTCCTTATCTTGGTGACACCTGGGGACGAATTGTATTTTCTATGGGGATCCTTGGGGCGGGCATGGTGGCCGCGATTGTCGCTTCCCTCGCCGGGGCCTGGGGCTGGGGGGAAGTCACCGGCTTTCGCCACTCGCTGGAGCATCACCCCAAGGATGCGCCCTGGTTTTACGGGATTTACACCGCCATCATCGTGGCTGGCGCCGCTGCGGTAATCACTATCCCCGATCTCGTCAGCCTCGACATCGGTGTGGAGGTGATGAATGCGCTGCTTCTGCCTATGGTACTGGGCTTCCTGGTCGCCTTGTCCATCAAGGCGCTGCCCGCCGCACACCGCTTGCGCGGCCCGTATCTCTGGCTGGTACTGTTTGTGGTGATTCTGGCGGGCGGGTTGGGGGTTTATGGAGGGTTGACCAGCCTTCCGGGTTTGTGAGTGCCGAGAGGAAAGCATACAAAAGGTTGCGGAGATGTGGGGCTGTGCTATATCTAAGTGTGTGGTTCTGCACCATGACCACTGCGCCCTACAGGAGCCCTGCATGTCCATTTTCAAGCACGCCGCCAATATTCTGGAAGCTAAAGTCAACAAACTACTCAGCCGGGCCGAAGACCCCGCCGAAACCCTGGACCTTTCCTATGAAAAGATGCTGACCAGCCTGCAAGAGGGCAAGCGCCATCTTGCCGATGTGCTCACTGAGCAGGTATCCCTGGAGAATCAGATCGCGCAGGCACAAAAGCAGGCAGCCAAGGCGGAAGACAATGCCCGCATGGCCCTCAATGCCAACCGCGAAGACCTGGCGCGCAGTGCGCTGGCGGAAAAACAGGCCGAAGCGCAAAAAATTGCCGCCCTGCAGGAAGCCCACGACACTGTCGCCGCGCAGGCCCGGAAGCTCATGGATTATGAACACGCCCTCCAGGACCGCATCGAACAGTTCCACACCCAGAAAGAGGTTATGAAAAGCCAGATGGCGGCGGCGCAGGCCCAGGTGAAAGTGACCGAATCTCTGACCGGTCTGGGTCATGGCCTGGATGACGCCGGAGATGCGCTACGCCGGGCGCAGGATCGTACCGCGCAGGAGCAGGCCAAGGCCCAGGCTATGGATGGCCTGTTGGCGTCAGGTGTCATCAACGATCCTCTCGACCATCGCACCCAGACGGAGCGGGAAATGGACAAGCTCCGCGTCACCAGCGGTGTCGACGACGACCTCGCCCGATTGAAGGCGGAGATGACCGCCAGGCAGGACGGATGAGATGCCCGAACCCGGCAATATCCTTATTCTGACCATCGATGACTGCCCCGGCTACCGGATTGTGCGGGTAATCGGCCCGGTGTATGGCACCAGCGTCCGCTCCCGCAACTTTGTAGGCAACCTTTTGGGCGGCGTCCGGGCGATTTTCGGAGGCAAGCAGTCGGGCTTTATCAATATGATCGCCCAAACGCGGGATGATGCGATGCTGCACCTGGCTGAACATGCCCGGTCCCTCGGCGCCAACGCGGTGCTGGGCATGCGTTTTGATTCCGGTGAATTTGACTCGGGGCAGGGGCAGGCAATGAATGAAATCACCGCGTACGGGACGGCGGTTGTCGTGGAGTAAGGATGAACGGGAATGGGAATGGGAACGACAGGTGCATGCCGGACTTTGGGAGAGTGGGGATTTTGTTGGGAAGCGCCCTGCTGATCTCCATCGCAGTTGCCTGGGGCATCCTGGCAACCCCGCTGGCGTTCGGGGACACGATTTACCGATGGGTTTCGCCAAACGGGGTGGTGAGCTACGGGAACCAGCCACCCCGTGGTGCACGGAAGATTCAGGCCATTCCCCCGGCGCCACCGCCGACGGCAAGCACCCGGACGAATCCGGGGCCGACGGCAGCAGAGGGAACCTCGTCAAAAGCATCCAAAGCGCAGACGGCCATTGCCCGGCTTAATCTACTGGCTGCCCTTAACAACTATCAGAACAGCCTGCAGACCGCGCGTACCCCGCCGCGGAATATCTACACGCCTGGTTTTATCGGACCCTATTTTCCTTATGGCGCATCCCGATTCCGGGAAAGACACCCGCAGCATTACCGTCGACCGGCGATTCCTCCATCACGACAACCGTCCATGGTGCTGCTCCCACCCTCAGCGCCCAACTCCGCCTACTCTTCGCCAGCGCTTATACCATAATTTAGGTGGATATTAGCACCATTTTTATTCAGAATATTATTGCCATGTTTCCATAAAAAATAGATCACAATGACTCCCACGGGAATCAGTAAGCTGACAATAAAAGAAACGAAGAAAGTGATCATTTTTAGACGTCGCCCCCAACCGGTGCGGGCGGTAGTTATAGCGAGAATAACGTTTTTTATTTCTTTTCCATCTGGATTTTCTATGCCCATTATAAGCCCCCTACCATTCAAAGACGGATTTAATCTATCTGTAGTAACAGCACCTTGCTAAATCTGCAATAAGCATTCGCCGCCAGCGAGTAATCATAATCTTTTGCCAGATTAGAAGGAATCCCTAGTGAAGGTGATCTGGTGCTGGTCCTTCCCGCGCTGGCGTAAGCTTAGCAGGCAATTTTGCCTTCATCAAGGTAATCATGTTGTGGTGTGCTAAGGCATGGCGTGGTCCCGAAGCACCCCTAACTGAATAAAGCCCGATAAGAACGGCTTGCCTGGGATCTGCTATCAGGCGGCGTGACAATCTAAAAATTCAGAAGATAATCGCTATGGTAACAACGGGTTTTTAGGCCCTATAATGGAACCCATCTTGCCGACTGATAAAAAAAGGTTCAGACTTAAACCGTCGCTGTCGCAATAGTGCTTTTGGGTCTTGCTTGCGCCAGCCTATCGGGGCCAGGGACTGAGTCTATGCCAGAACAGCAGGAAAGAAATGGGATGGTGCCGCGGGAGATGGTGGCCGGGGCTCGAGGTAGAACCCTGATTTTTTATGGCAGGCTTCTGGATCTCATTGTTATAGCATTGATCTTTGTTATGCTGCTCACCCTGCTGGGCGCATTGGTTGGGTTGATTTATGATTTTGCAGTTGCCGTGAGTAGTCTGCGCGCCGCCGCTGCCGTACAGGGCCTCACTCACGTCCACGGTCTCGTTGAAAGCCTCGGACAAAGCCTTGTCGTTGATGTTCTCTCCACCTTTGTCCTTATCGAACTCTTCCGCACCTTCACAGATTATCTGGAGTTTCATCGCCTCCGCTTGCGGGTACTGGCCGAAGTGGGCATCGTTTTTGTATTGCGCGAGATGTTCATCGGTCTTTATGCGCACCGCATGGATTCGCCCGTACTCCTGGCCATCGCCGCCCTGTTAGCAGTCCTGGTGGCGGCGCGGGTTGCCGCGGTCCAATTTCCACCTCGCCACAACGGGGTATAGTCGCCCCATATTGAATGCATATTAATCAATGAGGGAATGGCGGGCGCCCGCGCCAATTTGCCATTCCTGGGGTGTCATAAAGGACCAGCGCTAAGAGTAAGTATTGCAGGACTAACTATTTAGCTCCTTCCCGTCCTGGGTAAGTACAGTTCAGGTTGCCCACTTAAAACAGTGGAGAACCTAAAACATGTAAGTCAGCATAACCCTATTATAAACAAAAGTCTTGTTGTTTGGGTTGAGTGGCGCATCGTGTACCAATCCGCCGTTCGCAACTTCCATTCGATCACGAACGGATAATCCTTTAAACATACCACCGGGAAAATAAGTAAGATCCATATAAGCGTCATTACTGTTGCCATTGTAGTACGTATGATAACGCGCAAAAGCTGCCATCAATAGAAACTGCTGGTGGAGAATATTCTGTGTCCATTTCACCTTCCAGCCATTGCCCGGCCCCATTTCCACTAATCCACGAATCATCGAAGTGGTATACAGCGGATCCGTAGCATAGCCGATGGTATATGGCGAGACAATGGCACCCCCACCAATAGCCCCGATATGGGGAACAATCTCATTGTATGACCAAGTTAATTGGCCCTTTCCAAATATATTAGGCGCAATGTCAAAATTAGCACCAACCTGCACACCCCAGGCACTACTATTCACCGTATTGCCTATGATATTATCAACACCTTGTGCACCCATACTGCTATTCAACAAGCTATTATTCTCCCACTCGCGAACGAACTGAACCCCAACAAGAGGATCAATCCCCGTCGCAGTTTTGAGAGTATATGACGCTGAACCATAGAACATTTTCGCAAAATGATAGAAATCATAATACCAGGCCTGAGCTTTTGCACCCAAAGCGGTGGTGCTGGCGCCAAAAGCCAGAGTGCCCTGCGCCTGTGGATCAGAATTTGGAAGTTTTGGCACACCACCATAAATCGGGTCACCACTATATCCGGTACCGTAATATAGATTGTCTTTGTAGTAATTTGGAGACGTGCGACTCTTCCAGCGGAACTCTCTCAGCGCTTCCAGCTTTACATCCGGGAGCGGGCTGTATTGAGCGAATAAAGCTTGATAGGTGGCCGGTAAAATACGTGCATCAGAATTATTCATCCACGGGGTGCTAATTATTTGATCACCTGCCCGCACGAGTAGTTTTCCCGGTTTGGCATACTGGATATACGCTTGGCCAAGAGCATTTAATGATGGCGTTAATCCCATCATGGTGGTATCAACCGTTGATGGCGAATACCCATGTGTTCCAAGATCATTAGCCGTGTAGAAACTAACACCAACGCCAAAACCGCCAAGAAATGGTGCACTTTTAATATTAAGTAGACCACCAATGGCAAAAGAAGATTGATTTGGTACATGCGTTGCGCCATAGAGACGGCTAAAGTAGTATGATCGCACCTGACCAGATATTTTGCTTTTCTGGAAGAATTGAGTAAGCGTATCTGAGTCCGCTAAAACAGGATATAATGTCGATATAAAAAAGGCAGTTAAAAATAATTTCTTGTTCACTTGATTAACCCTCTGAATATAATGCAAATATTTTGTCACTATGGCTTCAGCTCTGCTAAGCAGAGAGCAGTGTAAGGCAGCGACTTTTTAATTCATTTGTTCGTTCTGCAGATTGTTCTATAGACTCACCATGATTCTTATTGGTTTCTATGATTGAAGAAATTGAGCTGGATCGCTGCGATATAATGACAACCCTTTGACTAAGACGAATCGCTTCATCTACATCATGAGTAACAAATACAATAGTGACGTGAGTGTTCTGCCATATGGACAACAAACTATCTTGCAATGACGCCCTCATTTGCGCATCTAACGCACCAAACGGCTCATCCATCAATAACACGGCAGGCTTATTAGCCAGGGCACGCGCTATTTCAGCGCGGTGTTGCATTCCGCCAGAAAGCATTTTAGGGTAATAGTTTTCATAGCCTGAAAGTCCAACAAGTTCGATATACTCATCTGCAAGCTTATCGGATGCAGCCCTTCCTGCACCCCGTCGCATAGGTCCAAATCGCACATTTTCCTTAACCGTTTTCCACGGAAAAAGCGTGTGCTGTTGAAAAACTATGCCCAGATCAGCACTTGGAGTTTTTATTTCGACCCCATCAAGAAGGATGCTGCCAGATAATGGTTTGTAGTGTCCACCTATTGCATTTAACAGGGTGCTTTTCCCACAGCCGGATGAGCCAATAAGAGACGTAAATGATCCGGCACCAAGGGTTAAGGATAGGTCTTTTATTACCGTTCTGGTATCTAGACCAGATTTGTATCCCAGGCAAACACGTTGAATTTCAATATGTCCAATGTCTTCCATAATTATATCCTCATTTACGTGTTTGCAGCTTATTCAGACCATGGGACAAGCTTACGTTTAATAAGATATATTGCCCCAGATGTGATGGAACTCAGAATGCCAATCGTAAGCATTCCGACGATAATATTTCCATATTGAATCAGTTCATATGATTCCCATGTAAAATACCCTATCCCATATCTTCCACTGATCATTTCCCCGGCTAAAAGAGCAAACCATGCGGCACCCATCCCCAGTGCCATCCCAACAGTTATATTGGGAATCGCGTAAGGAATTACCACATGAAATAATACACTTATACGATTTGCGCCTAGTGATCTTGCTGCCTTGACCAATTCTATGGGTACCCGCTTTACCCCATCCCAGGTATTCAGAACAATGGGAAATACCGCGCCAAGGAAAGTGATAAATACGATGCTTTGCTCTGTTGTTGGCCACATAAGAATCGACATTGGAACCCACGCAATGGCTGGGATTGGTCGCATTATCTCAATATATGGTGCAATTATAAGGCGAAGTATGGCACTATAGCCCAAGGCAACACCGACGGTAATGCCGACAAGAGATCCTATGGTGAATGCCAGAGCTATTCGGTAGAGGCTCCAATAAATATCTTTCCAGTACGTTTTGGTTACAACGACATTTAAAAAAGATTTATAGACATGCAATGGTGACGGGATATTTGAAAAATCGAGAATTACATCTGCGTGGGTTTGAGTTAACCCTTGCCAAGCTAGAAGACCGGTCATGATTGACAGCAATGGGATAATAAGGATGCGCAGCGAATGCTTCCAAATATGAAATAACCTGACTATATAATCTAACCTACAGTTGACGGCCAACGATGATGTTTTCATCGCATGATCATTAAAACCCTGCGGTTTCTGATCTTGTTTCTGATCTGAAGCAATCATTATAGTCCTCACATGTCTTGTGAATAATTATGGCGACAATCATCATCAAGGTAATAATAAGAATAGCGTCGCCATATTACTACGGTCATACATTTTAGATGACTATGCTGCAGCAAGAATCTGTTGATAGTTGTAGACGGGGGCGCCATGCGCGTCATTTTTTGCGCCTGCTGCCGTCATGTATGCAGTGTAGTTATTGCCGTTCTTGGTATAGTATGCATAATTGCCAAATAACTTAAGCCCAGTTGTGTGATCATATACATAAGTAGCATCAATTTTCTTGTGTGACTCAATATCTGCTTTTGCAGCTATCAGCATTAATCTTACGGATTTATACTTTTGTATTCCGCCACCCTGAACCCAGATTTCAGGAGGGAGAGCTATATTATTTTTAGGGTTGTAGGCACCGGTACTTGCCGCGCTGTATTTTAATCCTAATTGTTTATATGCTGTTTCCTGGTACTTAGGATTAACCCAGTCTTTAAAGTCAAGAGCGGGGATGCTCGCATTTTTAGCCAAAATAGTGTGATCATATTGTAGTGTTTTTACCCATTTTTGGGTGATAGCTGGATCCATGGTAAGGTATCCGCCGTGACTAAAGTATAAGTAAAGGACTTCTTTAGGCATCATCGTCCATTTTGCAATGGTCTTGCTTGCATTATATGGATTGTTGGTTATCCACTGATCTGCTTCTATTACTGCCTTATCGTAGGCAACGACAATTTCAGGATATTTTTTGGCAAACGATGCGGTTACTACAGCGCCATGAAGATAGGGAACATGTGTTTCCTCACCATTGTAAATCATTCTGCCAACTTTTTTATATTCCATGTCCTCTGATATTGGGCAGAAATCAGCATGCGCGGATATTTTGTTTGCTGTAATGGCGGCAATACCGGCCATTGGGCTTTGGTTTACAACATGAAAAGACGAGAACGGTATGTGATTATCTGCAGCCATTTCATAGAGCATTCCCCACGCTGAACTCCCGACAGGCGTCGAGATTGTTTTTCCTTCTAACTCTTTTACATTGGTTATTTTAGAACTGATGGGTACAACAATGCCATTGCCTGCGCCATCCAGGTTGTACCCTGTCATCGTAATCAAATAGGTTCTTTCTGTTGATGTTTGTTGAAACTTTGCACCATTCACTATCAATGGATAATCACCCATCGTTCCGAAATCAAGCTTGTTGGCCATCATCATATTTGTTATGGGCGCGCCGGAACCATAATCCCGCCATATTATGTGATATTTAACACCTGCATATTTACCTGTATGGGGTAGATATTTCTGCAACAGATCCAGACCCTTTAACACCGTTCCAGCCGGGTATGTATCTGTACACATGGATTGATAGCCAATACTTATTGTTATCGTTTTAGAGAAGGCGGGCGATGCTGCAAGCACCGAGATTGCTGTAACCATACAGAGCGATAGGCGTAACATTTAGTGAACCTCCAGCATGTGGGAACCTGTACCTACAAGCTAAGCAATCCTTGTGCCAGCCCAGCAATCTCTGGGGAGATCATGAAAACCAAAAGAAACCATGATGATGCAAACATCAGCATTGCTTCATATGCCATACGGATGCACTATAGCTGTGCGCCGCGCTTCAATTTTGTGCGTCTGCATGGTGCAGTTCAAGCTGTAGAAATATTCTCGATAGAATATACAGTGAGCTTGCGCCCACCATTATGGTGCTTCTCACGAATGTTGCAGTTGTAATGCCAACCAGATTAATGGTTATGCGGTGTTTAGTTGTCCATCGGATTTGTAGAACAGCGGTGATGTAATTTTAATTATAGTCAAACAGATTTCCATCTCTTCAATGTGCTTAGGCGCATGATCAAGTATAGTTGGATAAATCTGTTCACTTTTCTCTCTGATAATAATTTTCTTACCTTGCATTTCATTTCCTGTAGAGTAAGGTTTTTATCAATAAATGATGTGCCATCATGACAAAATGAACAATATCTGCCAGAGGGTGAGTTATTTTTATCAAATCGCAACGGCATTCCGCAACTCTGACAGCGATTTACTTCGTCATGAATGTGAATCCAAAGATATTTTTGGAGTGCTGATAATGTCTTCATGTGATCATTGACGCCTTTAGTTATCTGTTAGCACCGCATTTAGCCATTTACTGGATAGATACTCCAGCAGACGATTTTGGCTTTGTCGCGCGGTGAGGTTATCGAGGTCCACCCAAGCCAGGGGCTGATCCTGCTGCGCACAGGAGAAGACCGCCTTGGTGCGCTGGCCCGTCTCCGGATCGATCT
>JAAOMR010000873.1 GCA_018853935.1 Acidithiobacillus ferrivorans
GTGCAAAGCCAGTTTTTCACCGTCCGTCGCCAGACCGGCTTTCGCCAGAGGATCCAGCCGGGAGATGCCCGGCACGGCATTGGGCTCATGCGCGGAGATATATGCGCCGCCGGGGTTCGCACCCTGCACGGGGTTCAAGCCTGTTTCCACCTCCCCGGCAGCGAACATCCAACGGCTGTCCCGTGCCGGGTGCAAACCCCGTACCGGATCCGGCACCCAGGTCTTCTCCTGCACAGGCTGAATAACCTTGCCGCGAA
>JAAOMR010000874.1 GCA_018853935.1 Acidithiobacillus ferrivorans
TGATCCACTCCCCCCGCTGCGCCCTCAGTGCCCAGGGCCGCACCGTCAACCTCTGGGCATTGCGCCCATCAGAGACAGACTCCGCATGAGAGCCCGTCTTCGGCATCATCAAATCGGTGATGGGGTTTCGGCAGTTCTCATTGCGCGGCCTGCGCCAAGTGCAAGGCGAGTGGAGCCTCGCAGATTTCCGCACCAGAGTCGTGTAAATCGTAATCGTGGTTTCCGGCACGGTTAGAACTTCATTCGCCCGCAGTCGACTAAAGCTGACAGAGG
>JAAOMR010000875.1 GCA_018853935.1 Acidithiobacillus ferrivorans
TTCCGACAGCCACGACTCTACCCATGATTTCGGTAACGACCTCATTCCCTACATGGTGTCGCGCTATCGGGTAATCGCGCATCGTTTCCGTAATAGCTGTATTTCCAGTTCCGACGGAGGCAACGGCCGCTGTTACTGGCGGGATGTGGGCACAGTGGATGCCTACTGGGCCGCTAATATCGACCTTGTACATGTCACTCCCGATCTTGATCTTTATGACAGCCGCTGGCCGATCTGGACCTATCAGGAACAATTGCCGCCAGCCAAATTCGTGTTCGACGATGAAGGTAGGCGCGGTATGGCGCTGGACAGCATTGTTTCTGGCGGCTGCATCATCAGCGGCGCCACCGTCCGCCGCTCACTGCTCTTCTCCAACGTGCGGATCAATGACGGACACACGCTGATTGAAGACTCGGTCATCCTGCCCAACGTGCGCATGGGCGAAG
>JAAOMR010000876.1 GCA_018853935.1 Acidithiobacillus ferrivorans
TCCCACGAAATTCCCGGACGTAGACTGATTCAGGGCTTCCTCCGCCGCCTGATTCCACTGGTTGATTTTCCAGAACCATTCCCCGGCGGTGGCGAAACCATATTTTTGCGCGGACGCGGCATATTTTTTGATGCCTGCGGCGAATACCTGCTGTGCCTGGGCTTTCGCCGTCGTGGTCAGCGCGGTGTCATAGGCGTCGATGGCGGTGTTCCAGGTCGCTGAGGATGGGGTCTGGTCATTGCCTATGATGGTGGCTATTC
>JAAOMR010000877.1 GCA_018853935.1 Acidithiobacillus ferrivorans
AGATGCAAGCGCACGGCATCGCCGATATGTACCCACGGTAACTGGTAGGAATAGAGCGCCACATTGACCCATATCCGGTCGAGGTTGGCGATTTCATAGAGATTCGTCTGCGGCGAGACATAACTGCCCTGGCGCACATTGAGGGTCTCGACCACCCCGGAAGCGGGCGCCATGAGCGGCACGTCCCGCTCCGCCGTGCCGTGCCGGGCGAGCGCCGCGATCTGATTTTCCGGCATGCCCAGCAGTCGCAATCTCGCCTTGGCGGCCGCCAGCAGTGCCGGGTCTTCCGTCGTCCCACCCTGGCGGCGGGCAATGAGATATTCCTGTTGGGCA
>JAAOMR010000878.1 GCA_018853935.1 Acidithiobacillus ferrivorans
CCGTGGATCTTTCTGGCACCACATACACACTAAAGCTCAAAAACTTCTCATTGGATAATGTGGTGCCTGCCGCAGCCATCGAATCCGTGCCGGCAGGGGACCAGCAACACATCAACCTGGGCCCAAGTTTTACGTCCATCGCGCAAAGCGGGTCCGGATCCGGCGCCGAATTCAAAACCTACATGCAGCCCATCTCGAAAAGCGGACAATCTTATTTTGTACAGGGTGTCAGAACAGCATTTGGCACCC
>JAAOMR010000879.1 GCA_018853935.1 Acidithiobacillus ferrivorans
CTATAAGGGGCATGTGGCGGTCACCTTTCTCGCTACCAACCCACAACACCTGCAAGCTGCGGCCTGGAATCTGACGGCAGCGCCCAACTGGAACAAGCTACAGGGGGATTTCGCCCGGCAGAACCGTCAGGGGATCTATCAGTCCACCATGGTCGGTTCGCATTTCATGTACGGCAACCGGCACAGTGGCTGGTTCTGGATCTTTCTGTTCTCGGTCAAACCCTGGCTTTGGGTACTGGCGGGTTTGAC
>JAAOMR010000088.1 GCA_018853935.1 Acidithiobacillus ferrivorans
GCCGGGCTACCGCAGTGCTGGGCACAAAGAGGCAATTTTCCAGCTTGGGGGGGCGTGCGGGACATACCGGACGGCAATAGATGCCCGTGGATAACACCGCCGTGTAGAACTTGCCGTCAAACCGTGCGTCCCTTGCCAGGACGGCGCGGTAGCACACTTCGCGATTCAGGTCCGATGTATTCATAGTCTCTTTATAAGCTAGGTGGCCGCGGGTGTCTCGTCATTTTCGGACGTCGATATTGCGGAGAGATGCCACGCAAAATCAAAGCCACCCCATTCTTATCAATGCTTTTTGTGGTGTGGAAGCCCCGTCCTTCCCGCTCTCAAGAGCGGCAGTTGCAGGCTGAGGGCGGAGGAGGATGTCCACCCCTATCCGAAACGTTGATGAAGAGCATGGCTTCTCCCGGCGACAGGGCATCCAGGGCACCATTGAGCTGAAGCGGCAACTCAAGCATATCGCGAAGTTTGAACGCAAACCTCCAGCCGTTAGGGGGTGAGCGAAAGTAATCCAGGAGGTACGGTGTCAGCGTTGCCCGACATGTTCTTCGAGCGCTTCACAGCTTGGAAAGGTACCGTCCCAAGCTAACACAAACGACGCATCAGCATCAGGCGCGGCACCGATGTCCTCAATGACAAGTGCTTTTACACGTTCGGAATGATACGCAGCGAGCCCTTGACCGTATCCTTAGCCGCCGATCGGAAGGACCTGAAAATCGACAAGCTCGTCCGGTTCTCCGCTATAGACCTGATACCCGGTGGTCTCGATGGCCAAAAAAGCGCCATGAGCCAACCCCGCCGGGTGCAGAAGGTAGTCCCCCGGGAAAAGACGCTGCCGTCCCGACTTGTCACCGTGGCCGCCAGCGAGAATGTAGATGTGTTCGTCGGAGCGGGCGTTCGCCACGATCTTGATGAGCATTCCTGGGGGTGGGGAGAAACGGACGATCTGCGCCATGCCGCCGCCTTCGGATCGGCGGTCGCTCAAGACCTTGAAATGAACCGTTTCCTCGCCTTGGAAGAGGGACAGATCCCCCAGTGCCTGACTGCCGGGGATCCACGGAATCTGCTCTGGCGTGGCGATGATGGGGTGCAGGGACAACATGGCATTCTCCTTTTTTTGCGCGTTCACGAAAGAGCAGCCACTATACTCCCGTGAAGGAATCACTGGTTTCGATAATGATCGAAATATGGAATAAGGAGGGAGTGCGCACATGGAGTTGCACAAAGTGGTCGCATTGCTAGGAGTTCCGGCCCGTGCAGCCATGGCCTGGGCCCTGGTTGGAGGCGACGCGTTACCCGCCAGTGAACTGGCCTACCGGGCAGGGGTGACCCCCCAGACTGCCAGCCACCATTTGGCCCGGATGGTGGATGGTGGACTGCTTGCGGTGGAACGCTGCCTACGCTACCGCTACTATCGTTTGGCCAGTCCGGCGGTGGCCGAAATCCTGGAGAGTCTGATGGCACTATCCGGCCCGCCGATCCTCAAGAATCGCCCAGACCGCGCCGCAGTGGATCCATTGTGCCAAGCACGGAGTTGTTACGATCATCTGGCTGGGAGTCTTGCGGTCGCCTTGGCAGATACCCTACGGCGCAACGGGTGGATAAACCTCCAGGAACGCGATTATCAGGTTACAGAGATTGGCGAACATGGATTCGCGGCTTTCGGGTTGGATCTGCCCGCCCTACGTCATCAGCAGCGGCTTTTCGCACGGCGCTGTATCGATTGGAGCGAGCGTCGACCCCATATCGGTGGAGCGCTGGGGGCCGCGTTGATGACGCGCTTCCAGGAGTCTGGATGGATATGGAAAAACCCCGGAGATCGAAAAATATGGGTTTCGAGTGTCGGCCAACAAGGGCTGTGGAAAACCTTCGGTGTTGATGCGACACCATAAATGGTCGCGCTATGCCGATGCACCTCGCAGCGGAAGTGGCCCTTCCTGCGCGACCTGAGGATGGCTAATATAGCCAGTAACAATAATTTGTGACCGGGGATGGTATGGGAATATTATACTGCAGTTTGGAATGTCACGCTGCACTGTCAGTGCAGTCGAATTAACATTGGGCATTCTGGGAGAGACCCGTGAAGTTTAATACTGGCGATACGGTAGACGGAGATCATTGCACTGTATTAACCCATGAATTTTTCAGGTGCGATGATTCTTTTAAAGAGTTCGCCAGATACGCTGAGCAAATGATAATACAAGGTCAAACACGAGAGATTTCCTATCGAACCTACAATGCTTATACAAATTTTATTCACCATCTGTATGAGTTTTTGATGGGTTGTCATGCACGCGATGCAGGCAATACTGAGATCACAAATAAAAAAGGTGAAGAACGAACCAAAATAATCGAAGGTTATGTAATGCACCATGCTCAGCGCATCATGGATCAGTACCGTGATGCCATAAAAAATGGAACAGCCCCATCTTGGGTTAATCATATCAGCTGCTACGACGTGACTGTCCCTGCTGAATTCGCAAAAGATTTCAGAGAGTTTAGAAATAAAGCTGTTGGGCATGTAGCCCATGAACGTGCATCAACACTTAGTCTCACTGAGTTCTACCATAAATATCACAAGTATTTATATTTGCTGTATACAGACTCAATTCATTGGTGGGGTAAGCGTAGCGATGAGTTTCCTGACTTAAAGGAAATAACTGAATTCAGCGTAATGCTTAGCAGTGAAAATGCCTAACGAATAAGGTTCGTTAGGTGCCAACAATTCAGTTGTGGAGTGCATGAGCGCTTTGCGGGACAATGGCGACGCTAGGCGACTGGACCTACCCGGATATATATACTGTTCTTCGGAAGCGGGTTGTGGGCCAACCTTGTAGTTTGGACTGCAATTCCCTCGCCAGCGAGAAGTTTTTCCATGGCTGCGGGTGCGTCAATGGATTGGTCATCGGCTTCCAGTGCTGCGTTTACCTGAATGACGACATTCACTATTGATGAGTCGCCGATATGGGAGGCAGATTCAATGGCGTTCCAGCCTGAATTTCGAAGCATTTGAAGAATGTTTGCAGAGAAACTACCAACCTCCGGCAACTCGGAGTACCGATGGAGAAATGCGGAAGTAGCCGGGAAGCGTGCTAGCTGAGGTGCCCCAGCGTTGCCGCTTGATAGTGATCGTCGCACCTCCTGCACGTTGACAGTGTGGGCCGTGATTCCGCCGGACTGGTTGTGACTGGTGACCGAGTGAACAATAGATGGCGTAGCTTCTCCTGCATTACGTTTCTTTCGACAATGTGCGAACCAGCCCAGCACCGCAAGTGGAACCGTGATAGCGATTCCGCTAAAGAGCCATTCAACGTTCTTACTTATCCAGTCGACAATGGTCATCTTGGCGCCTAACGTAAATTCGATTGCACTAACGGAGCAGCGTAATATTCCAAGTTGCAGTATAACACGCCCAATGTCATCCCCAATTACCCCAATCATGAACGACTGGTACTGGTCGGATGATGTCATTGGCTTTCCGCTGTTGAATGTCTGCAATCAGTCTGCGGCTGTCGTTCCCACCCCCGGACGATCGATCAATATGTTGCGTCAAAGATTAGCCCAATCCAACGTCCGCTTCCAGTCTGTACCTGCCGTTCGTTCCATCAAGATGGTACGGCACCCCGCCGTCTGTAGACGATGCCTGTCGTAAAAGGCTAAGACGGATTGCCGCCGCGCGCTTCGAGCATACATTGCCTCGCTGCTTCCACGCCGCCCATAGCTGAGACGACCTTGTGTCCTACAAGCATACTCAGTTGCCAGTGGATCAGAGGGCTAGGACGCTACTTTTTTGATTAACCTATTTCTTGTCCGTTAACAGCTATCTCAAGATAGCCATGTTGCCGCCTTTTTTTGGCGACCTGTCCGGCTAACTCCAAGGCTTCGGCGGCACCCATTACTGGTGCGATGACGACCTTTGATGGCCGCTGTCCAATGCGGCCCCACGCCTTAATGAAAAGCCAGTCGCCCCACAAATCTTGTCGCAGTTCGGCGGTATAAAACCGTCGCTGGCCGCTCTCTGGATCGACCTTTTCCCACCGCCGCGTCCACCAGGAGCATACAGCATAATCGAGGTCAGGCTGGGTTTCCGGCATGGTGTACTATCAGCTTGGTGGCGGATCGTGTGGCATCTACCGGATTTAAAGTTTTGGCCGAACTGACCACGGGCGCAGTCGGTGCTTTGCCGAACCCGTGCGGTTGATTCGCCCAAGAGGGCGACAAGCCGCTGGTTTCCATGCTCTGCACCGTTGGTGGTGCGGCTTCACCAGGCATAGCGGGGCGCGCCTTGAGGGCAATAGGCCCAATAGCTGGCACCGCATACCCGGCGGCATGTTCAACGGCCGCGACATATCTCAGATCCCCATAGTTCTGCCCGGAGTTATAGTCCTCCAGACTATGCTTGAGTGCCGTTAAGCCCGGTCCCCAGGACGCGGCCGCAGATTGGTAGTCTGACCAGAGAATATGACTGCCGACCCGGACATTCGCGCAGGGTGAAAAAGCCTGGCGGAATGTCCAGCCCGCCGGGACGTTGCTGATATTTACTTGCGCGAGACCCATATCAAAATTGTGCCCATGGGCGCGTAGCGTCTTTGCCATGGCAATAGCCGCGTTTTCCGTGGGCAAATGGTAGGACTTGCCCGTCGTATCATCGTCTATGCTCCACGGCCACAGGCCGGACTCGGCGCGCACGATGGCCGTCATCGTGGACGGGGCAACATCTACCGCGCATTGTTGAATGACTTGGGCGGTAGTGGCGGGCGGATTAGTCAGCATGAATTGCCCCTTTTGACGGATGCCATGGAAATGTCAGAAACGGCACGGCCAGACGCAGAATGTCCGCGCGCGGGACAGGCCCCCAATAGCGGCTATCGAAAGACAGTCGATTGAAGCCGGATATGAGCCAGAAGGTGCTAGCGGGCACCCGGTATGCCCCAAGTGGCATGTGCCGGACCGGACGGTCTTGCGGATCAGCCTGGATGATGGCCGTGTTCGGCAACAAGCGGTGGTCCACGGCCACGCCCGCCAAAGAGAGCGTTACCGTATCGCCAGGAACCGCCGCTACCGGCTTGACGACGGGATACACGTCGCCAGGGCAGCGCAACCCCCCGAATTGGTGGGTGGGCAGATAATGCCGCCGGAGGCCTTCGCGCGCGGCAGGGGTGTCCAACGGAACGCAGGCCAGCGCCACATCACCGGCTTTGATGGATCCGTGCGGCCGCCAGATCCAATAGAAGCCAACCGGCATAGAGGGCGTGAAGTTATACATGATATGCGGGGCTGTCCAGGCGACAAATATGATGACGGCCAGCAGCGCGGTCCCCCAGCCCAGGAAACGGGTGCGAGCGCTAGACATTGACGGCCCGGACGGCGGCAATGCCCATCAAGCGCGCCCACACGGTCACGTCCTCACGTTGAATTGCCATGATATTGGAGTGAACGGCCCACCAGTCGTTAGCGACAGCCACCAGCACCGTCGGGCGCGCAAAGATCAGCGAGATTTCCGGCCAGATCAGCACTTGCTCGTAACACACCAGGTAGCCGACCCGGCGACCATCCAGAAGACGGATCCCGGATCCGAACCAGTGGGCTATCGCCGACCAGTGCTGGGACCATGGCCGCCACTCGGATACCGGAATGGGAACGCGCGCGGCCCATGGCTGGCCGTTCTGGGTATCCATGATCGCATCGAGATAGCGATGATGGGGCAGCGGATAGGCCGCTCCTACCAGCGCCGTGACGCCGGGATGTCTGGCCTGCCAGTTGTGCCATACAAAGGACGTGCCCGCAAACCAGGAGCCCGCCACTTCCTCCGGCAGAACGACGACCCGTGCGCCATGTTGAGCTGCCGCACTGGCTTGGTGCAACAGAGCAGCTTGCACCGTGTACGGATCATCATAGGGCAGCACTTGGGTATTGATGCCCTGCCAGCCGGAGGGTGGAATAGGCCGCGTATAAAGCAGGTTGGCGGCGATCGCAAATACCGCCAGGAACGCTAGCCGACCCACGGACATTGCCGGACTCGAGGATGCTGCCATGGCGAGATACACGCAGAGCAGCAGCGTGACCGCCAGCCCGATAACGCCCAGGTCCGGGAACAGGACGCCCGCCGCCGTCCAGGGGGATGCCCAGTCGAGGATACCCATCGGCGGGACCGCATCGAGGAGGAGCAGGGCGGGGACGCGCCACCAATAGCCCCTGCCGTCCGCCTTCCAGGTAATCGCCCAAAGGACCGCCAGCAGTACAGAGACGCCGATCCACATGGTCGGCCCCATCCACCATTCGTCAGGGCGGGACCAGAACACCCGCGCTCCGGCCGGAATGCCGCGCGAGCTGGCGAGGTAATACGCCAGCGCCACGAGGCCTGCTTGCCAACGATGGCGTGCCATGGCCCAGGGAAAAAAGACCAGGGGTGCCAGACCGATCAATAGCGGATCGTGGCCCCACGCCAGCCAGCCGACGCCAGCGGCACCGGCCACCAAGGCGGCAGGTCTAAGCGCGGTGATGAAGCGAAGCATGGACGCGAAATGCAGCGCGGCGCAGTACCCGCAGCGGCAGATCCCGGAACAGGAAAAAGAAGCCGCGTGCTACGAAATAGAGGGCGACCTTGAACAATCGCCAGGCGATGACCCAGAGGATCATCCCGGCGACGCCAGTGACCAGGAACTTGACCGGCACGGGCTGATGCGCGAGCGCCGGGATAAGCGCGACAGAAGCGACCGCCAGGACGACCGCACCCAGGGCAATCAGCTTGATTAAGGCAGCCAGATAGCCGGTTAGAGATTCAAAGTATGGATTAGTCTGCATCATTGATCGGCCCCTCTGTTGGTTCAACCTTCTCGGCAAATGCCTTAGTTACTTTCTCAAGCCACTCCTGTTCGATGGCCTCAGCGTCCGGTGGCGTGATTGTTAAGATCAGATAACGAGGAAGCCACACCGGCGAAATAACACCAAACTCGCGCACCAGAAGACGCGACCAGACGCTTTTGATGGCTCCGATCAGCGATCCCAAATCCCCAGTCTTCGGTTGTATCTCAATGTCGAACGATACCTTTGCCTCTGATTGGTTCAGTGACAAAAAATTAAAGCCATGCGTGGCGCAGAGTTTGCGCGCGGCAGACTCAAGAGCGGGGAGCGCATCGCTTGGTATAGAGTTGCAACGGTAGGCTATGGTAATAACCCTAATTATCATTGAAAAACTTGCACTTTCATAACCTCTAATGACTCTTGACATATCCTACCCTTGAGACAATACTAGAACCGTGGATGAAGGAGTGCAAGCCCCGATGCGTGACCTGGAAATACACCGCAAGACCCTCAACAAGCTCTCACGAGAGTTGCGGCCTATTGCGGCCTTCCTGGATGATCCAGGTGTCACTGACATACTCCTGAATCCCGACGGTAGGATATGGCTGGATACCATAGACCGGGGCAAGTATCCGACCGAAGTCACCATGGACCCAATGGCCGCAGCAACCTTGATCGGCACCATCGCCTCTATGCTCGGCACCGTCGTTACTGAGACGCACCCCGTGGTCGAGGGTGAACTGCCGCTGGACGGTAATCGCTTTGAAGGGTTGATAGCCCCAATCGTTCCTAACCCCGTGTTCGCCATACGCAAAAAGGCTCTCCTCGTGTTTACCCTTGCCGATTATGTTGAGAAAGGGAGTATGACGCCGGAACAGCACAGTGTCATCGAAAGCGCCATCCTGACCCGCAAGAACATCCTGATTTGCGGCGGAACCGCCAGCGGCAAGACGACCTTTGCTAATGCCGTGCTGGCGGCCATCAACGATCTGACCCCAGAGCATCGCGTGATCCTCATCGAGGACACCATCGAACTGCAATCAAAAATTGCGGATACCGTAGCACTTCGCACATCCGAAGAAATTAGCATGACCAAGCTCTTGCGCTACAGCCTACGGCTTCGCCCCGACCGCATCATTGTCGGCGAGGTGCGCGGACCGGAGGCGCTGGACTTGCTCATGGCCTGGAATACGGGCCACCCCGGCGGTATTGGCACTATCCATGCCGACAGCGCCCCGGAGGCCCTGGACCGACTCGGTGAGCTGATTACCCTCACCGGCGCGCCGCCCATGAGTGGGCTGATCCACCGCGTGGTGGACATGGTGATCAGTCTGCAAAAGGTCAACGGCTTGCGAAAAATCACGGAAGTCTTGCAGGTGTCCAAGAAATAAGTATATTCGATGGGCGCATCTGTAATTATTATAAGCATATAAGGATATCATCATTTCATTGTATTAAAGGAGATCATCATGAATGAGCCGCTGGAAAAGAAACGCAACTGGAAGAACTTTTGGATTTGTTCGGCGGCAAGCATTGCCGGTTACGCATGGTCAACCGCCGCTAACGCGGCGACGGCGGGAGGCGGCAGTATGCCTTGGGACTCCGCGCTCGGTAATATTGAGTACGATCTGACCGGTCCTACGGCCCATATCATCATTCTCATCGCCATTATCATTACCGGCGGAATGTGGGCAGGTGGCAGGCATGGCGAGGCTATGCACCGGATCCTGGGCATCGCGGCGGGCGGCTCGATAATGGTTGGAGCCGCTTCGGCTTATTCCACATTTTTCAGCGGTGCCGCTGGCGCGATCCTGCATTAAGCCATGGCTCGCATCTACACCACTCAACAACGAATGCTGCCGTTCCACCGCAGTTTGCTCCTGCCAACACTGCTGGCGGGCGGAGAACGCGAGCTGGTGATACTCAACGCCATGGTGGCTTTCGCCATCATGAGCCTAGCGACGGG
>JAAOMR010000880.1 GCA_018853935.1 Acidithiobacillus ferrivorans
CGGCCCGTTGAGCGGTCGCCAGGTGATAAGCCGCGCGCACCAGATGCTCATCTTCCGGGCGGCCACTCACGGCTACCAGCAAACGATCCCGGCCGCCGCTACGCCGCCCCTCTTCCGGATTCTGTTGATGAAACTGTCGCAACTCCAGATCAACCCGGTCCGCAACCAGTCGCAATGCCAATTGCCGCAGGGCGATAAGGTTGCCTTTACGAAAAAAATGCGTCATCGCGCGCTGGCCGCGTTCACCCAGGTATACCTTGCCTT
>JAAOMR010000881.1 GCA_018853935.1 Acidithiobacillus ferrivorans
TCCTCGCCCGGGCAAGATCGGCGCCGGGTGCTGGCTACCTGGATTTGGTTCAGGACGTTGGTGCGGCGATCAGTGCCGAGGCTGAGCGCTGTATGCGCGTGTGGGGTGCTGCCGGGAGGGCCGCTGAGGTATTGGCATGCTGTCGACCGTGGGCACCCGTGGAACACCTGATCATCCATAATGTAATCGGCATTTCTGAAAAGGAAGTGACTGCGATGATGATCGAGGGGCAGCAGACGCTGAGCAGCATTCCGGGGGTGCGGTCAGTGATTACGGGTAAGGCGATGAGAGAACGCGCTCAATACCGCTACTGCTGGCGGGTGCGTTTTGCGGCACCGGAAGTAATCAATTCCTATCACGAGCACCCTGACTATGTGGCCT
>JAAOMR010000882.1 GCA_018853935.1 Acidithiobacillus ferrivorans
GGTCAATCATCGAGTTTTGGCCGGGTAGCTGGGTCATTGCGTAGCCAGCGGCTCCAGAAATCTTCATTGAGGCTGGCTGGTGAAAGCGTATCGGTGAGATTGTCGGGCTGTTGCGATGACTTGTGAGGTTTTTTAAGACGTGTTTCCCAAGCATTTAGTGCTGTTGTGTACACCTTTTCTTTGGTGCGTTCCCAAGTCATCACGTGCTTGTCGAAAGGCGGCACCTTCCTGACCAACCCGTAATTGCTC
>JAAOMR010000883.1 GCA_018853935.1 Acidithiobacillus ferrivorans
GCCCGTATCGCTCAAACTTTCAGTGATCTGGATGGCTTCCCGCTCGATGTGCGCCTGTATTTCCTTGCGCTGCGCATTGACGGTTTCCAGAAAGCGCGACCAGTTTTCAATGTTCTCCGCATCCTGGCTCAGTAACAGGCGAATGCCGGTCTGCATGTCGGCCAGCCGTCCCGCCGCGTTCAGTCTCGGTCCTAATCTGAAGGCGAAATCCTGTTCCCGCATCTGTTCCAGTTCCAGTCCCGCAAAGGC
>JAAOMR010000884.1 GCA_018853935.1 Acidithiobacillus ferrivorans
TACCCAGCGTCGCGGCGAGGATTGCGGAAAGTCCTGCGGCAACATACCGGCCATTGTTCATCGTGACCTTATTCTGTGTGTTCATGGTGCGGTCTCCTCAAATGTTGTTAAGTACCGTTGCCAGGAGTCTCATGCCGGATTGGCGCGAGTTCTGGTAAGTCTTTCCACGCATAAGCCGTGCCACCTCAAAAAACCGCCAATCCCGGCACTTGGAACACGAAATTTGTCGTTATGTGCTGACGGGTAATC
>JAAOMR010000089.1 GCA_018853935.1 Acidithiobacillus ferrivorans
TCCCCCCCCCCCCCATATATTAGCAGGTCGTCACACCACAATCGGGTAGGACCTTATGTACTGTGGACCATTTCACATTCTAGCCTATCTGCTAGAGCACTGGGAGAAAGGTTATCTGGGCGTCACCCTCTCAGTGGTAGCGCTGGTCATTGGCTTGGCGATCGCCATCAAATATCAACATCTCATGGCCATACCCGTTGCCATAGCGTTTGCTGTCTGCCTGTATTTTTTCCCCTATGTTGTCAGTGTCATTATGGGCGTGAACATACAACAGTGCGCGTCCCCCTACCGATCATATGTAATCGCCTCAAATATTCAAGCCTGCTTGAGAACGGCTTATGCGGACCAAACACCAGGAACCTATTGTTCTTGCAGCGGGAGCACAACACAACCAACCTGCGCCTCTGACGCGAGTTATTGCCAATCGGAACTGATTAATTATGTGACTTCACAAAACTACTGCTCCTGTGCCACGGCAAACCAAACTGGGAGCATAGCTCCGGTGTGCACGAATTACGCACCTGGGTCTGTCGCTGCAGTAACCAACGTAGGACATAACTGCTCAGCAGGAAATTCATGGTCTGGATCTTCGTTCTGCGCCTATCTTGCTTCTCTAAGTAATGGAAGCCATCCCACACCTATCTATCCAGTAACGGGCGGGTCAGGCTGGGGGGCGGGGGGGGTAGTAGGCAATGCTTATTACACGATGCAGACCACCATTAACAACCCTACAGGAGCGCCTATTCAGGCCTATTGGAACGCCCAAGCAGACAATTTAGGCTGGTATTTTATCAATGGAAAGCAGATCGGGCAAAGTACCAATTGGTCCACCATGAACAAATACCCTATTACGTTGCAACCAGGAAACAACGTCATAGATACGACGGCTTTAAATCAGGGAAATGGAGTTGGCCCATACTACGGGCCAAACCCGACAGACACCGCAGATGAAATTACGGGAGTCGGAGGGAATACGGTCTACTCCGCAACGGGGAACGGCTCATGGCGCATGGTGGCCGGGCCGCCAACGACGCCAACGAACCTGCCGGCTTCAAGAACCAACTGCTATACCACAAGTTGTGCGGTGCCATAACTCTACGCCTGTCGCGCGCAACCAATATAGCGGAAATGGACCAGCAACATCGCCGCAGAACAAAGATGAGCACTGCTTAAGGTTGATGCACCTGGCCAAATTCCAGGAAGCCGTTTATGCACTGCAGGAAGACAAACACAACCAGTCAGTCTTGTGAACCCAGGCTTTTAGCTGCTGGGGCGAGGCCAGTCAAGGTATGGTTTCCGACCGAACCATATCAATTCATCATTCCAGACGGTGGATACGTGCATGTTTTCATTTGCTATCGGTTTTCTCCTGCAGTTGCTATACACTTTTGACGTTTGGTATGGCATGATACGGGTTTTGTGGGCCTTGGCGCTGTTGGAATTCGGGCTGGCTCTTGCGCAGTATGCAGACAAAACCGGCCCGCTTGACTGGATTGCGTGGGGGTTTTTCTTAGGATTCATCTGGGAATCGTTGCGAGGCCTGTTCAATATTATGAATGCGCTTGCAAATGCGTGGGCCGCCTGGAGACAGAAGAAGGTGATTCCCCCACGGGACATGCCACGTTTTCTGCTGGAATATCAGGTTTCCGCCTACCGTTATTACCGGGATTTTTTTCAATACGAACTGGTTTCAGCCTGGGCAGGCATTTCTCTGCTTGCCTCAGATATGCTGGTTTTGTTTTTTTTAATATTTTCAACTGTGTATTTCTGTGTGTATTTTACCAGCGGTGTTCCGATATTCCCAATCAGCGATTTCCTGTTGTTTGGCTTTTTACCCGTGATTGCTATTTCTGCCTGCGTACAATCGACGCTACAGATTAGATTGGTTATGAAGTTGCGCACTGTCGGAGATATTCACACACCATCAGAGGCGCGCTTCGCTGCTATTGCCACCTATCTTCCTGCCGGAACTTCTCCATGGAACTTTCTTGAAAAAGCCAAGGTTTGTGGTTCTCACATCACCAAGCCAACCGCTTTGTTTCGTAGCGATATAATGGCCATCATCATTCGATCAACACCTTTACTAGCTCTTTTCCAGGGGATCGCACATGGGTTTGGGCAGGAGCAGGCCTTTCTGCTATTGATGGTGATATTTTCGTTGATCGCCTTGATTATTACCGCGTTCATAGCCATGGTCAGACATGGTGACTGGAACCCGAGCAGCGCGTTGCCGTGCAACTATTATCCGTTGGCATGCCTGTGTGCCGATCTTGCTAGGCATTATGGCGTGTCGTGATCCGATGTGGTTTCGACGCGCCATTCCTTTTGGGCATCGTAAAACTGTTAAACAAACAAGCCGTTAGAAAAGCCAAACGCCACACAAGGCGTTGGGACTCTGTTGTGCCAGCCATTTGCCGCTGGCTACCTGTCGCTGAAATAATGGTTTCCAGGTCGTTCACATTGTTCCTGATGCGTCCTGCCGGCGCGCCAAGAAACATCGGCGCCAGGAACCATCAATACGGTATACTGTAGATGCATAGTAGAAGGAGATTCATGGGAACATCGGAAGTGTTAACGATGGTAGCCCAACGGACTACGGCCATAGTTGGATCTTTGGCTATGCTGGCAGGGATTGTATTTTCAGTACACCATGAACAAATACCCTATTACACTGCAACCGGGGAACAACGTCTTAGACACGACGGTTTGGAATTCCCCGAACGGGACTTTCCCCCAAACTACGGACCCAACCCGACAGGCACCGTAGATGAAATTACGGGTGTCGGAGGAAATACGGTCTATTCCGCGACGGGAAGTGGATCATGGCGCATGGTAGCCGGGCCACCAACGACGCCGACGAATCTGCCGGCTTCAAGAACCAACTGCTACACCACAAGTTGTGCGGTGCCATAACTCTACGCCTGTCGCGCGCAACCAATATGGCAGAAATGGACCAGCAACATCGCCGCAGGACAAAAACGGCTTCCAAGAATGCTCACATTGGATCAGAATTGTTTTGTGGATAAGGAAAATTCCGTTGACCCTTCGAAAACGACTGCCCCGCCCTGCCAGGCTGGTGTTTTTAATCGGCGCGCTGCTCCTGCTCGCGGGGCCGTTGGCTCAAAGAATCGGGGTTTCCGTGCTGCCGCAGGCCCCAGACGCATTACTCAATGCTGGGCTGGTGACGATCCTGCTAGGCTTTCTCTGGCAACAGTACCGCCTCCTTAGGCCAATCTCCCAGTCCGCCATGGCACATCTCTATTGGCTAGCGAGATTTTCTCCTGAGTGTTCGGAACTGACTGAAATGCTGCGCCAACCTGAAAGCGCTATCACATGGGGAAAAGCCTACCAACTTGAGGCTTCATGCATGCACGCCAAGAAACAACGACGCTAGAATCGTCAACGCGGTATACTACAGATGCATAGCCAAGGAGATCCATGGAAGTGTCGGAAGTATTGGTGATGGTGGCCCAACGGGCTACGGCCATAGTTGGATCATTGACTATACTGACCGCAATAGTGTTCTCAGTACAGCAATCCTGTTGGCCACTGGTGGTGTTTCTTATGCCTCTCACTATCGTCATTCTTGGGATTGGTTTTTACGCTAAATAGGAGATTTTTCATATGCTGTGGCTACTGGCGGTTGTTGGTATTCCCATACTGGTCGTCCTGATGTTGTTTTTCTCGGCCGCGGGCGATTTTTGGCAAATAATCACGCTCAAAATCGATTTCTCACGTTTGATCGACGATCTGGCCCATGTTCTGGCCATTGTGGTTATCGGTGCGCTGGCTGAGTTGTTTAGCCTATATATGCTATTCATTCATTTCATGTAAAGGAGAAGAGACCATGTCAGAAGAAAGCGAAGGATGTCTTTTGGTGGACGGAATGGCGGATACCAATACTCGCGACACACTGGTTGGCCTTGCCAAAGAATGGCTCGGGCCAGAGGAGTTCATCCCATTCTTCGTGAGATTGGATGGTCTCTCCGATGTGGAAGCTGATCACTTTTTGGTGAGCCAATGCTCCGAGCAGATGACCACCAAGCTTGCGCTGTCACGAGCGAAAGGTCGCGGGGGATGGCATACGCCGGGATGCTCCATCGAGCATCTACGCACCATGCTGAAAGGTCATCTGGAGAAAGGGGATATGGTGGACGTACTGAATCTTGCCGGTATGATTCTTGTGCGCGAACAGCAGGACAGATCTCTGCAGCACGAACCCGTTATCGGCTGTAGCCATTCCGGCATGGCAGCTTTTAGCTCTTCACCATCCACTCCTGCAATCACCGGTCCTGGCAAAGAATAGCCAACACTCAGCCATCCCACTGGTTCATAGGAGCAAATCGATGATCGACCTTTGCACAACCGACGCGCACCCCCGCCGAAACATCCTTCGGCTCATTGGCGTGGTCACGGTCCGAAACCCCGTTAAATACGGCACTTTTCGGAACGATCGGCAAGGTGAAGAGACCCTGAAAATGCTGGCAGTACATGCCGCCGGATTGGGTGCGAGCGGCGTTGTTGGCGTTCGCATGATCCATATTGGGGATGCAATGTCGGCTTATGGCACGGCGGTCATTTTCGAGTGAGCCGCCACACCCGCGCTGTATGGACCATCCTCTTTCTTGCGCTGGTCGCGCTCGCCGTATGGTTCGCCCACCCATTTCTGTTAGGTGCGGCCTGGGGCGCCATCCTCGCCATCATGATCTTCCCGCTCTTCGCCACGGTTGCCGACCACCACCGGTTGCGCCTGGCTTTCGCCGTATCCACCGGATTTCTGCTGCTGGTCCTGACCTTCATGGGGGTCGCGGCGCATGAACTGATCGAAGCTGCGAAGGTGCTTGTCCCATTGTGGCAAAAAGAAGCCGCCGGGCACTGGCCAGTACCGGATTTTCTCGAACGGCTCCCCTGGTTTCGCAGCCAGTTCATTACGGGGTGGGACCGGCTCACCGACAGCGTAAGCCATCCACTCAACAACTGGCCCGCCAAGGTGCCCTATTTCCTGAACCTGCTGCGGGGTGCCGGAGGGATCCTGGCGGACATCCTCGTAGCGACATTCGTCTTCTTCTTTCTCCTGAAAGATGGCAGAGATGCGGAAGTATTACTGAAAGGCAGCCGCTGGCTGCACCCCCTTATCGAGAGCACCCTACGCGCCGGGGTCAATACGCTTCGCGCCATTACCTGGAGCGTGCTGATGGCCGTGATCGGAGAGGTTATGGCGTTCTGGGCGCTGTTCGTCATCGCGGGACTACCACACCCCTTCATCATCGGCATGTTTCTCGCGTTAATATCGATTATCCCCATTGCCGGCACCATCGCCATGATCAGTATTGGTGGTTACCTGATTATCATTTCGCATCAATGGATAGCCGCCATTCTGGTCACCATTATAGGTCTGGTTATTCTGGGTTTCGCCGATAATTTCGGGAAGCCGGTACTGGCGCGCATGGTGGATCCAGTTGGGGACACCCCGTCAATTTTCTGGATCATTGTGGGGATGATCACCGGCGTGTCCACCATCGGGGTGATCGGTGTATTTCTGGGCCCAGCGCTTTTCGCCATGCTCATGCATGTCCTCAACCAGTTGAAGCCCGCAGGCGCTTTGAGCAACGTCGAAGAGGCCCAGCATGAGAACGTATAGGATCTACCGCAAAGACGCGGACGTGGTGGCCATTAAGGATGGGTTCTCCTACCCCGGGTTTTTCTTTACCTGGATTTGGGCATTCATCAAAAAATTGTGGGGCGTTGGGGTATTCTTTTTCCTCCTGAATATCATGGCCTTTTCAACTTTTCTGTGGATGATGCACAAGGGATCACCGGCCGCCGATCATCTGTCCGTCTTATGGTTGACCCTCAACATCACTGCTTGGGCGCCAAAAGCCATCCTGGGTTATTTCGGTAATCATTTGCGAGGGAACAAGCTGATACGACAAGGCTATACACGCCTGCCAGACACCGTTCGTGCAAAAAACGATCATGATGCAATAATCATCGGCGCCTCGCTCCCAGTAGACCACCAAAACCATCTTGGTGATGGTCGCCATTGGACCCGATGGATCGGCGGGACGGTTTTAGTTTTGTGTTCATCCAGTTGCGCGGGAAACCCCGGGGTTTAGCCCGGGGAGGGATAGCGCGGCGGTCGCAGACCGCCCCATTCCTGCTTCTCCTTATGTCAAAGCTATCTTCGCGAATGCGTACCCATAGCCGTCCGCCCGCTGAATCAACGTACAGAAACGGTGATGGATGCCTTGTACCAGCCCGTTTCCGGTCTGAATGTTGAAGCTGCCGCTGGCACGTATGGCAACGCGACCCAGGTAAGTGCCCTCTTTCTTGCCGGGTTTCCGCCCTGCACGGGCGGGCACTACGGCATGTACCATATCCCCGGTCTGGAATCCGAAGGCGCTTTTGCTTCGAGTCAGATACCCGCGCGGAAACCCGTGCTTCGTCAGACGCGTGCGCTGATAGCTGCCACGCCCCGTCGCCTTGATGCCAAGAACAGGCTGTTGCCATTGATTGATGGCGTCGACATGCCCCACGCAGGCGGCGTCAATGCAATGCGCCTTCGGCAATCCAAGCCGGATACGATTCCATTTCGTTCTACCGCCGCTGGCGACTTCCACATCCAGCCCTGTCGCTTTCAGTCGCTGAAACAGCGCCCACCGGGTGCTGTTGACCGCTGCGGCGTCATTAAGTCGCACCTTGGCCTGTTTCAGTATCTTTTCGGCGCGTTCCGGCGCCTTCGCCAGAAATTGCTCCAGAGGCATATTGCCCTTGCGCTGGTTGCAGTCGTGGCAGGCGATGGCGAGATTACTCACGCGATTCGAGCCACCACGGCTGCGGGGATGAATGTGATCGATTTCCAGCGGCGTGTTCTCCGCGCCGCAATAGACACATTCCCGGCCCCATTTTTCGAGCAAATATTCCCTGATCTCGTACCCGGCCAAGGTGCCTTGCTGATACTCCGCGCCGGATATTTCCGGATTCTGCATTTGCTGCATGTCGAATCGCACCAACTCTTGCGATAGCGCCGTAATGGGTGCCAGCCGCATCAGTCGATTAACCAGCGAATCGGTCGTGTCCACGCGATGCTGCAATGAAGGTGCCAACCAGCCTTTCGGCCTGGCGCGATTCTGGAAACGTGCCGGTCGATACCGCAATTTGCTCCGGCGAAACCCTCTATGATTCGAGCGTTGTTCCATGGAACGACTAATGTCGGCACCACGATGCTGCAATTCCAACAGCATCAACACGACCGCGGTCAGAACCACCTCTCCCGTTTCAGGGTGAACGGTTTCCTTTTCGCGGACCAATGCCAGGCCCGTCGTTTTACTGCCCGGGTCGGCTTTTAACCGCACGGGTTGCAGCACGGATTCCGCCTGTAAGCGATCCAGCAGACGGATGGCAAACGGGACCATGCGATGCACCCGCGCCCGGCCGCGTTCTAACAGTAGCCGTGCACGTTTCTCCGAACACGGCATGAGGGGCTTCTTCCGGCTATCCAGTACAAATACTGTCATTAACGACTCCTTTGCCCTTACGGGCCTTGTGACTCGGGCTTACGCCCGTATCCCCTCGGGATGGTTTGCAACCGGCTCCATCCGTTCCGGCTGAGAGCCTTGCGGATGCGGCGGGAACCTTCGGGCCTTTACCTTTGCCCAGCATGATCCCAACCTTCCAGTGTCCGGGACTGAGGAAGCATCCCGGAGTGGGTCTTAGATACTGAACGACCTGTTACAAACGTCTGCCAACGTCTCACGACGTTACTCGGCTCCCTGGTCAACCCAGCCAGCGTACTGCCTTGCAAGCTCCGGCCTTCAGGCCGGGGTAGTTGACTTTCCCTGTACGTGTCTCCATTGCCCCATATGGCTACTCACCGTTCGCAAAACCATGGAATTCTATTCCAAGACGTCGCTCGAACGATAAGAGCGGCGATTCGCGTGCCGGAATCCCACCGGCAAAGGCATAGGGCAGCCTAAGCCGCCGCCACAACCGGGACCTCTGGCTTCATCCTGACGGACTCCACCGTACGTTCCGGAGGGTCGGATTTCTCCGCCACACGCTGCGCTGCAAGCGCCGCTTTCATCTTCCGGGAAACCTTGCCCAACAGGGTCCACACATGCTTTCGCTTATTCCACTCGGGATAAGGAAAGGTGACCTGCGCACCGCGTCCATCTGGTGCGGTGACGGTTTTTACGCCATCACGCCCTGCCTGGCCTATCGGGGTCTCCCGAAGTCCGAATTGTTTATGGTTCTTGCCGGTTCGCGCATTTTTCACGAACCGGCCAAAAGCCCTGCGCCCAATCGCCACAGCCGCGCCCTGATGCACGGTCAAGCCGTAACGATGGGCATAATTGATCCGCCCGATCACCGACGTGAATGCCGGATTGACCTGCAGGAGCGCCACGTTCTCTTTCCCGGCCCTCGCCTGTACGGCTCCAAGGATTTTCTGATAGGACAGACTGGACAGCATCCGCGCATAACGCGGGCCGTCCACTTCGGTGAGTTGTCCTTTCTTTTTGGAAAAATCAAGTTTCTCCAAAACCAGCGGCTTCCCGGCCTGCTTTGCGCGTTTGGTCAGCGTGATAGCCGCAGCCTGAATGATGGCGCTGGCCTGTTCCGTCGTTTTTCCGTAGGTCACGCAAGGGATGCTTCCCGTTTCCACGGGATTGCCGAAGCGGTCCAGTTCCGCCCAGGCCAGATGATCCGCATTCAGATCTATTGCCAGTACACCCGCTTTCGTATCGGTCGTAACGGTAACTTGTGGTTCCTTGAAACTCACCAGTACTCGCCAGCCTTTCCCGTCCCGCTGGAATCGCCAGGACAGCGCGCTGAGGTCGTCCGGATAGACGATGCGAGAATAGGGTTTACCGGCTTTGGACAGCTTCGTGATCCTGGGCAGTTTGGTCTTGGATAACCCCGTATGCAAAGACAGCGCCGCGCGCAACTTCTCATCGCCGTAAGGGACCGATGGTGACGCATTTTTCGCTGTCTCCCGGCAATCGCACATCCAGAAGCAGGGAGCCGTCTTCCTGTACGCGGGCGACGCAGCCCTGACAGCCTGTGGTCTCGTCCTTCGAACCCAATACAAAGAACTGACTGGCGCGCGCGGATTTCCATTCCGCCAGCCATTCCGCATGATCGGCATAACCGTTTTCTTCGGGATGAAACTGGCTATGAAACAGCTTCCTTCCTCCGAAGCATATCCCCGACGCGAAGGGGCGATGCAGATCATCGATCGTTTTGGATTGCCGCTCCAACAGATTGCGGAGCTTCCGTTTCTTTTGGTGCAGACGATTTTCCAGGTGCTGAAGATCCGATGTGGACACACCGTTTTTCTTCGCCTTTTCGATTTGCTTCCCGATCTTCGGCAAGAGATTTTTCGTGGCGGCAATCTTGTCGCTCAGGATATTCTCCTGGTGTTTAAGGTTCTCCACCCGGTTCGTCGCCAGCCCTTCCACATATAGGCGCACGGCATTGAACTGCCGGGCGGTGATGTCGAAACGGCGAAGATAGGTGTTTTTGAACGAAGGCCCGGTGCGCCGCTCCTTGACCATATCGGCGGCCAGATGGTGGGCAACATGATTGAATCGCTGGGCATAAGTAGACAGTGCAGAATCTTGTGCTAACGTGAGGTTGCGGATGCGCGTATGCAGTGTGATCATTCCACCCCCGTGACGCGGTCCATGCCACCCGCCGCCATGACCGCTATCGCTTTTTCTGCACGGTGTTTCGTGGACCGCCGCCCATACAGCCGCGCGCAGAAGGAAGTCAGCACCGAAATCATATCCTGCACCAGGTCATCCTTAAGTTCGGACTCGTCCACCACCAGCAGTTTGCCGCCGCGGGCGGCCAGCGCCGCTTCCACATATTCGGCGCCGAAGCGCATGAGCCGGTCGCGATGCTCCACGACAATGTGTTCCACCGTGCTGTCGCCCAGCAAACGCAATAATTTCTTCCGATGGCCATTCATGCCGGATCCCACTTCCGTAAAGGTCTCCGCCACAGAAAGCCCGCGACCGTTAGCAAACGCTACGCAGCGAGCCACCTGTCCATCAAGATTCGATTTCTGGTCATGACTGGAGACCCGCGCATACACCACCGTTCTGCCGGTTGGGGTTTCCGGCACGTCCACCAGGATGGTTCCGGTCGCCAACTGACGCGCGGGCACGGGCAGGGTCCCGTTCTTGAACCACTCCCATGCGGTGCGGTAAGACACACCTTGTGTTTTTGCCCATGCGCTCAGTCTCATGCGTAATAAGACTACATCATCCTCTATAAAGTTCCATAATTACAGCAACAGTTGTGAACCCCACCATCCATGGTGAAGCTTCGAAAAACAATAACCCGTTCACCGTGGGCCACATGCTAAAAGTTGGAAACCACACATTCCCACTCCCCACGCAACAGAAAAAGAACCTCAGACTTCCGGGTTACTCATATCATACGTAACCACGCAAACGGAGTAGCCATCATGTTTGGATTCGGAGAACATCAGCAGGAAATTCCATCAGTCACCTGCCTGTGCGGAGCGGCTATGGATCACCACGGAGTACATGGCATCCGTCTGGGCGGCATTACCGGTCTTGTAGGGGCCGCAGCCGGCCTGGCATTCGGATCCAAGGAGGACGACGTTAACCAGGCGTTTGAGAAAAAGATGGAGTGCGATATTTTTGTTTGCCCGCAGTGCCAGGACGTGCGCCTCAAATACCGGAAAGGTCTTTGACATGCTGTACATCGAGCCTCACGCCGGAGTGGCACCCATTATCCAGGTCATCGCTTCGGCTCGCCATACCGTCCACCTGAACGCCTATCTGCTCGACGATCGCCCCATTCTCGCCGCCCTGCGTGCGGCCCATGCACGGGGTGTGCAGGTTGAGGTGATCATCGAAGGCAAACCCTACGGGCTAAAACCATGGAAAGTCCAAAAGGAAGCCCGTGCTATTGCCGCGACTGGCGCATCCGTCAAGTACGCGCCTGCACGCTTCGAATCATCGGGAAGACGGTGGGTCTTTGACCACGCCAAATATGTAGCGTCAGGGCACGAGGTGGAAATTGGCTCGGCCAATATGAGTTGGGCGGCCTTTCACAAAAATCGGGAGTATCTCTATGTCACGAAAAATCCAGCCGTGGTTAAGGCGACCAACATGGTGTTTAACGCCGACTGGAACAACCAGCGCGCGGGTGCCTATCCTCATCAGGTGCTGGTGTTATCTCCGGGGTCAGGACCCAAATTGTTATCCGCGATAAATCAACCCGGCCCCATCGACGTGGAAAGTGAGGAATTGGGCCATGCGCCGGCCATCATGCGGGCATTGGAAGCTAAAGGAAGTCAGGCGCGCGTCATTCTCCCAGCGAACATCAACCGGGAGGATAGACGTAACGTCAACACACTAAAAGCGCACGGGGTACAAGTCCGTTTAATGCCCATCCGCCCCATATTTTGCCACGCAAAAATGATCACAGGGGCCCGCTTTTCTTTCATCGGATCAGAAAATTTTACTGATATTTCCACCTCAGCGAATCGCGAAACCGGGCTATTGCTTGGTGGACGGGACAACCAGATATTGCAGGCGCAGTTTGATCGGGATTGGGCGAGGTCAGGATAGGATGCGGCCCGCCGCTTTCGCGGTTTGCGGAAACCGGAATGCGTGTTACCGCGTGCTTCTCAAGGAATTGCCATGAGGAGATATTCATCAGAAATTTCCGGGTTGATACCGCCCCCTTCAGGGGGATATACTTTGTTTGGGAGAGGCGCGCCCTCTTTCAAATTCGTCTCGTCAGAGGCGCGGATTGAAACGTGCTGAACGGAATTGCCGGAACAGCGCCGCTCATATATCTTCTTCTCTCGAGAAGCCTCAAGAGAAAACCACAAATGGTGACCATGCGTGACTATGTGCGTTGCGCGTTCGCGCGGCGAGGCACATCTTCCGTGCCGGAAAAACGGTATTTTAAAGAATTGTATACGGCGAACCTTCCCGGTCCTTGGTGGCTATGGCCGCTACGGGTAACCATCGCCATCGGGACGATATCAGCCGCATTCCTGTTCGCCACGCTGATCATGCATTCCGCCAGGCCAAGCCTTTTCCACTTTTCGCATGGCGACTACGAAACGATAGCCGCGATATCGGTGGTTGCCTATGGTGCCGTCTACACGGTCCTGGGGTATTCCTGGCACCGCCGGTTCGGCGCATTCCTAAGACCATGCCACAAAAAAGATGCCCTAAAGCGACTCTTCGGAAGCGAAATCGCTGCCCGCAAATGGGCTACCCAGCATGGGCCGACAGAAGCATTTAATCCGCTGCTGTTTCCACAACAGGAACTGGCCTGGCTGAATTTGATGAAAGCGATGTTCCCATGGCTAGCCACACTCAGTATTGCCGTGTTCTATGGCACCAGTTGCGCAGACACCGCAAATGGACTGGCTCAGGGCATGCTGGGTGTCATCGGTTTGCTGTCCATCTTGCCGGCCAGTCTGCCCGCATTTTCCCAACTCCTCCCCTGGAATGGTGACGGCCAGCAACTTTTGCGTTTCCAACGTCAGGTGGCGCTTTCCGATATCCGCGAGGTCCTGGAATGATGCACTGGTTCATCAGCACCCTCGCCTATCTGATCACCATGGCAACGCCCATGCTCCGTACATATGGGCTGTTCGCCCTGGTAGGCATATTGTTCATCGAAAACCTGGGCATTGTTTTCGCGCCCGGGGAGGCGGTTATTGTGACGGCAGGGTTCCTGTCGGCCAAAGGCGTTTTCCCCATTTGGCTGGTTATCCCTTTGGCAATTTTGGCCGCCGTCCTGGGTGGCTACGCCGCCTACGCTTTGGGTGCGCGTTACGGGCACAAGGGGCTTCTGCAGTATGGCCACCACGTCTGGATTAAACCGCCCATGGTGGACAAAGCGCATCGATTCTTTCATCGTTTCGGCGCGCCGGTGGTGGCCGTTGGTCGATTCATCGTGCCACTTCGCCAGTTACAGGGTTACATCGCCGGCAGCGCAGAAATGGGGTTCCCGTCCTTTGCAATCTGGAGCGCGGTCGGTGGTATATTGTGGGTGTGCGCATGGAGCGGTGGGGCCTATATGCTGGCGGCACAGATTCCAGCATAGACGCACCTAAATACGGGGAAAGGCTGATGCAGCGGGGGCTGAATGAGTAGCGCGACATACTGGATCACTAATACCAATGCCGGTTTTCTGTTTGTGCTGGTATTGGCAACGGCAGTGCTGATAGGGACGTACTTTTTACCAGCCATGCTCGCCTGGAGCGGGGGCTGCCATCATCGAAAAGGGATGATTATCCTCAATGTTCTATTGGGCTGGACCGTTATTGGCTGGCTTGTAGCCTTGATTTGGGCTGTTATTGAAGGCGACGGCGGGGCATTCGATGAGCCAGGACCGATGGACAGAAAAGAACCAGTGCCCTAAGCATACGAAACAGATTTGCTCCGACTCTCTAGATCGCGCGGACCCATTTGCGCTTACGACCAGCCCCGTTTTGGCGTACAATCTCCTGCGCAACCTTAATCCATACAAGGAGAACAAACATGCTGTTTGAAAAAACAAAAAGATCGCGTCTGATGCAGGTTACGGTGATGGTCGGCATGGTGTTGCTCGCGTCCGCCTGTGCGAAAAAAGAAGCACCTCCCACCCCTGCCAGCAGTGCTTCCACGTCCTCAGCATCTAGCGCGTCCGGTAACGTGACCTCCGCAGTGGGTTCAGCAATGTCGGGCATAGGCACGGCCAACACAACAAGCTGAGATTTCCCGATGCGATGGCCGTCGGCTGCGGGCGCTCAACGGCCAAAGAAAGGAGGATCCGTCATGCCTGTTACCCGCATCGGCCAACTACGCCTCGCCACGTTCCGGATGGGACAAACAGTAATAGGATACATGGTTGCTGGCATGGTATTGGCTCTGGATGGCTGGTTACGGCTGCACAATATCCAAACCCGGGACATGGTGTACCTGTTACTGTTCGAGGTCGCGTTATTTTCGGCACCATTAGGCCTGTTGGCCATCCTGGTTCGCCGATGGATGGGCCGTGAACCGCACTGGACAATGCCTGGCACATGGGCGTCGGCTGCCGTGATTCTCGTCTACATTCTCGTGCGAAGAGAACATTTGCCCATTACGACCGCCATTCATGCCGGATGGATATTTTACGGTGCGGTCGCCATGGCCGCCATGGGTTTTTTAGCACACAACAACTGTTATGCGCAGCGGTTACAACCGGCTGAGAAACCAGCCCATTCAGATATTCGACAAGACCGCTAACCGGTCGCAAAACACGACGCCAAAAGCGGCTCCCTGCTCAACGCATTCAACCTGGTTAAACAGGCTTCTTCTGCCGACGGCCGTTGCCGCGCCCCTCCAAAGACTTCTCTGACTGTACTGGCAAGAAATTCACCCCCCCCCACCGGCCAAGTGTTTTGACGGTTATCTCCGCCTGCAAAACGCTCGTGAGGATGACTCGCCTGGATATTCTTCCGGCATGCCTATAGTTCCATGGGCAGGGAGCCCCCTGCACTGCAACAGAAAAGAGGAGTTTTCCGCATGACCAAAGAAGTGACTGTAGAAGCATTCCTACACGGTACCACATCGGATGCATTGACCCCCTTACTCTTCCTCAGAGATAAGGGTGGCAAAGTTGTGTGGACTTCCGACAATAATGCTCACGTGTTGTTTAGCAGCGGCACCCTCCAAGCCGATGAAGCAATAACCGTACTGGACTGGGCCAAGAACGTGCATAGCCAAGCAACATCTGGCCGCGTCATCGTCCTGATCGACAAGTGTGAGCCTAACTCCTTCGAGTGGCACGACCCTGATGCTCCCCGGCAAGGCTGGCAGGAAGGCTTCAACGAGTATGTATGTACATTTGGTTCTAAGTTCACGCATCTCAGAAAGAACAACTGAACCGCCCGAGCGCCCGTCACGCCCATTGCGCGGCGGGCAATCACCTTCCTTAGAAATTGGCTTGCGACTCTCGGCAAAGGAGCGATTTAATGGAAAGCCCCGAAGAACACGGCATTGTCAAAACCAAGATGCTGGAGATGCTGGACGAGGGAGAATTTATTTTTTCCATTACGGCAGGATTATCGCCATCGGACAACAAAATAATTTTCGCTTTTGGACGTCCAGATAAGACCATGGATAATGACGGTCTACTTGTTGCGGCTGGCATGCTCTCAGGCCTAGCGTTGGCAATATTGAATGGCGCGCAACCCGAGATCGCCAAGACTATACACGAAAAGATATTCTGCGAAATATCCGACTGGAAACCAGCGGAACCCCTATCCACACCATCAGAGCCAGTTGATCAGCCAGAAACCACAGTACTTCAGCCTACCGTGGAAAACAGCGGCCAGCCTGACGAGAGTTCGCCAGAAGTAGTAAAGGCACTTGCCTCAAATGAAACCTGATTATCCCTTTCGCAAAACACCAACCCGAACTGCGACTCTGACATTGGCCATATTGCTTATGTTGAGCAGCGCCTCACAGTTCTCGTATGCCGCAGATTCTGGCCAGTCTTTTTGGAAGGCAATCCATCAAAAAGCCACCGGCGTCCTACTCGGAGAGCGCGGACCAGAAGTGATCGATTTTTTTGATCCCAACTGCCCGTATTGCCACAAACTATATGCCATGCTGAAACCATACACTCAGGCAGGCGACGTTCGCGTGCTGATGGTCCCCGTTGGCATACTCACGCCAACTAGCATGGGAAAAGCGGAAGCTGTCTTGGCGGCCAATGACCCCGCCAAAGCACTCATTCGCGCAGAGAGCAACACTCGCAACGGGAGCGTAGATGTCACATTAACGGGTGCCATAACCAGAAAAACATTCATGGCAATTCAAGCAAACAATGGACTGTTTCAGGGCGCCGACCGCGAGGGCGTATTGCCTTTCCTGGTTATACGCACCCATGCCGGGCAAGTGGCTGGCATGATTGGACTGCCTCGGTCAAAAACTCTGCATGCTGCAATTCTGGCAAGTCAGTAGCCCTGGAAACACCCAATGGAGAAAAAGTTCATGGCACAGAAATGGAAGGCGGCACTACCGCTATTAATGCTGACGCTGTTCGTTGAGACCGCAACGGCATCCCCGCGCACTGTTGAAGAAACGTATCATCAGCCCGCCGGGGTGGTCGTGCAGCATATTGTCCGCCAACTTGCGGCGCGTCACTTCGAAATGATGGCGAATTACAACGCCATCACGCCAGCTACCAGGCTGAAAATGCAGGAAAGCATGCCACGAAAAGGACGCCAGGCGTTTTCCTGGTTATCCAGCATGACTGCCAGCCGGAGCAGGAACCCAACACCGGGAATCACCCGTCGGGTAACGGGACTCAGAATGCTCACCTTTTGCCAACCGCAAGCCCTGCAGGCATACGCCAGGATTGAGCGCATGGGACCCAGCCTGTGTCCTCTGAATATTTCTGTGGTGCAGGGGGTCGAAAGCACGATTGCTTATTATCAGGAACCCATAGCTGTGATGACACCGGGCAACAGAGGGATCCCCATCGTCCATTATTTGAACCATAGCGTGGTTGCTGCAATGTCTGCAGCGCACAGCCGTTCCGGCGGAAGACGGCCTGGTCTATCACCGCAACGCAGAAGACCGCCGCTTGCGTTTGGCGATCAACAGGCGCAAGCCGCCGGCCAGCCATTTCCTCCACACTCATAATACCCCAACAAAGACGCCATCCATGACCAAGGGTGGCTGCGAAGGCATGGCGAAAACTGATGTTGCCCTGCTTTTCCACCAGAACACCACGGGCACCTGTTTTAGGAGACTGATCCATGCGTACAAGACCAACCCATATGGCGCTGCTGCGGTCACTCGCTGCCGCAAGCTTGATTGCCTTGGTCTGGCCCAGTCTCGCCAATGCAATGTCCGTTCAGGGAGTAACACAAAACGCGCTGCAGCTGAATACCCTGGGTACGCCATACATCCATTCGCGTCACGCCGGACTCATGCCCTATTGGGGGCCCTGTTACCGGTGTCAGACCGTTACCACGTCCTATTGCACCGCAGCCAACAACAACAGCAATCTGATGACCTATTCAGGGCAAGGAAATTCATTCACTGTTAGCGATACCAACTGCAATTGGAGCCTAGTGCTCAATAACGGGCAATGGGCAGGATATTACGATTCCACCCTTTCCTGGAACAATACCACAGGCACTTTCAGTGGCAGTCTCAATTTTACCGGGGCATCCGAAATTCAGGTGATTTGTGGGGGAAATTCAGGGATAGCAGGATCTGGTTCCAGCATCGTGCCGGACAATCTGCCCATTGGTTCTGGCGGTTGCAACCCCGGCAATCAAACTGCCACCGGCAATCCTATTACACTGCAAAACGGTGATTTTGTCGGAGGGCCAATAACGATTGGAAACGTCTGGGGCAACTGGACAGTGGCTGCCGCCGGAACCTGCCTGGCTGTAAGCTACAACGGGGCCAGTGAAGGAGACCTTTGCGCCTTCACGAATACCACGAAACAGGTTTGCCATCACTATCTTCCTACATCCACAACATGCAAAAGACCAGCGAACGAATTGGGCTCTGTTACCGCCTGGCCATGCAATACCCAGACCACCTGGCCAAATTCGCAGGCTTGCGCTACTGGCGGCGGAGCATCCTGGATATGGGGTTCTCCAGATGGCGCGTCAGGAACGAATGCCTCCGGGTATTATGTTATGGAAACTCAATACAACAACCAGACTGGGTCCCCCATAAATGCATCGCTAGTATTCTCAGCCGACAACAATGGATGGGTTTGGATCAACGGGCAACAGGTTGGGTTCGGTGATAATTGGACGGTCAATACCACCGCCGCCGTACAGTTGCCAGTTGGTACTGACACTATTGATTTCATGGTAATGAACACTCCAGATCCATATGCCGGTAGCAGCGAAATAAGCCCGGCTGCTGGGGTGCTATCCATCAGTCAAGGAGGCCAAATTCTGGTAACCACCAATTCGAATTGGTGGTTTGTGAATGCCCCGCCAGCCACTCCGAGCCCAACACCACAAAGCCTGCTTTCCGCATCCCCCGGATATGCACCTTTTAATTGCGCCGCTGGCGGATGCTGACCCAATGACAACACAAAGGCGGGAAACGCATGTTTAACAAAAAAAACAAATCCGCTCATGGCGGATCGATTCTCAGGCGTTTAAGTGAAACGTTACGCCTCCACTTTAAATCCATCTTCACGGTTCTACTCATTATTTTTGTGGTCTGGATGGCAATCGGTGCCGGCAAACTGTCCGGGCTCATGGAAGCGCACAAGATCGCCCCCAATGCCACAATAAGCTATGCCGGGTTCATTGCCGCAGTGACAGCAAATCACCACCTGCATAGTGGCAAGGTGTTCATTGAAAATGATGGCATGGCCATTTTTCATGGTTCTATCAATAAACTGGACAAGAAGTGGGAAATCACCAATTTTTCCAGCAACGTCAACAAGAGCGGTCTATCGCTCCTTGCCGCTCATCATGTTCCGATAAAGGGCTCAATAGCCATTGGTTTGACGCCATACCGACCCGTAGCTCAAGCCGCAGTCGCAGCGATTTTTCGAATACTTGGCAGCATGGCCGTGCTGGTCGTTTATGCCGGCTTTGCTTTCTACATGTACCTAAACATGCGTCAATATTTCTCTGGGGGATTGTTCACCAAAAAATTCAAAATATGGACACCCAGCGACACCAACGCGCCCGCAGTTAGTTTTGACCAGGTGGCAGGGCTGGAAGGCCCAAAACACGAAGTTTCTGAGGTGGTCGACTACCTGAAAAACCCGCAACGCTTTGCTCGACACGGCGCCCACATGCCGAGCGGGATTTTGCTGTTCGGCCCTCCCGGTAACGGCAAGACCATGTTAGCCAAAGCTGTTGCGGGGGAGGCTGGTGTCGCATTCATTGAGCAGGACGCATCCAGTTTTGTGCACCTGTTTGTCGGAGCCGGGGCCGGTGCCGTCCGGGATCTTTTCAAAATGGCTCGTAGCAAGGCCCCTTGTGTCGTTTTCATTGACGAAATCGACGCCGTAGGTGGATCAAGATCTGCAGGGGGCGGGCACGACGAACGCCTGCAAACTCTGAATGCGCTTCTCTCGGAGATGGACGGTTTTGAAGGACGGGAAGGCGTTATTGTGATCGCCGCCACCAATCGTCTTGAATCACTGGATCCAGCCCTTTTGCGCCCGGGGCGTTTTGACCGGCATGTGTTTATCCCTCAGCCCGGTGCCAATGCCCGCGAACACATCCTGCAAACTTATCTCAAGCGTCTTCCTCGCCCGGCCGATGTGGAAGTCCACGAACTCGCCATGCAAAGCCAGGGGTTTTCCGGTGCGGATATCGCGCGTTGGGTGAACGAGTCCGCCATGGAGGCTGCTCGCGGCGATGCACCGTGTATCACGAGCTCCCATTTCTCCGCAGCGAGAGATCGTATCCTGGTAGGCGCCCGTAATTACGGGGTGCACCTCGATGAAACCGAACGACGGGCCATCGCTTATCACGAATCTGGTCACGCCGTAGTCAACATGGCGCGTGGCGGGAAAGTCGATAAAGTGTCCATCCTGCCACGCGGCCAGACCCTGGGCGTCACCGTCTCACGCCCGGATGAACGGACCCTGCATTCCCGCGAAGAATGGGAACGCAATATCGACCTGCTCCTGGGTGGCCGGGCTGCGGAGGAGCTGTTTGTCGGCAGCATTTCATCCGGCGCTTCCAATGACCTTGAACGCGCGTCGCAAATGGCTTTTGAGGGCTTCGCCAAACTCGGTTACGGCACCCACTTGCATGTCCCGCAGAGCCCGGAAATGGCCGCAAAGGTTGAACAAGAAGCAGCCACATGGCTCGATAAACGTTACCTCATCGTCAAAGACCTGCTACTTGAACATACCGAAGAAATGCACACGCTCGCCAACAGTCTCATTCAGCAAGAAGAGGTTGATTTTCCTTCGGTTATACCACATCAACTCCCATCTGAAACATTGCCATCGCAGGAGCCGGCTCGTGCACTGGTTTAACCGGCATGCTGGGAAAGGCATTGCCAGTGCGTTTTCTCTCGCTGGATCAGCTGGCATAGCCACCGTCAGCGCCTGTGCCGGCGGTGTCTGTACGGTAGGTGCACAGGCTGGAGCCAGCCTACTGGCCGCAACAGCATCAACCGGGTTGACCGCTTTTTCCGCGGGCAGCGGCATGACAGTTCAAGGGGGATACCCATGGTGGCCAGTGGCCGACCCATCCATCGTCACGTTACATCAACCGTTACCATGGTGGATGAAAATCGCTGTAGTGGCTCTACTGCTCTCTACCGGTTATACGGCTCTCGCCCTGGCCTCCACTCGGCGTTATGCCTGGCTCGCCATCCTGGGAGGAATTGGCGCCGCCGTCGCGGAACTCCGCTGGTTCCCGGGTGGCGCTCCCGTGGAATATGCCACTTTGGCGTTTGGGCTGTCCAGCCTGCTCTTGGCCCCATGGCTGCCGCGCCTTCGTTATCGGCCATGGCTCAAAGTGACATTGGGCACGCTGATTTTGGTAACAGCCTTTTCAGCCTTGCTCATGGCCGGGTGGATGCAGGTCGCGTTAGGCTGGACACCTTGCGCGTTATGCATCCTGCAACGGATAGATCTTGGCATCCTGTTGCTTCTGGTAGCCACACGGCATGGCCGTTCCATGTGGGCTGGCGTCATGCTACTTCTGGGTGAAATGGCCAACATCGAACAAATGGTTGAAATGTCGCACACCGGTGCCGTGGCCAGCAACTTGGCGAGCGCCTGCGCACAGGTAGGGCCTTCTTGTGCATTGGCCGGTGCGCGTCAATTCTTGGGGTGGCCAGTCGCATGGGAAACCGCAGCACTATTCACCGGCCTTTGGATTGCCTGGCTGCTGTATACCACGCAAGGGAAACCGTCATGCGATTAATCCATTTTCAGTTGTTTGTGTTTTTCAAGCACTCATCCCCAGCAGCCCACCTTGATCCACCCTTCCCGGTGGTGCCGCACACAGGCTGTTCCATCAACGCCAAATGGAGATCACATGCCTAACGCGCATTGGCCGCAACGATTTTATGGGTGGCTCCAACATCAACCGGCACCTATCCGCTGGCTGGCTACTGGACCGCTACTGGAACAGTACCTTTCCTGGGAGTTTCTGTCGGTCTGCATGATAGGCATTTCTGTTCTGCCGGAAACACTTATCAGCCAAAAGGATGGCACTTTGCATTTCGCAGCTGGGATATTCTTCATTACGTTCTTCCCAGCGGCATCGCTTTGGGCGATTTATTTTGGGGCTCTCACCATTAAAGAGGTGGCCAAGAAATGGTGAAACGTGCAGAATCAAATTAATCCTATTGCGGATTGGCCAACACAAGCGGCAGCAACCCCAAAAAGCTCCATTCTGATCAACGCTAACCGCATGATCTGGGATTTTGACGCGGCCTTTCAGGAGGCGGCGGCGATCTTGGGACAGCATGCCCATATACGGGACAGTCGCTATCGCGATTTATCCCGCCGTTATCGCCTACCGTTGCCAATAACAGATCGGATAAGCCAGTTCATCTCATGGCACACCATGCCCGTTCAGCCCTGGTTTCCAGAACTTATAAGACAGTTGCGGACTTTCGGAATTGACCCACATTTCTTTACGCACCTCAAATTTCATCAACGTCAGGCCCTCTACGAAGCCCTCTGGCTGCAGGCCATCCCAAAAGATCACATCCACTGTTTGTCGGCAACATGGGGACTGCCAGAACTACTGCAAGAGTATGAATTCGTGGCCTGTTTTACTGACGAAACAGCGTGTTTGAACACCGAGACATGGCAGCACGGATACACCATGATCTGGTGGAGCCAGGGATATCTGGATGTGGCTCCGGAACAGGATTGCGGCTACTCCGTAATGGATGACCCATTAGACATGGGCAATATTGCGAACAACATCCGTGTGAACCACTTGGGCCCTGGGGCTTGCATCTCTACGGCCCCCATCATATATTGACCGCTCATACCCTGCCATGTCTTTTATAGACGAAACGCTCCTTGGCAAGAGCTCTCTTCAACACTGAATGCCCCGGAATCGCTATGCGCGCTCTGGGGCTTTTTCTTTTTTGGGTGCAACTATGCATGTTTTCTTCCCCACCGGGGAGCTGTGTTTTAGCTCCCTTTTGGGTGCGAACTTCGCTCCATGTCTTGCCGGTGGTTCATTTATATAACCATCCACTCGACAGATGGAAGGAGTCATCCCAATGCTTGATTACAAAGTAGCGGCTGATCTGCTTTCAACACGTATCTCCCACGCCTCTCATGCAGTAGTGGTGTTCATCTTTGCTCACGATATTTTCGCGAGCAGCACAGATAACATCGCTGCTGCTGCGGGTGCCTGGGCTTTGATGCAGGCGTTCAGCTTCATTCTCAAATCCTGGTCCGACGGCCTCCCTGGCCCTTGATTCTCACTGTCTATCGTCCTAAACTATTTTCTTTAGGCTGTTCAAGGAGGTTTCAATGGACCAGATTGACTGGGCCTTACTCATCCTGTCGTTAAGCTCCGGCCTGGCTACGGGATTGATCATATTCTTGGGAGAACGCCAACAGCGAAAGCTGCACCGGCACACTGCCCATACCCCTCACGGTCAATGACTCAAAAGTCTTGAGCCGTTAAGAATCAACCCGCCAAGCGGGTTTTTTTACGTCTTGATATACCAATCTTTCCATCGGGGACATACCATTATCCCCGACTGGGGCATGGTGTGCCTCCATTTTCTATAGGAGCTACACCATGCAACTTCAAGGCCATAATTTCTCGTCCGACATGTCCGCATTTCGCCGCGCCATCCCTAAGCAGAAAAATGGTTATCTGTACGCGCTGGACGACGAACTGAAAGAACTTATCGGCAAGACTGGCGACTCAGAAATTCGTGTTGCTGCCATCAAGTTGGCGCGTCTCATCGAATCCGAATTGCAGGTGCGCGATGATATCGCACATTTGCCCAGCAACAACCCCATTCAGTAAGTCCTGCCGTTGGGTTTCAATCGTATATTTGATGCAGCTTCGAAAATGGGAGCAGTATCTATGAACTACAAAAATGCAGCTGCCAAATTCTCGCGGTAAATTGGCTGGGCGTCCCATGCTGTTGGTATGTTTGTTATTACCCATGATTTATTCAATAACTCGTGGGAGAACATCGCTGCGGCGTCCATTCTTTGGGCTGTGTTAAACCTGTGCTGCTTTTACCTCGAAGCATGGAGCGACGGTCTCCCAGCCCTTGACCTTAACGGGTCGTCGGGCTACCCTTTTGACAAGATTTCCATATGGAGGGGACCGTTGTGAATGGTTTCGACTATGCAGCACTTTTTTTTGGCTTGGGGATTGTAATCGCCACAGGTCTGATCATCTTCCTGGGAGAACGCCAACAGCGCAAGCTGCACGGACATCCTGCCAGTACACATCACGGCCAATGATATTGTCTTGAGCCGTTAAAAACCAACCCGCCATGCGGGTTTTTTTACGCCTTGACCTCACTCGTGGGATCTCTGGCACCTTGCTTTACCAATCTTTCCATCGGGGCCGCACCATTTTCCCCGATCGGGGCATGGTGCGTCTCCATTTCCAACAGGAGATACACCATGAAGCTTCAAGGCCATAATTTTTCTTCCGATATGTCAGACTTTCGTCGCTCCCTACCTAAGCAGAACAACGGATTTTTGTATGCCCTGGATGATGAGCTTGATGAGCTCATTCTTGAAACGGACAGCGACGAACTACGCAACGCAGCTGCCAAGTTGCGTAAACTGATCAAATCCGAGCTGAAAGTGCGCGACGATATTGCCCACCTCCCAAGTAACAATCCAGTTCACTAGATTTGCCTCATCAATCAGGAACTAGAGACACGGTTCTGTCTTTACATACTGGATCAACGCAAGTCAAAGTAGCCCTGAGAGAAAGACGAGCACTGATCTCATAAACCCTTTTTCGTGCATCCTGTGATTGTAGATCGTCCTTGCTCACAATGAAGTCAAACAATTCTCGTCGTCCTGTTTCTTTCAGGTCTTCGTAACCACCCTTTAATACCTTCAATTCCAGCGCCATTGCGATCCCCTTCTCGTGTCTACGATACATCAGGATACATCAGGCAGGCTGGATCGCAAATATTTTACATGCGCGTTCATCCGAACGCCTTCAGGAGAACATTATATTATGAAGATCGAAATCAGCCCCGCAGTTACAGTAGCGCAGTTTGAATCCACCGTGGCAATGCTTGAAGCATTTTGCGAAGAGCATGGCACAGCCCTCATTCCTACCCGTGACGGATATGCGATCATCCCGCAGAACACTGCTAGTGTTGTTGATTTTGCTGCATGGAAAGCGGGCTGGACTGGCAATGCCGCCAATCATCTTCCTGCGTAAACAGTTTCTAAAGCACTGAGCCAACCTGTCAGTGCTCCCATCCTAACGGGCCAGATTCTTTCTGTGCCCGTTTTTCCTTTTAGGAGACATCATGAAATTTGCATTGCCACAAACTGCCGATGCAGCCAAGATTCTGGCGAGTATTCTCGGTACCGCCAACGACGCAGCACGCCGCGGCGCTGACATCGCTTTTCTGCCAGCTACCAACGGCGCCACTCTGGTGGCTGTTGGTACCGGTTGCGAAATGCGCCTGACCGTGTCTGGTGAATTCACCGGCGACGGTTTCTCTGTGCCCGGCAAAAAATTGTCGGACATTCTCGCGCGACTCAAAGGCGATTCATTCACCATTGACCGCCAGGAAAACGGCGACGCCTCCCTCCGGTGTGGCCGCAGCAAATTCACGCTGCCGTCCTTTGGGCTGGAGTCGTTTCCATTCACTTCGCTGGATCTCACCGACTCAATCTCCTTCACCCTGAAGGCCAAGGAATTCGCCGAATCACTTAAACGGGTTGCTGTCGCCAGCGCCCGGGATGACGCCCGGATTTTTTTCAATGGTGTCCTCTTGACGGCATCCGCCGGCAAGACCTTCCTGGTCGCTACCAACGGGTTCCGATTGCATGTGGAACGGCTCAAAACAGCCGAAATCCCTGATGGTGAATTCATCCTCCCCATCAATAACGTCGACACCATCATCAAAATGATGATGTCACGTGACGAGATACTTGTTGAAGCGTCAAGCCGGAATGTACGGTTCAGTGCAGAGGGTGTTCAGTTTTTTTCTCAACTGGTGGACGCCAAGTATCCCAACTGGCGTGGGATCGTACCCCGTGCCGATGACACCAAGGATTGGTTCAGCATCAACGGGGAAGATCTTATTACTGCTCTGTCCGATGCTTCGCTGATCAAGGCTGCCGAACACAAGGTTACCCTGTCATCTCATGATGGCTCCGTGGTGGTCTCCTGTCTGAACGCAGACTCCCACGAAGAATATACGGCTGTTTTGGAAGCTGTACTCAGTGAAAATGCGGAGGCCGCCTTCAACGCGTCCTTCCTTATCGACGCTATGGAAGCCTGCGGAACCAAGGACCTAGCCGTCCGCTACACCGACACCAATCCAACGGCACGGTCACTCGTTTTCAAAAACGGCCTGACGATCGCCGTGGTTACCGGATTTCGCGTTTAAAATCCACCCGGTTCATCCACTACCGAACCGGGTTCTCAATTTCTTGGCGTTTTGGTTTCCCCAGTTAACATACTGAGGAGTAGTAAAAGTACACAGCGCCATTCATACAGGAGACAAACATGGCTGAACGTAAAGTAAAGACGCATGAAGAACGGCTCGCGGAAGTAAGAGCTCAGAAGCAGAAGTGGGCTGAGAAAGAGGAGGCGTTGATGAATAAGCAGAACGGTGTGGATCCCCTTGGCACACGGCAGGACCAAGCCGCGTTTATCAAGGCCTTTCGCAAGCATGGCGGGTTCGGATTCTCCTTTGCTTCAGCACTCGGCTATATCGAAGCCGCGGTGATGAGCAAGGACGATATGGTCCCTTATGCCAAATCCGGTCAGGCGATTCTCGACGACAACCAGCCCACTCCACGCGCTCCCAAAGGAACGGCTGTTGACCCTGCGGTTCCTGTTCATGTTCCTGTTCCGGCTGAGCCAGAGCCTGCACCGCAGTCCGGTGCCGGTGCTCCGATTGTCGACGACGAGGATCTAGGGATCTAAGTCACATCCCCCCTGCACAGCCACCAGGCCGTGCAGTACCCCACAAGGGCCCATCCCAGCGATGCGGCCCTTTTTCTTTTGGAGGAACACCAATGTCTCATGCAGGTTTTGACTTGCTTGACGGGCTGTTTGCCGACTTTGAAACGGAATGCCAAGCCATTCTCACCACAACCAAACGACTCGATTACGGTGAAAAAATTGGCGGCGCAGCAAAGGACTCCTGGATAAACATCTTTCTAGACCAGGCGTACCCGCTGCAGCAAATGTTATTTTCATACACCGACAATCGCGTGCTGTGGTTTAAGCACACCAAGAACCGGGACTTTCCTTTTGGCGATATGGCGCCATACCTGGTCAAAATTTCAACAAGGTCAGTGTTGGGTAAGGGTCTTTTTGAAAAGGCCGCCGCGTTGGCCACTGGAAACTCGGCCATTGCGGTCGCTTTCTTGGCTTATCTCACGCATTATTCGTACAAAAATGCAAAAGATATGTTATTTGGTGGCCAGCGCATTACCAAGCAGAGCCAAGAGACGATCTCCGATACCCGTGATCTGATTTCTCAATACCTGACCAGCTTGTTCTTTTTGCGGCATTGTTGGGAAACAGGACCGGGAAGCCTGGAGGATATGCTTCTGCAGCTTTCTCCAACCCCAGCTTCGCCAATCCAGTCCGTGCTGTGCGAGGATGCTGACATACAACAGTTTCATTTCCGCAGCATACAGCGGGGCGCATGGGGACCCTCATCCATGTCAATTTTCAACGTGTTTATGTCCCACATTGTGGGGGCTGCGCTCATCCCCTCCAGCGCGCTGCAGTCGGCGTTGTTGGGTCTTGTGCCTGAATACGAAAAAAACCCCGCCATGTATATACCCACGCTCCAACACAAATCGTTACAACCGCGTTATTCACCTGAATCATTTAGTGACTTGCTGAAGTCCATACCAGATACCCCATGGACTGAACTCAGCAGATTCATGAGCGGCCTTCAGGAGCATCTCGGCTGGAATACCGTAGTAAAGTTCATGGTATCGGTAGTCGAAAACGTTGGCTTGCCATTCGGGGTCCATGAACTGACAGTATATATGAAGCAAATTGGCTTTGATCAACCCGCAGACGGAAAACGGCGTGATAAACCCATTACTTCTGAAAACCAGGAGGAAGGGCGTGATCCGGGTACAACGTCTTCTCCGAAATCAGGGGAACAGGACATATCCAATCAGGTTTTACCAACAGAGGAAAAGGTGTTGGTATTCCCGAAACGCAAAATGCCGCTTCCACAGTTCAATCATTTTGAACGCCAAGGCCCAGAACGGCATATCGGTCACGTGACAGAACTGCAACTGGCCGAACAGTTTGGGTTGCGAGCAATCGAATACGGGAATTATGTGAACCAGACCGAACGGCAAGTCATGCTGGACGAAGCCTATGATGCATTGGCCGATATTCAGCACGCACTGCAGATCACTGGCCCCGCCGTGGGTATTCATGGGCGCTTGGCGTTAGCGCTTGGTTCACGAGGCCATGGTAACTCTGCCGCCCACTATGAGTGTGGCAAACGGGTTATCAACCTGACTAAAACCCGTGGCCCAGGTGCCTTGCTGCATGAGTGGTGTCACGCAGTGGATCATTACGCAACTCTGCAACATCGAGATTCTTATGGCTTTTCCAGCGAAGAGTCTGGCCCGTTCAATCGTTTTGTCAGTCTTTCCAAAGCACAACTGTTGCCAGGAAAAGATGGTGTCTCCCGCACTTTACGGTTGCAACTGGAAACGCATGTTATGGGGCATGTCGTAAGCCGTTATCTGTCGTGCGCACCTTCACAAGGTATACCACAGAAGCTGGCAATCGACGCACTGCTGGCTGTCACGGATGAAATGATCACCCTGGCTTCGCAGTACGAAAGCTTGGGGACTGTCCCATACTATATCCGGTTTTACCAAAATAATGGCAACTGGATAGCTTCTCGTGCTTATCTTGAAGCAACCATAACTGAAATCCTTGTGGCGAAATGTTTCCCCGCGGAGATGATTCCGCCGGTGGCTGTTCTGGTCAGGCAACACATGCTGAGCGAAATCGGATGGTTTGCAAGTCACTTCCCAAAAACCATCAAAGGAATGCGTAACCAGTCAGAGTTCTACAAAAGCGCACAAATGTTGGATATGCGGAAATCTACGCCGTACTGGACCACCACTCGGGAGTTGTTTGCCCGCGCAGGTTCAGCCGCCATACACGACATCCTCGCGGAACAACATCTCCGCAATGATTTCCTGAGTGCCTATTCCGCACCCAGCGTGTTTACTGACCCGGATCGGTATGTAGCGTCTTCCAACCCGGAAGGCGATGAACGACCATTGATTCTGGACGCCTTTATACGGCACGCCCTGCCCTGTCTGCAGGAACTGCTGCATTAACCTTAGCCTTAGCCTCGCCAACCCTGGGATTTTCCCGGGGTTTTTTGTGCCTGTTTGGAATGGTTTCTCCCGTGTCCATATTGACTTTGTCCATTCACCAGCACAACAACAGGAGTTTATTTATGTCTTATCACCGTTTTAAAATTGCGGGTCTGACGGTGGCCGTAGCGTTGGCCATCAGCCCACTTATGGCCAACGCGGGTATTGCGCAACCAGCAGTCAACCACATGTCCAGCTTCGCATCGGCTTCTCCTGTCGCGAAGATCTCGGCACATGACTCAGCAAGCCGTTTACTCGCTTCCGTTTCGCACGGCAACCTGAAGCTCATTTCTACATTTAAAGGCCCAGGTCCGCACGTTACCGGCATCATCGGGAAAACCCCAGCAGGCCAAAAGGTTCTGGCATGGATGATCGATGACCAGTTCCTCTCCCCAGGTCCATTGTTTAACTCGCTTGGCGCAAACCTGACCATGCAGGCGGCGCAAAGCCAGCACATTACACCAACGGCCGCACCGGTTAGCACCGTCGCTTCCGGCATGATGAAAGCTCCAGGATTCATGTGGGGAAAATCGGGCCCAATCATAACCGCCTTTCTCGACCCAAATTGTATCTTCTGCCACAAGTTTTATACAGAAGTGGAACACGAAGTTGCAGCCGGGAAATTGCGTGTCAAGATGGTACCGGTTGGATTTCTGAAACCATCCAGCTTACCTAAGGCTGCAACCATCATGATGTCGAAAAACCCCGAAACCGCGTGGAACCACAACGAAATCGGTTTTAACGATGCGCACGAAGAAGGTGCCACTATCCCAGCCAAGCATATTTCGAACCATGCCCTTCAGGTCATAAATGCCAACACCCATTTATTAGCCTCATCCGGTTCCTTGGCTACGCCGACCATAGTGGCATGCATTAAAAACAGCAGCGGCGGGAAACCCGTTCTGGACATGATACGCGGATTACCACGTGGCAGCATCCAACCATTCGTACTGTCATTGGATGGCAACGTCACAGACCATGGCTGCAGCTAGTATGGCCTTCCAGCATTGTCATATTGACAATGTCAAGCCGCGCCATTGAATTGAGGCATTTTGCGAACGGCCCGCACCGGTAAAATATTAGTGCGGGCATCACACCACAGAGCTTTATTGGAAACGCCAGCATGGCCACTGAAAAACATACGTCCGTCGTCCCCTTCCCCGCTTCTCTTTCAGAGTTCCTGGCAAGGTCTTTCTATGTACTCAACGCACAGGGCGACGACCTTGTAGTGGTACGCACCGGTGTAGACTATTGCAACGGCGAAGAAGTGGTACTCATGGCGTCCAAAGAACCCAACGGGATGATCTACTTTCATGACGACGCACGCAGCATAAACATCATGAGGGAAGGCGATAGTACGGATATCGAAACCCCGCGCTTCACTGACCAATTACGCAGAATGGCTGCACTGCACGGCTCTTATTACGACTCCGTGTCGCACCAGATTAGCATGCGCACGCATCGCTCAAACGTTGCCGATAAAGTTCAACGACTTATTAAGGCTGCGCAACATATAGCAGAAATTAACAACAAGATATTATGAGTAACCCGCGCAAAGATCAACGCAGCCAAGATGAGTTCGATCGCGTCCATAAAATGACGCTAATTCACTCCCTACCACCACGCCTGCGTCATGGGCTCCAAGATGAAACGGTTGAAAATCTGCAACTCTGTGTGCAGATCACCAAGGAACTGGCCTGTATCCAACGCGGCCAGGTCCCCACACATTGGACTGGTTGGGTGGTCTGCTGCCACTGCGGTCCCGTATTCGCGCCAGAAGGCACCCAGGGAATATCGGTAGCGGGTTGCCCGTGGTGTCACGTGACCAATCCAACTATTCACATACCGAGACCAAAAGTTCGTCACAAAAGCTAGCCACAGCAACGTTAAACCAGTTGATGTCACCCGCTTTTGTCACTAGAATGTAAGACCTTATCGCCTGTCTGCTTTATCGACGAATCGCGCTCTGGCCTGCGCTCTCATCAACCCGAACCCTGCAAGCGCCCCTGTGCCTTGCGGGGATTTTTTACGTCCGGAGGTTAATTATGCTGAGCAAAAAAATACTCCCATCCACCGTGGCAAACGCCACCCTTGATAACGAAATAAAAGGGGTATGGGCTGGTAACGGCAACATGGTCATCGAAACGGGCGGCTTGACGATTATCGTCAAAACTCCGTCGGCTATTTTTAAAACTGCAAAAATTGCTAATCCAAATGCCTACCTACAGTCTTTGATGGAAACCGATAATGGCGGTCGCATACAGTATCCGTCACTTTTGGACACGAAACACCAGCAACTG
>JAAOMR010000009.1 GCA_018853935.1 Acidithiobacillus ferrivorans
CAGCGTCAACAACCTGGCCAGTGTCCTATTGTCAGCAAAACCCCAGTCCTCCGACTGCCACACCGCCGCATCCTCTGCCACTCGACGCTCTGCCGACTTCTTGGCGCGTTCTGCTGGCGTCATCGGCTGGTCGCCTGCTCGCGGCCTGCCGACTTTGGATGCAGGCAAGGGCGATTCCGTGTCCGTTACAATGCGCGCCGGTGGCTGCGGATGCTGTGAACCGATGGGCGGTGACGGGGCGAGCTGCTGCGGTGACTTCTGCCCTCGGTCAGCGTCTGGGACTTCGGAACCGAGCGCGTCGGCCAATTGGTCCATGATACTTTTTTCTCGCATGATCGGCTCCGCGTCTACTGCATTAGTGGTTAATAGTTTATATAGAAGCACTAACGAAACCATAACGCAATACCGATAAACGGCGGATTTTTCCGCGCCGTTTCAATTTTCTCATTGCGTAATACCTGCTATATGGCTGCGAAACTACAACTAAAGGCACTAAACGGAACGCAAGATAAAGGCTTGTACACTCCGGGGGGGCATCACGATGGTGGAGCGTGTCGGTGTTTTCTTTGGCCGGTGACGTTCGCTCTCGTGCTACAAAATCGGTACGGGCTGACTTGATGGTGGCCTCCTCTATGCCGAGCTTGAGCACCACCGCCCAGCGGTCTTTACCGTTCCACGGAACGGTATCGCGCCGTCACAGTGACAAGGATGCAGGGCAAAATCTCGTCTTGCGTGTGCAATGCAGAATGGTTTTACAATCTTACAATCGCTTGCGGTTGATTATAATAGTGTTTTATTTATTTTGCATTGCAATATATTACATTTGCATTGCAGCCGGTTAGAAATTTTCCTTGTTTTGTAAGTGGTTGAATTTACTGTCCCGCACGGTAGGTGCAACAGGTGTGAGGATTTTTGCTGTGGCGCGCGTTCATCGTCTTGGGGTCGGGCGGGGTGCTGGCGACCTCTCCACTTTGCGGCCAGGATGGAGGCAATAAGGCAGAAGCCCCTCAGCCTTGGCCGGGGTGTTTCGTCAAGCCCTTACCCAGAAGGGCGCTGCCGAGCAGCCTGGGCAGGCCCGCCGCCGTGCGGGCCTTTTCGCGTTCTGGGCGCGTCTGAGCGTTCGTGGCGCTTGATGAGGGAGAGAAACACCGCCCAGACCAGCAGCGTGCGCTGTAGGGCAAATTTGGGGCCTTGGCGGGCGCATCGCTGGCTGGCCCACGCTCCGACTTGCGGCTAGGATGGCGGCAATCAGGCAGAAGCCCCTCAGCCTTGGCGGAGGTGTTTAGTGAAGCCCTTCCCCAGAAGGGCGCTGCCGAGCAGCCTGGGCCAGCCCGCCATGCGCGGGCTTTTTCGTGAATGGAATGGTGGGGTGCCCCGCCCGCTCCTCACACCACCCGCAGCTCCGCCACCCCACAGCCCTGCGCCTTCAGCCAGCGGGCCAGACTGTCGAGACTCGCCCAGGTGCGGACTTCGGTGCGGGCCGACTTGATGGTGGCCTCGTCCATCCCCAGCTTGAGCACCACCGCCCAGCGCTCCTTGCCGTTCCACGGCGCGGGCTGGAGGGTGATTTTGCGGACGGACCCGGCGTTCACAAGGATGCGGAAGGTTTCTTCGGTGATGCGCTGCATGAACGGACTCACTTTTTGAACAGACGAAAAGGCCAAAGTGTAGCCCCAAGACACCAGAACATGCACCCACACCCGCCCAAAACACCCCCCAAAAACTTCACATAACGGCCATTCCACGCATCCCGCCAATCGTCACTGTGACTAACCCGCAAAGGCTTATCCCCAAAATCTGTGGGGCACCCTGTGGGCAATACCGACAAGGCCATGACCGGGATATGGAAAGCGCCAAGGCGAAAAAAGCGGCACCCTCTCCCCAGACCCCTCACCCAGCCCGTGCAGGCCACACCCACCGCTCGCCGTAGCAGGCACTCCGCGGTCGCCTACGCTCCCTTGGTTGCGGCCAGTTCCCGGCAAAGCAAGCTTTGCGGTCACTATCTCGCTGTACCAAAACCCTGCGGGGCCGGATCTTTCGATCAGGGGGACCGGACGCCCGCCCTTCCCCTTACTTGCCCGCCTACCAGCGGCGCGGGGCGCTATTATCTGATATAGGCCGGTTCGTGCATCACCTAATCAGCCAGCCACCGGACTACGGTGGACTGGTCTACTCCAATCTCCGCGCCTATCTGTCTGGTACTCTTGCCCTGTGCGGCCATAATCCGTGCTGTAGCCCTTTCTTGTTCGCTGGATTGCCTGCGGGCTTGCCCACTGGCAACACCACCGAGGGCTGCTATCTGAGCCTGATTGGTGGCCTTTCCACCCCTTTTAGCTTGTATCTCCGGCGCGTGGGTGCGCCTGATGAGTTTTTGCAGGGCTGCTGGGTTGAATCGGTTCCACGTCCATTGAGCAATGCTCTTGGCTGTGGCTTTCACTTCTGCATGGAGCAGGGGGGATTGGAATTGCCCGTTAAGGGCCAACAAGCGCTCTAGGACGGCGCATGACCATCGCGGCAAGCCATCTGGTGCCCAATAGTCCCTAATGGCCCTGTATGACCAAATACGGCCCTCATGAAACAGTGTGCAGTTGCGCCCAAGTCCCAGCGCCTCACCGGGGATCAAGTTGACTTGGTTAGCCGGGTGCTGAAGATCCACGTATTCGGCCAGTTCACCCAAGGTGTAAGACTGCCCGTGAATGTCCCAGACTTTCCAGCGTTCATGTGCGGGGTTTTTGGTGATGAGGCCCGTATAAGCGGGGTCTGCCTCCAGCTTGATCGCCATAGCCCGCTGAACGGCTGCGGCATAGCGTATGGGGTGCTGATGGGCGGCTTCGGTGAGGCAAACGCCATCGGCCAGCAGGTAGGCCAGATGGGCGTGCGCGTTGGCCGGATTGATGGCGGCATGATTGGGCGGGGGCAGATCACCCATTTCCCATGCCAAGGCTGCGGCCTCTCGGTCTACGTCATAAATCAGCCACCACAACATGCCGGGGCCGTTGGGCTGGATATAAACCGCGCGGGCTGCCGTGGCCTTGGGTCGTATTTTGAGGCCCGTTGTGAGGTCGTCCGTGCAGTAGGGACGGGCGGGCAGGTGCTCTAGGAATCGCTCAAGGGCAGACATGAAGCACCCCCGCGACGGGCTGCGCTCGATGCGCTCGGCCTCTGTCGGGGGGCGAGGTATTCGCCAGGCGGGAAAGCGTGACAGTGAAGGTTTTTGCTTCTACGGGGTTCACACCCCTGTTCTTCGTGTTATAATTTGTCATCGGTACCTTGCCTGTGTGTCAGGTTTAGGGACCACGGGTGCAGGGGGTGCAAGCCCTGCATCAAGTGGCGCTAAGGGGCAGTTTACTCCCGGATGTGCTGCGAAGGAATCCATACCCGCTTGGTGGCGGCGGGTTCCTCCCCGTAAGGGGGGCAAGCCCCGGTCAGTAATGGCCGGGGCTTTGTTTTAAGTGTGTTTGTCACTGTGACAAATCCGCCTACCTTACCAAGGCCACCACCATTTCCTCTTTGTCTCTGGACCCGCCAAGGCTTGCGGCTGTAGCTGGTCAATTTTCCGCTTGAACCAATCCTCGCGCTCCTTGGCTTCTGCTAACTGGCTCTCGTATAGCTGCACCAAAGCCTGCAATCGAGCCACCTCTGCCTGTAGCTGCGCCATGTCCACCACCTGATCAGGATGGTGTTCTGCTGTAGCTTTTGATATGTCTCCGAACACTCTAAGCAGTTCAGAGGTGTCAACTACGGGAGCATTCCGGTAATCACGTTCAACGCTCACCTTACCTTGTGAAATATAGCCTCTGTATAATGCTGACCGGGAAATTCCTACCAGCCTGGCCGCCTCTGAAATGCTGACTTTTGCCATGTGACCGCCTGTCGCGTTTGATGTAGCGCATTAAACAATACAGCCTAACTCCTTAACTTTCCATGGCTCGAGCCAATGACGACTTTATTTTTTGTGCACACTTGTGCAATAATGGCACATGAACTTCACCTGGGATGACACGAAGTACCAAACCAATCTGCACGATCATCATGTAGACTTTAAGGATGCTGTTGGAGTTTTCTTCGACGACTGCGCTCTTACTGACGAGGATGAAGACGCCGAAGGCGAGCAGCGTCTAGTAACGATGGGGAGAGATTTTTTAGATCGGGTACTGATCGTGGTGTACACCGAGCGCGATGACGATGAAATACGCATCATATCGGCTCGCAAAGCAAGCCCAGGAGAACGCAAAGCGTATGCAGGAGGTATAAGTTGATGAAAGCAGAATATGATTTCAGTCATGCACGGCGCGGCGCTATCGCCGTAGAACCCGGCAAGACTCGTGTGACGATTCGTTTAGATAACGACGTGCTGGAGTGGTACAGAAACCAGGCGGAGTCGCACGGTGGCAGTTACCAAACAGCTATAAACGCGGCATTGCGTGAACAAATGTCCGTTCAAGATGGCGCGTTGGAGCGTGTTCTACGGCGCGTGATCCGCAAAGAAATGCTAGCGTGATCGTTTTATCTCAAAAAGCCCCCTCGCCAGCAGGCGGAGAACCCAGAAAAATCAGGCCATCCGCCCAGCCTGGATCTTGGCCCACAAGACAGAATGATGCAATATGTCTTGCAAGAAAGGTAACACTACAAACGCCACCACCGCCTAAAGCCTGTTAGCCTTCTGGCAACGTCTTCAAGAAGAATTAGGATAAATAACATGCAAAAATCAAATGTAACAGAGAAATTTAGGAAGTGGGCAACAGGCTATTCTGGCTGTGATGGCGGCGATCTTGGTTCTTCCACATCACCAAGCATTTGGGTTTGTGGAATAGAATGGGGTGGTGGTGGCAATAAAGAATGGTTAGAAAAACAGCTGGAATATGAGGCGAAAGATCCAGGTTCTGGATATGATACGCCAAAAGATAACTTGGCCTATATATTCAACAGGCAGACAGTCAAGCTTCTTTGTGCAATTGATGGCGGAAAAGTAGAAGACTACGAAACCTTTGCAATGGATAAAAAGCCATTTGTAAAACTCGAACATGGTTATTATAAAATGAACCTATATCCATTGTCATTCAAAAACACTAACAACGATTTGTGGAGTGATGAATTTTCTGATTTAACTGGATTTAATTCAAAGGGAGATTATGTTGAGTGGTGCAGATTAAACAGGCTTCCTGCCTTGTCTGATATGGCTAAAAAATACAAACCAAAGCTCATCATATGCTTTGGAAAAACGTATAAAGAAGATTTTAAAAGGGCATTTGTTGATGATTGTAATGAGGAACATGCAGAAGACATACTGGATCGTCATATTTCATGGTATCATGATAAATCAACAACGATTGTTGTGTGCCCATTTCCTGTAAATAGGTACGGTTTAAATAGCAATGAATTGCTCCAGGCGTTTGGCGAAAAAATAAAAACCATAATCAACCAATAAGTAAACATTTAAAGCAAGGAGAATGGTTATGCATAGCGTTACTGTTGAGGTTCGATATTCCCCGTCAGGCAGGGAACCAAACCAGAACACAAAACTTATTGTTCACGTTGATAAATTGCCAGCCACAGAATCAGAAGTAACAGCATTCATAAAAAGAAAAAACCCAAAATGGAATTTCTTTATCCTCTCTATAAAGCAATAAGTTTCCAAAGTTGAAGATTAAATGCCTATCATTTTGTCTCCAATTGAAGGTTATGACCTAGAAAAAAATAGGTGGTATGTCGGTCGTGGAAGAAATGGAAACGTTGGATTATGGGATGGCGAAAGCTTTCTTGTGATTGGTTCAAAATTTTTGCACAATTTAATAAAGTATGAATCTTTACATACAAATGAGTCTGGTACATTCCAGCCTTTCATGATGATAGATGAAGGAATCATGATTGAATCATTTGGAAAAATCGGTTGGGATGCTCACTACGGTCGATTAATTAGCTTTGAATGTGACAACAAAACCAAGGTTTAATCGACACTGGATTGATGGGCACTTTCGGCCCCGAGTCGGCGGGGTGAAGTGTCCAGAAACCTGTCTATCTTTCTGCGTCCGGTAAACCCTGCCCGTTCAACTTGTCACTGTGACTACTTCTCAAAACCGACCGTTTTTGAGATGCCCAGCATTGTGAGAACCAATCTCCTACCTTTGCGGACCTCCGGATTCTCATAAACCGCACTCGTTTTCGGATGGCTAGCCTGCATGGGTTTTGAGAGGTGCGGGCAGCATCCCTATTCGCCGGGTTCCCGCGCCGCAAGCGTAGGGACGGTGGCGCGGGAACCCGGCGCGACACCGACGCCGCCACGCATACATCCCAGCCCCGATGTGTGTGGTGCAGGCGTTTCCAATGCCGCGCGTTTCTCGAAGAGAAACATTAAAGCGCGCCTGCCTTACTTCGTGCACCAGGAAAAATCAGCTCGCTCCACGGGCTAGATTCATGCGCCATTCAAACGTCGATGCAGCTCACCGACAATCTGCCGCGCTTTGTGCCGGGCCTCCTCATCCGCCGTTCGAGACACGGCCAGCGTCAACAACCTGGCCAGTGTCCTATTGTCAGCAAAACCCCAGTCCTCCGACTGCCACACCGCCGCATCCTCTGCCACTCGACGCTCTGCCGACTTCTTGGCGCGTTCTGCTGGCGTCATC
>JAAOMR010000090.1 GCA_018853935.1 Acidithiobacillus ferrivorans
CCCGCCGTTTTGACACCGCTGCCATGTCCTTGGGCGCGCTCTCGCCAGAAGCCCACGAAGCCCTGGCCATCGCCATGAACACCATCGGCGGGCGTTCCAATTCCGGCGAAGGCGGCGAAGATCCGGCCCGTTACCACAACAATAAGATAAGCAAGATCAAGCAGATAGCATCAGGCCGCTTTGGCGTGACACCAGAGTATGCGGTGAACGCCGAAGAGTTGCAGATCAAGGTGGCGCAGGGCGCCAAGCCCGGCGAAGGTGGTCAGTTACCGGGACATAAGGTCAGCGGCATCATCGCCCGCCTGCGCTACGCCAAGGAAGGGGTTGCCCTCATCAGCCCGCCGCCGCACCACGATATCTATTCTATCGAAGACTTGGCACAGCTCATTTTTGACCTGAAGCAGATTAATCCGCAAGCCTATGTCTCCGTCAAACTGGTCTCCGAGGCCGGCGTCGGAACGATCGCCGCCGGGGTGGCCAAGGCCTATGCCGACCGCATCACCATCGCCGGCTATGACGGTGGCACCGGCGCCAGCCCGCTGAGTTCGGTCAAATATGCCGGTTCCCCGTGGGAACTGGGTCTGGCGGAAACTCAGGTCACCCTGCGCCGCAATCACTTGCGGCACCGGGTACGCCTGCAGGCCGACGGCGGCTTCAAGACCGGACTAGATGTGATCAAAGGTGCCCTGCTGGGCGCGGAGAGTTTCGGTTTTGGCACCGCACCGATGATTGCGCTGGGCTGCAAGTATCTGCGCATCTGCCATCTCAACAACTGCGCCACCGGCATTGCCACGCAGGATGAAACCCTGCGCAAGCATTTCACCGGCCTCCCGGAAATGGTCATTAACTACTTCCGCTTCGTCGCTGAAGAAGCCCGCGAAATCATGGCGCAACTCGGCATCCGCCGCTTTGATGACTTGGTTGGTGCCAGCCAGATGCTGGAAATCGGTGGAGCGCAGACAGAAAAACAGGCCCATCTGAATCTGCGTCCACTGCTGGCCAATGCCGATCTGCGCGATGCCGACAGCAACATCCACACTCAGGATCGCAACCCGCCTTTCGACAAAGGCGAGCTTGCTGAGACCATGGTGAAGGACGCACAACCGGCGCTGGACGAGCAAATCCCCACCCGTTTGCACTACCCGATCCACAATGTGAACCGCTCCATCGGCGCGCGTCTCGCCGGAGAAATCGCCCGTCGCTATGGCAATTCTGGTCTGCGGGAAGATGCGGTGCACGTCGAACTCCACGGAACGGCAGGTCAGTCTTTCGGCGCCTTCTGCGTACAGGGGATGACCCTGCATCTGCATGGCGATGCCAACGATTACGTGGGCAAGGCCATGAACGGCGGCACCATCATCATCGCACCGCCGACGGGCGTTTCCTACGCCAGTCAGGACTCGGCCATTGTCGGCAACACCTGTTTGTACGGGGCCACCGGCGGACGTCTCTATGCGGCCGGGCGCGCCGGTGAGCGTTTTGCGGTGCGCAACTCCGGGGCCATCGCCGTGATTGAAGGCGCCGGCGACCATGCCTGTGAATACATGACCGGCGGCCAGATCGTCATCCTCGGCACGGTCGGCGTAAACTTCGGCGCCGGCATGACGGGTGGTCTCGCCTTCGTCCGCGATCAGGCCCGCCAATTCCCTGATCAGGTGAATGGTGAACTGGTGAATTATCACCGGATTGAAACCGAGTCCATGCGCGGTTACGAGGCCTTGCTGCGGCGCCATATCGAGACACATATAGCAAGCACCGGCAGCAGTTATGCCGCAGCACTGCTCAAAAACTGGGCCCACTTTATCCGTGATGTCTGGTTGGTGGTGCCCAAAGCCGCCAAACTGGATGTCCTGCTCGAAGAAGCGAGTTGAGCAACCGCGTCACCCTGAGGAAAAAATCATGAGTTATTTTTCATTCATCGAAGACCCGCGGCAGGACCCCAAAAAGCTGGACGTGGAAGAACGCCGCGAGGCATTCAAGGAAATCTACAATAGCTTTGACCTGGACAGTGCCAAATTGCAGGCTGATCGTTGCCTGCATTGCGGCAACCCTTATTGTGAATGGAAATGCCCGGTGCATAACTACATTCCCAACTGGCTGCAACTCATCGCCGAGAATCGTCTTGAAGAAGCAGCGGATCTGTCCCATCAAACCAATACCCTGCCGGAAATCTGTGGCCGTATCTGCCCCCAGGACCGTCTTTGTGAGGGCGCCTGTACCCTCAACGATGGCTATGGCGCCGTCACCATTGGCAACCTGGAAAGATTCATCACCGAAGAAGCCCTCGCCCGCGGCTGGCGTCCGCAAGTGCCTGAGATTATCCCTAACGGCAAACGCGTTGCCGTGGTAGGGGCAGGCCCGGCCGGTCTCGGCTGTGCGGACATCCTCAACCGTGCCGGTACCGAGGTCGTCGTTTTTGACCGCTACCCGGCCGTCGGCGGTTTGCTCACCTTCGGCATCCCCTCCTTCAAACTGGAAAAAGAAGTCGTCGCCCGCCGCGCCGATCTATTGCAGGAAATGGGCATTCGTTTTCAGCTCGATACGGAAGTCGGCAAGGACATTTCTCTGGCCAGGCTACTGGAAGATTTTGACGCCGTGTTCCTGGGGATGGGCACCTACACCGCCAAGACCGGCAACTTCCCCGGTGAAGACTTGCCCGGCGTCCTCAACGCGCTCTCCTACCTGATCGCTAACACGCGTCATCTGATGCAGTTGCCTGACCCAGGCCTACCTTATGTCAGTCTGTCCGGCAAGCGGGTCGTGGTACTCGGGGGTGGCGATACCGCCATGGATTGTGTACGCACAGCTATCCGCCAGGGTGCCAGCAGTGTCATCTGCGCCTATCGCCGCGACGAAGAAAACATGCCCGGCTCACGCCGGGAAGTCGCCAATGCCCGCGAAGAAGGCGTCAAATTCCTCTTCAATCGTCAACCCGTCGAGGTTGTTGGTGATGCGGCATCGGGCGCACGGGGTGTGCGCCTGGTCGAAACCTGTCTGGGGGAACCCGATGCCAAGGGCCGCCGCCATCCGGAAATCATCCCCGGCTCAGAGCAGATACTGGATGCCGATGCGGTGATCATCGCTTTTGGTTTTGATCCCTCTCCCGCCCCCTGGTTTGCGGAACACGGCATCAGCACGGATGCCCGTGGGCGGATCAGTACCAGCGAACAATTCCAGACCAGCAACCCGCGTATTTTTGCCGGGGGCGACATGCGCCGCGGCTCTGATCTGGTCGTCACCGCGGTAGATGAAGGGCGCCGGGCCGCCGAGGGCATCCTCAATCAACTGGGAGTATAGGCGATGAAGTCCACATTGCAGAATGACAATTTCCTGCGTGCCTGCCTGCGCCAGCCGGTGGATCATGTCCCCGTCTGGCTGATGCGTCAGGCCGGGCGTTACCTGCCGGAGTACCGCGCTACCCGCGCCCGTGCCGGGGATTTTCTCACCCTCTGCACCACACCGGAACTGGCCTGTGAAGTGACACTACAGCCCATTGATCGCTTTCCTCTGGATGCCGCCATCCTGTTCTCGGATATCCTGACCATTCCTTATGTCATGGGACTCGGACTGCAATTTCAGGAGGGCGAAGGTCCGGTATTCGAACGTCCCTTGCGTAGTGCCGCAGACATCAAGGCCCTGAGTCAGCCCGATCCGGAAACGGAACTGCGCTTTGTGATGGATGCGGTGCGGCTTATCCGCCGGGCGTTGAATGGACGCGTACCCCTCATCGGCTTTGCCGGTAGCCCCTGGACCCTCGCCTGCTACATGATCGAAGGTCGCGGCAGCCGCGACTTCATCCATATCAAAGGGTTGCTGTATAGCGATCCGGCGCTGCTGCACCGCCTCCTGCGTCATCTGGCCGTATCGGTCACCCAATACCTCAACGCCCAGATTGCCGCTGGGGCGCAGGCAGTGATGATTTTTGATACTTGGGGTGGCACGCTCAGCACCCCGGCTTATGCAGAGTTCTCGCTTGCGTATATGCGAGAGATTATAGCCGGCTTGAAGCGCGAGGCGGAAGGCCGCCAGGTACCGATTCTGCTCTTTACCAAAGGCGGGGGGAACTGGCTGGAGGCAATGGCGGCGAGTGGTGCCGATGTGCTGGGTCTCGACTGGACAACCGAGTTAAGTGTCGCCCGCCAGCGTCTGGGTGATGGCATAGCACTGCAGGGCAATATGGATCCCATCGCCCTCTATGGCAGCACCAGCGGCGTTGCCGCAGAGGCAGAGCGCGTTCTGGTCAGCCACGGACCTGGGCCGGGCCACATCTTCAATCTCGGCCATGGCATCACCCCGCAAACCCCCATACAAAACGTCGCCACTTTGGTGGAAAGCGTTCATAACTGGCGGCCGGCCTAACCTTCGTGACCTTGCCGCCATGCCGCCCAGGCATCCCGGATGGAATGACGGCGGGGGTCATGCAGATAGGTGACCGAAGCCCCCTGCTCCATCCGCTGTAAGGCATCGGCAATAGCCGTCTGAGCCGTTGCTGCCAGCTTCCGGCGACCTAATTCTGGCGCCAGCGCGGGCAGGAATTCCACGCGCAGTGTCAACGGTGCCGCCGCTGCCAGTCGCCAGAGATGTCCAAACAAGCTGTCTTCACCGATGAAGGGGCAGAGGGGGTCGGGCTGACCGGGGCACAGCACATCTTCGTAACGCAAGGCCACCGGGATCGTCGACGCTACTGCCCCAGAGGCAATCTCAAAAGGCGCCGCAAAAAAATCGCCCACCCTTTTGCCGTCGCTGGTGGTGCCTTCCGGGAAAAGGATGATGCTGGTGCCCGCTGCCAAAATTTTGCCAGCCTGACGCACCGTGCGCTGACTCGCACGGGCGTCGCCGCGATCGATAAAGAGCGTCCCCAGCCACTCGCCCATAATCCCGAAAAAAGGCCAGGCACGCATTTCTTTCTTTGCCACAAAACGACCGGGAACCAAGGTCGCGAGTGCGAGAATATCCAGGTAGGAAACATGGTTAGCGGCGACCAGTACCGGCGATTTGGGGACGATTCCATCCACACGCAAATGAATGCCGAAGATACGCAAGGCCCGCCGACTCCACCAGGCAAAAGCCCGGTAGCTGACCGCGTCCGGTTCGGACTTGCGCCTACAAGTCCAGACCGCCAACGGAAAAGCCAGCAGCAGATAAAACACCAGCACCGGCAACCGCCAGATACGCCGTAAAGCCTTGGGCCGCGAACGGCGCCAGCGCCGCCCCGGATACGTCACCAATACCGAGGCGGGCTTTTTACGGCGTGTCATT
>JAAOMR010000091.1 GCA_018853935.1 Acidithiobacillus ferrivorans
CGCTGTTTCGGATCAAGTCCAGCCAACAGCGGAATGATCGGTGAAAGCTCCACGGTCCTAGACTTTCTAGACTTTGGAAGGACGCCGTCCGCGTTTCCCCTTACCGTGTTCTTCCAGCAGCTTTTCACCTCGATTCTGCAGGGTTTCGGTATCTTCCGCTAACGCCAGTTCAACGGCGGCAATGAAGTGACGGTAATCCCATTCAGGGGCGAGTGCATAGGCGGCCCGTGCAAAGCGTTTTCCTTGTTCAGCCTGATCCTTGCGAACGGAAGGCTTCTGCATCAGTCGTTTTTTTGCTTCCTCAATTTTCGCTATCGCTGCACGCTGCCGTTCCACGATCTCTGCATGTTTCTTTTCCAAATCCGCCAGACGCTGTTCCGCTGTGCGACGCACCCGTGTTTTTTTACTTTCTTCCATAACCATAATCCTCAGTGATTGATTTTATCCGCCAATTCCTTGGCGGGTTTGAACTTGATGGCTTTCTTTGCCGGGATGTCGATTTCCTGCCCCGTGGCAGGATTACGACCCTTGCGAGCCGTCTTCTCTACCATGGTGTTCTCAATATTAAATGGAATAATGCCACTTTATAGTGCCTGCAGAGTCCACGCAACACGTAAACCGCAATGAGGCTATGCCGTAGCCTTGCGTTGATACTTTTCAGATATTGGCAGGCCTGCTGCCTGCAAGGCCTGGATTGCATTGATGCTTGAACGAATGGCTCGCTGTAAAAGTGACCACCCGTCGTGCCGCGATCTCAACGGACTCGCCAGTCTTTGGATTGCGTCCCGGTCGTGATCGTTTGTCCAGAATGTTAAACCGCCCAAAGCCGGATAACTGCACCTCTTCGCCGGACGCCAACGTCTCGCGGATTGTATCGAAGAAGTCTTCCACCAACTGCTTACTCTCGCGTGCTTTGAGACCCGTTGTATCCGCCACGTGGTCCGTTAAATCTTTCTTTGTGACCGTCATAATTTTTTCAGCATCCTCTGTAGTGCCCTGTGTGCCGATGTCAGTTCCTTGATAAGAAATTCATGCCCTTCCGAACGGGTAAAACATTCATCCCTGGCCTCCTGATAGTCTTTCGGTTCCGCAGATGTTCGCGCAATGCCGGATCTTGCGTCCACAAAAGCAACGGATTACGCTGCTTCGTAACATCTGCCATCACAGGGGCTTGGTACTTGCGACAAGAATTCCGGGGGTACTCACCCAGAGCATGGATGACAACCGTCATCGCAGAGGCCTGATACTTCTGCCCGCATCTGCTGGCGTGTTGGAGATTATGAGTGCGTTTCCTCGGTCGCCGGTGGCAAAGCCATCCAGGGCACCACCATCTCATTGTGATTTCCAGACCCGACTTTGGGCGCAACACGAGATCCAAGGCCAACATGTCCTTGATGGCCAATCCAGAATGCCACCAGCGCGGCCACAATGATGATCAACGCCAATTCGAGCCACTTCATGGCTTCTCTAGCCTCTCGATAATCCTGATAAAAATAGCCACGGCGCCAATGATCCATTCTATCGGGATAAGAATGACCATTTTATCTGTTGGGCCAGAATCATGAATCATTCTCATCCCAAAAATATGATGATGCATCATGCACAACTCACCCACAAAAATAGCCATACCACCACCAAAAGCCACCAGGTGGACCGAAGATGGCCAGAGCCGTCATGGCGAACAGCTTCACACAGGGATCCTCTCCGCCAGCAAAAACGCCCCACCGCCCCAGGCAGCCACCCACAGCACGGCACCTATCGCGCTCCATATTGCAAACGCCCGGAATCCCATTTCCGACGCTCCGGCCATGTAGCCCTGCAATTGGCGCAGCGGCACGATGAAGCGTCCGACCAGCACCACGGGCGCGCCGAAACGACAGAAGAAGGTATGGACCTTATCCACCATGGGCGGTTTGATGCCCACATAGCAGCCATAGCGCAATAAGGCCTTGTGTCCGTAGCGGTCACCCAGACCATAGGCCGCATATCCGCCCAGGGTCGCCGCGACCATCGCTAGAGGCAGCACCACCCATACCGGGAACAGCCCTTTGGCCGCGAGGAATCCAGCGGCCACGATCATGGCTTCACCGGGCGCGAAGACCACGCCCGCGCTCTCGACAAAGAGTAACGCGAACATCGCCGGCAGGCCGTAGGCTTTGAGGATCGGACTGGCGGCATGAATCAGGGCGGCCAGGGTGGTGAGAAACCAGTGGAGCATCAGAACAGCTTATTGATCAGGTCGTCCCCGATCCCGAATCCCGCGCCCATCTCGATGGCACGGCCAAAGCCGGAGTTCATGAACTCCGAGAGGAATCCGCCGCCGCCCTGCTGTTGCGGTTGTGCAAAACCCGGACAGGATGTTTGAGGGTATCCCGGCTGCCAACCCGGATTCTGCTGCTGGCCATAGGGCGTATTCTGCACGGTCTGTGCGGCGCTATGTACCGCCTGCATGACGGCCATCATCTGCTGCTGCTCTCCTACTGGACGTTTATTGCCAGTTCCCGCAGATCCAGGAGCCATTCGCGGGCATCCTGATTACCACCGTCAGCGGCAGTCTTGAGCTTTCCCGCCAGAGTCTGCAGGCTCTGCATCACGCCCTGGGCTTCCTGCTGCAACTGGTTGTACTGCTGATCGATTGTTGCGCTGTCCATGCCTACACCTCCTGTCCGCCATCAAAAAATAGATTGTCAAAGATTACAGAATCCGGTGATTTGCGCACAAAACATTCCGCGTCAGAATGCTTCTGGCTTCTCCTTCGCTATATATCACACCCCAAACTGTCGCTGCAAAACCGCATCCACCACTTCACCCAGTTGCGCCGGGAAGCGCCGGCGTTCAGGCCGGTGAGGGATAGGCGCGGCGGGCGCAAACCGCCCTTCGGTCTCATGACACCAGCTCCCGGAAATAACTGTACCCATCCGAACGCTGAATCAACCGACAATCCTCCGCTTTAACACCATCGCGCAGACCAGTTTTCGTGCGCATCTTGAATGACCCCGACGAACGCACGGCCACCCGTCCCACATGGATCCCCTTATGTACACCCTTCGCCACTTCGGCACGCACCATGTCCCCGGTCTGAAATCCGTGGTGTTGTTTTGCAAGCGGCGTCCAGCGCGTGCCGCTTCGGGATGCCGAACCGGGTGCGATTCCATTTGGCGCGCCCTCCGGTACCCACCTCCACCGGCAAACCCTTACTTTTCCGATCATCAGCGCTCATACCCAACCCGCGAAGCAGCGGAAATACACCAGTAGCAACCAATGCAGCGCTGGCAACGGGCAGCATAATGGTGAGGCAACAACCCTACATCAGTAGCAAATCTGATGAGTCAATGCACCGGCGTGCCAAAGTAATTGACGCCGGGTAAAAATTTGTCACGAAATATTCAAAAAGTGTAAAACTACCGTCACATTAGCCCTGTATCATCACTTGCATGACACAAAATAATATCAACCGCCTAGCACCTAACAAGGAACCGGCATGATCCTGATCCCGTTGCACATCGTATGGGTGGTGCGCGCCGACTATGGACGCTATGAGGTCCTTCCACCCTCTTTGCCAGATCCACTGAGCAGACACTGGATCAATTCCGCCCCGTGTTGCTGGATCTTGATCTTGATGTGGACCAGACCTGGACGGGTTGCGGTATCTCTACGGCATTGGGGTGAGTCCCCTGCGCATCGCGCAGACGACTCACCCCAATGCCAAGCCTATGTGCGGCTGGCTTGGATGTTTATGAAGATGAGACCGATCTGTATCTTAAGGATCACTGCGACGACATTATCTGCGATGACAGTTTTGAACGGCTGATCACTTTTCCCAACGTAATCATCATGGGCCATCAGGCCTTTTTCACCCGTGAAGCCATGAAAACCATCGCGGACACCATGATTCAGAACCTCGATGACTTCAGCTCTGGTAAGGATAGTCCCAACCGCGTCGCTGCTAGCCGCACATCCCACTGAATCGGAGGACTTTGTGACCATCGCACCCTATTACCTGCTCCCCCAATTCCCAGAATCCCTGGCGGGTCTGGCCGAACTCGCCCTCGACCTGCGCTGGTCCCGGAGTCATGCTGCAGACAGTCTCTGGCAGCACATTGCTCCAGAACTCTGGGAAGAGACCCGGGATTCCTGGCTCATTCTTCACAATGTCGGGGGCGACACGCTTCAGCATCTGGCCCAAGACAAGGATTTTATCGCGAGGCTGGATACCTTCGTCAGCGAGCACCGCGAGCACCTCACCCAGAAAGGCTGGTTCAGCGAAACCTATCCCCACCCACCCTTCAGTCAAGTGGCTTATTTCAGTATGGAGTTTGGCCTCTCCGAGTCCCTGCCCATCTACTCGGGTGGCCTTGGTATCCTTGCCGGCGACTGCCTGAAAACCGCCAGTGATCTCGGCATCCCCCTGCTCGGTATCGGCCTGCTCTGGCAACAGGGTTATTTTCGCCAGAGTCTTGACGATTGCGGTCGCCAGATCGAACTCTATCCCTACAATGATCCCACCCAGATGCCGGTCACCCCGGTACGCGATGCCGAAGGCGAATGGCTCCGTCTGGAATTGCCTTTCCCCGGACGTAAAGTCATCCTTCGCGCCTGGCAGGCGCGCGTCGGTCGTATCACCCTCTATCTGCTCGACAGCAACGACCCCCTCAACGCCCCTGCCGATCGCGGCATCACCGCCGAACTCTACGGTGGCAGCCCGGAGACTCGCCTGCAGCAGGAAATCTGTCTGGGCATCGGCGGCTGGATGCTGTTACGCCGCTTGGGTATTCAGCCGGATATCTGTCACCTCAATGAAGGACACGCCGCCTTCGCCATTCTCGCCCGTGCCTACAGCCACATGCAGGATCATGGTACCGACTTTCCCTGTGCACTCACCGCCACCCGCGCTGGCAACATCTTCACCACCCATACCCCCGTTTCCGCCGGCTTCGATCGCTTTCCGCCGGAACTGCTGACGCGTTACATCGCTGGCGCCCCCGGGGCCTTTGGCGTAGACGTAGAGACGATCCTCGCTCTCGGCCGGGAAAGCCCTGAAGACACGCATGAACCCTTCAATATGGCGTGGCTCGCCATTCACGGCAGCCTGATCGTCAATGGCGTCAGTCGCCTGCATGGAGCCGTTAGCCGTCGTTTATTCCAACCCCTGTTCCCCGGCTGGCCCGAGGACGAAGTCCCCGTCACCCACGTCACCAATGGCGTGCATATGCCCTCCTGGGATTCCGCCGAAGCCGACGCCTTATGGACCACCCACTGCGGCAAGGCACGTTGGCTGGGCGACCTGAAGGATATCGAAGCAGACTTTCGCCAGACCTCTGATGCCGATATCTGGCACCTACGCAGCGTTGCACGGCAGGAGGTGATCCAGTTCGCCCGCCAGCGCCTGCAACAGCAACTGGCAGCGGCCTACGCGCCCGAAAGAGAGTGTGAACAAGCGAAAACGGCACTCGACCCCAACACCCTCACCATCGGTTTCGCCCGCCGCTTTGCCGCCTACAAGCGCCCCAACATGCTGCTGACCGACCCGGATCGCCTCTACCGTCTACTGAATAACCCGCACTATCCCGTACAGCTGCTGATCGCTGGCAAGGCCCATCCTCAGGATGGCGCTGGTAAGGCCATGATCCAGCAGTGGACCCAGTTCATCCATCAATACCCCGACCTCGCCGGGCGGCTCGTCTTCATCACCGACTATGACATGCTGGTCGCCGAACACTTGGTGCAGGGTGTTGACCTGTGGATCAATACCCCCCGCCGCCCCTGGGAAGCCAGCGGGACCAGTGGCATGAAAGTTCTGGTCAACGGCGGCCTCAACCTCTCGGAACTGGATGGCTGGTGGGCCGAAGCCTATAGTCCAGAGACCGGCTGGGCGTTGGGGGACCGTCAGGAGCACGATAGCGACCCGGAATGGAGCCGCCAGGAGGCAGAGCAGCTTTACCGTCTATTGGAGGAAAAAGTCGTGCCCCTCTTTTACCACCAGCGCGATGCCAACGGCTGCCCCTGTGGATGGATAAACAAAATCCGCGAAAGCATGAGCCGCCTGACCCCGCAATTCAGCAGCAGCCGCATGTTGCAGGAATACGTGTCCACCCTCTATGCCCCGGCCGCGCAGCTGCTCGCCGCGCGCAGCGAACACGCCACCGTTGAAAAGATTAGGCAGTGGCAATATGACGTATCCCTGCACTGGAATAGTCTGCATTTTGGCGAACTAGAGATGCAATCGTCTGGGGATAGCATCGCTTTTTGGATACCCGTATACCTAGATGGCCTGGATCCCGAAATTATTGCCGTTCAACTCTTCGCCGATCATGACGATGATCATGAAACAGAAGTCCACATCATGAACCGTGGGGGCATTTTGATTGGCGCGGTCAATGGCTACATGTACACCTGCAGCATGCCATTTTTGCGCAAGGCCGAGGATTACACGCCACGCATCGTTCCTTATCGGGAGGGCTGTCTCGTGCCAATGGAAGCACCGCAAATCCTTTGGTATCGCTGAGATGGCAGAACCGGCCAAACTTCTGAATTTAGGTCCAGGATCTGCTATAGGAGAGGGACCAATCCCAACACTGATGGCTTCCTTGCGTCACATCTATGTTCAACCAGACATCCAGACGCTACTGTATGGTTCGCCCTGGTGATTCCGAGGGAACGTACCCATGGAATCCTGTAAAGGGCTGAGCAGCGCTGACACGCAACGGCGATCAGTCTGGTATGGACCAAACAAACCAAATGCGGCGGTCGAGGAAAAACCGAAGACTTGGCAACTCTTTTTGCACAAATTCTGGGCGCCGGTGCCGTGGATGCTGGAAATTACGCCGGTGCTGGAGGCGCTGCTAGGGAAGTGGACGGAAGTCGTCATCATCACCCTCCTGTTGATCTTCTATGGCATGTTGGGTTTCAGTCAGGAGCGCAGAGTGCTCCTGATCTGGGCCATAGAGGTCATCTGCTCAAGGCCCAAGGAGCGACTGCGGATTCATGCGCGGGTTTGCCGCGCTGCGACGGGCAGTGGCAGAGCGTGCGTGGCGGCGGATCTGGTGCATGTGCGGGTCGGCGACATCGTGCCGGCGGATCTCCAGTTGTCCGACGGGCAGATTCTGGTGGATCAATCGGCTCTGAGCTGCCGCAGAAAGGGCTACGACGGAGTGGTCTGCGGACAATATCCATCCTGCGGAAATCAAGGCGATGGAGGGCATCATGCACTACAACGATGGGGACTGACTGGAAAGGTGCACGGCACTCATTGAGTATCTGGATGGTCATCTGGGACTGGGGCGATGGGGGGCGGAAGATTTGCCCGCGGGGTCCAAAGCAGACCTGCCGCCCGCGACGGCAACAGCGTAAAACGCCTGTAGACGTTCAGCCATGGCCGGTTCGGCCCATTGAGTGGCCAGTTGTCTGGCTTCCTGTGCCATCCGCGCACGCAGCGTATCGTCGGACAAAATGCTGGCACAGATCGCGGCAAAAGCGGACGCTTGGGCCGGTGCGGATCGGGTGCCGCGGCTACTGGTCACAAAGTCCGCCGCACCCATGGCCGCAATGGCGACGAGGGGTAGTCCCGCCGCCAGGGCTTCAAGCAATACCATGCCCTGCGTTTCGGTTTCCGAGGCGAACACCAGAAGATCAGCGGCGGCATAGGCATCCGGTAAAGCGGTGTCATGGTCCAGATAGCCGAGAAAGCGGACCTGCGCCGTCAGGCCCTTTTCGATGACCTGTTGTTCCAGGGGTTCCCTGAGAGGGCCGTCGCCGGCCAGCAGCAAGAGGATATCCGGAAAAATCGCGCGCAGGTATCCAACCACCTCCACCAGCAGGGCAATGTTCTTTTCGGGGGCGATCCGCCCGGCATAAAGCAGCACCAACTGGTCTGCCGCGATGCCGTGGCGACTGCGAAAGGCGGACCGGTCCCCCGTTGTCCGCGCGGTCAGATCAATGCCGGTGGGGATGACCCGGATCGGGGTATTGACGCCGTAGCCCCAGAGCACGGTCGCCATGGCCATGGAGGGCACGATCACGCCGTCCACCGCCTGGCACTGCTGACGTGAGGGGATCCGGGCCAGGGCCAGGCGCAGGATTTTGGGTATGCCCGCATAATAGTGACCGATGTAGGCTTCAAAATAGGTGTGGTAGGAGCTCAGGACCGGTATCTCCAGCCTACGAGCGAGATGGGTGCCCATGTAGTGGGCGACAAAGGGGGTTTGGATATGCAGCAGGTCATAGCGACGGGAGGCCAACTCACGCGTCATGCGCAGGAGTGCCCAAGGCCACATCAATCGCTCTTCGGGATAAAAACCCGTTTTCCAGGCTGGCACACGCATGATGCCAGAATCATCGCTCGGCATGGGGGATCCATAATCAGGGACCAGCAGATCCACCGTGTGTCCGAGTCCCTGCAGCCCGCTACGAAAGCTGCGAATTGAGGTGGCGACGCCGCTGATGCGGGGGAAATAGGTATCGGAGAGCATCAGTATGCGCATCGGTGCGTCCTTGCGAAAATAATTCAAGCGTCATCACGGCGGAGAAAATTTGGGCCAAAGTTGTTCGCGATAGGCGGCTTCAAGCATGTCGAAACTGTGCGTCCAACTCTGGGACTCGGCCCGCAGGCGACCGGTCGCACCGAACGTATGGCGGAGACCGGAATCCTTGCAGAGGAGTTGTAACATGGCGGTCCAGTCACTGCCTGGAGGCAGGAGCAATCCATGAACAGCGTCATCCACCTGTTCGTTCACCCCGGGGCAATCGTAGGCGAGGATCGGCAAGCCGCTGGCTTCGGCTTCGAGTACCACATTCCCAAAGGTTTCACTGCAGGAGGGGAAGCAGAACAGATCGGCGCTGGCATACCAGCGCGCCAGATCCATGCCCTGCTGCATGCCGACACAGAGAATGCCTTCATGGGAGAGACGGCTGAACTCTGGGCGCAAGGGGCCGTCGCCCACCAGCACGAGCACCGTTGTGCGACAGCTCCTGCGCAGCGCGCGAAAGCCGGTGATGAGCGGTGTGAGATTCTTTTCGGGAGCCAGTCGTCCCACATACAGCAAGAGTCGGCCCTCCGGCCCCAGGCCCAAGCTTTCCCGCAGCGAATCGTCCCGCCATTGGGGATGAAAACGCACGGTATCCACGCCTCTACCCCAACGGCGTAATTGCTGAAATCCTTGCGCCTGCAGACGATCCAAGGTGCTCTGGCTGGGAACCAGCGTGAGTTTGCCCGCATTATGAAAGGCGCGCAGATAAATTCTCGCCCCGTGGCCCAGCAGGGGTAACCCGTAATGTGCGGCATACTGATCAAAATTGGTATGGAAGCTGGTTACCGCGGGAATGTGCAGACGCCGTGCGGCGATGAGGGCGGCGAGTCCCAAAGGACCTTCCGTGGCGACATGGACGATCTCGCTGCCCCAATCCCGCAGCCAGCGCTGGAGGGTGGTAGGGGTGGCACACCCGAGGCGCACTTGGCGGTAGAAAAAGAGGGGCAGTGCGGACATGAGGCCCGGACTCGGGGATTCCTCCGCCTGTCGTGGACGGATGAGGGTAACGTCGTGGCCTCGGGCCCGCAAGGCCTCAACGGCGCGCCCCAGGGTGATGGCCACCCCATTGATCTCGGGTGGGTAGGTCTCCGTAACCAGGGTGATCCGCATCGCGGTTTCCGTCATGCGCCACTGCTCCCGGGCGGCAACCGGATAGCCGCGATCCGCGTGCCCACCAGGACCGCCAGCAGAACCGCCATGCTGAGGAGTTCCCGCCAGTCCATGCGGTGGCTATACAAACCGATGAAGACCTCGCGCAGCAAAAAGGTGATCCCGACATCCGCCAGCACCTGCAGGCGGATCCGGTGAAATTCCAGATAGTCGGTGAAGGTGCGAAACAACTCGATCAGGATAAAGACCGACAGGACATTGATCACGAGCTCCCGGCCCAGACGTTTGGTGAGTTCATGGGAGGGGAAAGGGGTCACCGTCACGTTCAGGGTGGTGATCGCCGACACAAAATCGTCCACGAGACCCACGACGGCGCCCAGCAGGGTGAGCAGCATGATCAGGAGCAACACAATGACGACCATATCCAGTACCTGCCTATACCAGCGCAAGGTGTGCCCCCTAAGCCACTGCGAGAAAGGTTTCTTTCCCATGGACGGGCGCGGTTGAGCGTTACCGCCCTACTGCTCTGCGGTAAGCCCTTCCCGGTCTATGTCCTGTTCGGCGGCGAACCAACAGGCTTCCGCCTGGTCGGCCGGAAAACCTTTCTGTTCCGCCAGAAAATAGGCGGCCTCGGCGATCCGGTGCTGCCGTAACTCGGGGTCACTCACCCTCGGTGCTGCTATGGAAGTAGGCGTTTCGGGGTGCGAGATGGGACTGAACGGGACTTGTTCATGGGTATCCGTTGGTTCCTGTATAGAGGTCATGGCACTCTCCTGAATATCCGTGGAATGGGCGACACCAAAGTGTCACCATGGATCATACAAAACAAATGTGACAGCTTCGTGAACATCCGCTGAAATACCTGAATCTACGCATAGGCATGAGCTCTTCAGAAAAACCAGGCTGAATGACCCACTTCGGTGTGTCATCAACAGTGGCCAGATCGGTCTCCTTGGACAATGGAGAAACCGATTGGTCCATTTATCACTCCCTTTGCAGCGATTCAGCGACTTGCTCGATGGGCAAGTGCCGGACATTTTTACCTTTCGCCAGATAAATCACATGGTCGCAAATGTTGCGCGCATGGTCGCCAATGCGCTCGATAGCCTTGGCGATGAACAGCACGTCAATGGCCTGCGTGATGATGCGTGGATCCTCCAGCATATAGGTAATCAACCGGCGCATGGCAGAGCGATATTGCTGGTTGAGCATTTCATCGCCCTTTGCCACTTCGATAGCCGCCTCCGCATCGGCCCACGCCAGGGCGTCCATGGCCCGGCGCAGCATATCGAGGGCATACTTGGCCATGCCGTCGATATCGCGCAAGAAAGTGGGGCTCGCACTGCGTAGCCCGTGGCCCATCGCCAGCGCCATGTCAGCAATCTTCGCCGCCTTGTTCCCCATACGTTCCAGATCGGCAACGGTCTTGATGATGGTCATGACCAAACGCAGATCACCCGCAGCAGGCTGCTGGCGCGCGATGATGCCGATGCACGCATCCTCGATACGCACTTCATAATTATTGACTTCATAATCACGGGAAATAGTTTCGCTGGCCAAGGCGCCATCTCCTGTTTGCAGCGCCTGGATGGCGTTGGCGATTTGCTCTTCTACCAATTTGCCCATAGCCAAAACCATAGCGCGAATTTCCTGAAGTTCTTCATCGAAACGATGTGAGATATGCGGATCAACATCTGACATTTTCAGTCTCCTTAGCCGTAACGACCGGTGATATAATCTTCCGTCTGCTTCTTGCCGGGGTTGGTAAAAAGCTGGTTGGTATGCCCAAATTCCACCATCTCTCCCAGATACATAAAGGCGGTATAGTCCGAGACCCGCGCCGCCTGCTGCATGTTGTGCGTGACGATCACGATGGTAAATTGGTCACGGAGTTCGCTGACCAGTTCTTCGATCTTGAGTGTGGCAATAGGGTCCAGCGCCGAAGTTGGCTCATCCAGAAGGATCACCTCGGGTTTGACCGCCACCGCACGGGCGATGCAAAGGCGCTGTTGCTGCCCACCGGAAAGACCCAGACCGCTACCCTTGAGATTGTCTTTGACTTCATCCCAGAGTGCGGCCTGGCGCAAGGACTGTTCCACCCGCTCATCCATCTGCGTTCTGCGCAGGGGCTCGTGTCGCCGCACGCCGAAAGCAATATTGTCGTAAATGGACATGGGAAAGGGCGTGGGCGCCTGGAACACCATACCCACCCGCGCCCGCAGGCGATTCAAATCCATTTGCGTCGATAGGATATTTTCGTTATCCAGCAGCACGTCACCGCTAGCCCGTTGTCCCGGATAAAGGGAATACATGCGATTGAATACGCGCAATAGCGTGGTCTTACCGCAGCCCGAAGGGCCAATAAACGCGGTTATCTGGCGCTCCGGGATATCCAGACGGATATCCTTCAGGGCCTGATTATCCCCATAAAAAAAATCCAGATTACGAACGCTGATTTTTGCAGTGTTTATTGGTAATACAGACACCAGATTAGGCTCCTCGCTTGATTATTCCCTTGATGATCAGACGGGATACGACGCTAAGCGTAAGGACGGCAAGGGTTGCAATCAGGGCGCCAGCCCAGCCCATGGCCTGCCAGTTTTGGTAGGGGCTCATGGCAAACTGAAAGATCACGACGGGTAAATTGGCGATCGGCCGGTCTAAGGAGGTGCTGTAAAACTGATTGTTTAGGGCGGTAAAGAGCAAAGGGGCGGTTTCTCCACTGATTCTGGCCGTGGCCAAAAGGACGCCGGTGAGGATCCCGGCGCCCGCAGCACGCCAAGTGATTTGGGTGATCAGACGCCAATAGGGCACGCCCAGGGCGATCGCCGCTTCCCGCAAGGTCGCGGGTACCAGTTGCAGCATTTCATCAGTGGTGCGCACTACCACGGGGATCATGATGAGGGCTAGGGCAATGGCTCCGGAAATAGCGGAGAACTGCCCAAGCGGACGAACAATAATCGCATACACAAAAAGACCGATCACAATAGAAGGAGCGCTCAGCAGAATGTCATTGAAGAAGCGCACAACAAAACCGAGACGCCGCTGCACCGCGAATTCTCCGAGCCAAGTGCCAGCCAGAATGCCCAGTGGGGCGCCGATGAGTACCGCGAGGCCAATCAGAATCAGGCTGCCCACAAAGGCATTCTTCAGGCCGCCACTATCGACACCTGGGGGCGGGGTGTTCTCCGTGAATAGTGCCGGATGCAGGGCAGAAAGCCCATAGCTCAGGGTGGTCCAGAGAATCCACACCAGCCAGAAAAGGCCGAAGAGCGTGGCCAGTGTGGCCATGCTCATATTGAATATATTCCAAAAGCGGCGACGCTGATAAAGGCTGATCACAACACGCCTCCTCCGATCCGTTTCTCCATGCGCCAGAGCAGCAGCTTGGCCAGCACCAGTACCAGAAAGCTGACCACGAAAAGGATGAAGCCCAGTGCCAGCAGGGAGGATTTGTAAAGGTGGGTGGTCGCTTCGGTAAATTCATTGGCCAGGACTGCAGCGATGGAATTGCCGGGCATCAGCAGGGAGGCGCTGAGAATGTCGGTATTGCCGATGACGAAGGTCACCGCCATGGTCTCTCCCAGTGCCCGACCGAGGCCCAGAAAGATGCCGCCGACCACGGCGGAGCGCGTGAAAGGCAATATCACATGGCGCATGACTTCCCAGGTAGTGCCACCCAGGGCGTAGGCCGACTCCTTGAGGACGATTGGCGTACTCAGGAACACGTCACGCATGATGGCCGAAATGAAAGGGATGATCATAATGCCCAGGACGATGCCCGTTGCGAGCATACCGATCCCCATGGGGGGACCCTGAAAGAGCTGGCCGATGCCGGGGATCTTGCCGAGATGGTCGTTGATCCACGGCTCCATGTTACCGAAGACCGGGGCAAAGACCAAAAGCCCCCACATGCCGAAAATGATGCTGGGGATGCCCGCCAGTAACTCGATGGCACTGGAAATGGGTTGACGCAGCCAGTGGGGGGCTAGTTCGGAGATGAAAAAGGCGATGCCGAAACTGACGGGTACAGCCATGAGCATGGCCAGCAATGAACTCACCAGTGTTCCAAAAATGAATATCAGAGCCCCGTACTGGTTGGTGACAGGGTTCCAGGCGGTGCTCCACAAAAAACCGAAACCGAAGGTGCGAAAGGCATCCCAGCCCTCGCGCCAGAGGGCCACACCAATGGCGATCAGCACGAGCAACAGGAAGAGAGCCGTAAATCCGGTGAGTCCGCGAAAAAAAAGATCCCCCCAGGCGCGCCTGGGCATAACCTGGGAGGAAATTGGTGCGGCGGAGGCTGCAGTGCCCCCTCCTTCCATTGCTCTATCTTCACTCATTACACACGCTCCTAAGGAGGTGATCAAATGCCCAGCTTTTCCTTCCAGTATGCCTTGATGGCCGTTACCGCATTTTCCGGAAGCGGGCCATAACCGATGGATTCGGCCAGTTGCTGACCATGTTCAAAGCCCCAATTGAAGAACGTAGTCACTTCCGTGTTGGTTTCCTTGGGGGCATTCACCCGCAGGATCTCCCAGGTACAGCCAGAGATGGGCCAGCTGGCAGCGCCGGGCTGATCCGTCAGGATGACATAAAAATCCTTGGCCGTGACAAAGTTCACATGGGACGCCGCGGCCTGGAAACCTTTCAGGCTTGGGCTAAGCAACTTGCCCTCGCGGTTGAACATGCGCGCATAGTTCATGTGGTTTTCGAGAATGTAGGCATACTCCACATAGCCAATGGAACCGCGGATACGCTGCACATAGGCGGCCACGCCCGCGTTACCCTTGCCACCCACGCCCGTCGGCCAGGCGATGGAGGTATTGGCGCCCACCTTCTCGGCCCAGGTTTTGTTGATCTTGGACAGATAATTCGCGAAAGTGAAGGTGGTACCGGAACCATCGGAACGGTGAACCACGGTGATGGCCATGTCTGGCAACTTCAGCCCTTTGTTCAGCGCCTGAATGGCTGGATCATTCCATTTCTTGATTTCGCCCAGATAGATCCTGGCCACCACGGGGCCGCTCAGGATCAGTTGTCCTGGCTTGATGCCAGACAGATTGACGACCAGGTCTTCGCCGGCAATGGCAGTGGGGAACTGGATCAGGTGATCCGCTTGCAGTTCTTCCGGTTTGAGTGGCATGTCACTGGCACCGAAGGCTACGGTACCGCTCTTGATCTGGGCAATGCCGCCGCCGGAGCCGATGGCTTGATAGTTGATCTGCGCGCCCGTTTCCTTGGCGTAGGTGGCGGCCCACTTGGAGATTAACGGATAGACCCAGGTGCTGCCAGCGCCGGTGATGGTGGTTCCGGCCAGAGCGAATGGGCTGATGGTCAGCGCCAGAGCGGCAATGAGTAATTTGCTGGTTTTGCGAACTTGCATTTGATGTTCTCCTTCAGCGATAAGGGCGAATTCTACCGATGACATATCAGACAGCGCCGTTAGTGTACTTGCCCATTGTGACGCTTTGATGACTATAAACGTTGCCCACAACCTCTTAGCCATATATCAATTGTTTTTCATGCGAAAAGACATAAAACCTCCGGTGTGGGAGAATGAGCGATGATAAGACAGGATGCTTACCGCGTTAGAACCCATAGGTAAGCATGACGCGGTTGTAGATGAAAGAACGGCCTTTATTGAACGCAGCGCCATTGCTCAAGAAGCCGTTATAAGCTCCCTGGCCGTTTGCGACCTCCACACGGTCGCGAATGGAAAGACCCTTGAGCCTGCCCGGAAGGAAATAAGTCAGATCCAAATAGGTATCGTTGCTCGCCCCCTGAAAATAGGTATGGTAACGCGCAAAGGCCGCCATCAGCAGGACTTGCTTGTCTAACAGATTCTGTGTCCATTTGACCTTCCAGGCGGTGCCGGGCCCCTGTTCTACGAGGCCGCGGATCATGGAGGTGGTATAGAGGGGGTCGGTGGCATAGCCGACGGTATAAGGCGAAACGATGGCACCGCCGCCCACCGCCCCGGCGTGGGGAAGGATCTCGTTATAGGACCAAGCGAGTTGGCCGCCGCCGATGCTGCTGTTGAGTCGCGTATAGTTCAGACCGGCCTGCACTCCCCAGGAGGTATTGCTGACAGAGGTGGCGGAGATGGGCGAATTGTTGAGCCTGGTGCCGTCCAAGAGGCTATTATTGCTCCATTGGCGCATAAACTGGGCGGCGATGAAGGGATCAAACCCCGTCCCTGTCTTGAGGGTGTAGTTGGCGTCGCTGTAGAACGTGTTGGCGAACTGATAAAAATCATAATACCAAGCCTGGGCTTTCAGGCCCATGACATCGGTGCTGACGCCGAAGGCCAGGGTACCGCTGGTTTGCGGGGCCGAAGCGGAAAGGGCCGTCGTACCGCCATAGAGGGTATCTCCACTGAAGGTGGCGGGATAATACAGATTATCCTTATAGTAGTTGCCGGAGGTGCGGCTTTTCCAACGGAACTCCCGCAGGCCATAGAGCTTGACTTCATGGATGGGACTATATTCGGCATAAACACCCTGGTAGGTGGCAGGTAGGAGGCGCGAATCGGAATTGTTCAGCCAAGGTGTATTGATGACCTGATCACCGGCACGGATCAGCAGCCTCTTGGGGATGGCATATTGCAGATAGGCTTGGCCGAGGGCATTGACGGATTGCTGCGGACCCATCAGGGTTGCATCCAGATGTGGATAAGCGGGAGCACCCGACAAGTTGTTGGCGCCCAAAGCATTGGCGGTGTAGAAGCTCACCCCGACGCCGAAGCCGCCCAGGAAGGGAGCGGTCTGGATGTTGAGCATACCCCCGAGACTATAGGCGTCCTGGTTGAACGTATTGGGACCGCTCGCACCGTAGAGACGGCTGAAATAGTAAGAACGAATTTGCCCGCCGATCTTGCTGGCGGCAAAAAACTGGCTGAGTGTTTCCGCTTGAGCCGCTGCACTGGTCAGAGTCAGGAGCACTGCTGCGCCCAGGATCGTGTATACGGTTTTAGGGGGGTTCATGGAATCCTCCGTGCACTGTTGAACTGGGTGGTGTTTTGTCAGACTGCGGGACAACGAGGCGATAGCCAAAACCGTGAACGGTCTCCAGCCAGGTGTCGGCACCGACAGCTTCTAAGGTTTTACGCAGTCGGTAAATTTGTACGGCAATGGCATTCGATTGCATGGTTTGATTTCTCTCGGCAAGGATGGTGGACACCTCCGGTGAAGAAAACATGCGATCGGGATGCAGAGCCAGATAGTGCATCAACCGAAACAGGCGTCGGGTCAAATGCACTTCCTGACCACGTATCCATAGGCGTTGGGCAATGGGATCGACGCACAGGGTCGATTTATTCCCAATCGTGCGGCGCTCCCAACTGGATCGGCCAAGGAAGCATTGAACCTGACTTACCAGCAAAGCTGCCCCAAAGGGTTGGGCGAGATAAGCATCCGCCCCCGCGTCAAGCACCTCCAATGCTTCCTGCTCGTCATCGCGATCACCCAGCACCAAGATGGGAAGATCGGTAAAAGACAATATTCCACGCAGCCCTCGGCACCAGGCACCCAATGCAGCGGACCAAAAGGTGATGATCAAGACGTTGGGGCGCCAGATGTCCAGCAATCGCTCGGCGTCATCCGGTTCCATCACGGTACGGACTGAGGCCCCAAGATGATGGAGCATGACATCGGCTGCGAAGGTACTGGCATCGCTGACGGACAGGACGAGTATCCTTGGCCGTTCTATTGGCTCCAGGTCTCCCTTTTGAGGCTGGCGCATCCCCACAATCAATCCAAAGACTTCGGAATAATATGCAGCGTGGATGAGGGCATCCCGCGCAGGGCGATGCCAAGGTTGGCGATGAAATTGGCGGTGCGCGACCCAGGGATAGTCGATCGATTACTTACGCCGTGTGCGCCTTCGGTAAAGTCAGTGAGAATGCCCATCCAATCCCCTCCATCGTCGACCGGTACCTAAAGTCAATGAGGAGATTATCAAAGCAATGTGACGTTAGCGTGAACCTTTGATGAAATTTTTATGACAGTGGCCATTATTTTGGGTAGGAAGCTGCTTTTCGCTGAAAACGGGCCTTGCGCTCCCATCCCCGTTGTTCTGATGTCGACCTGGTGCATGTCTTCCAGTGTTTGCGGCTATACTACCGGAACAAAACATCCCCAACCTCGGCCTGACCAGGGGTTTCCCATGCCGCCGCACACCGCGCCGAAAAATTCTGGGGTGCCGCTCGGTATCTCCTGCCGCGCCATTTTTATTTCCGATCTTCATTTGGGCACTCGGGGCTGCCAGGCGGAGGCTTTGCTCTCCTTTCTGCGTCATTATCACTGCGAATACCTGTATCTGGTGGGAGATATCCTCGACCTCTGGCAACTCAAGCGCCGCTGGTACTGGCCACCCGCGCACAACACCGTGGTGCAAAAGATCCTTCGTCTCGCCCGCCATGGGGTACAGGTACGCTACGTACGGGGCAACCATGACCCGGTTTTTGAAATGCTTTCCGATCTCGTCCCTGTAGAGGGGGAGCGTATCCTGCTGGGAGATATCCAGATCGTGGACAGCTGCGTTCACGAGACCGCCGACGGCCGCCGTCTGTGGGTGATCCATGGGGATCAATTCGATGTGACGATGCGGTATGCCCCCTGGCTTACCCGGCTCGGGGATCACGGCTATACGCTGCTCCTTTTCATTAATCGCCGGTATCAATGGGCAGTACGTCGCATCGGTCTGCACAGCCGCTGGTCCTTGAGCGCGACTATCAAGCGACGCGTCAAACAAGCGGTGCAGTTTATCGGCGACTATGAACAGGTTCTGGCGCAGGCATGCCGCCGGGAGGGTTACGAGGGGGTCGTCTGCGGCCATATTCACCATGCGGAGATCAAGGAAATCGAAGGCATCCTGTATTACAACGATGGCGACTGGGTGGAGAGTTGCACGGCGCTCGTGGAACACGCAACAGGGCACCTGGAACTGGTGCACTGGGATGGAGAGTCCCCGGTCTCCCTGCATCAGCAAGGGATGACTGCGGGCACCCCGACGGCAAGGCCGTAACAATCCGTCAGACGACTGGTCATTCACCGCAGTTTTTAGGAGTATACAGGGTGATTGTGACGGTTTTATGGATCCTCCCAACCAGTCCTTAGCGCACTGACTCACCTCGAATAATCGCAGGTTGGCTCAGGGCGACTATCCTCTGCCGGAGTTTTCATCCTAAGCTGTCATCAAAACGTCACATTAAAGCGCTATCTTCTTGTCTCAGCGCGTTATGCTCTTGGTTCAGTGCTACGGAGGATTTATGCCAACACGTGCTGCACCATGGAACGATTTGCTGGACTCCGTACTCGCCCTCCGCGATCGCGTCTTGAGCGAAAGCGAAAAACGCCTCGCCACCTTGGACAGCCAGGATCCCAGCTTGCGGTTGCATCCCGGGGTGCGCAATGTGATCCACTATCTGGCTCTGCGCAGTGTCGATATCCGCCCCCTCCAGGAGGCCTTGGCCCGAGAGGGCCTGTCTTCACTGGGGCGTTGTGAAAGCCATGTCTTGGACAGCATAGAGCGCATCATCGCGGTGCTTCGGGCAGCCACCGGAAAAGCCCGAGGGCACACTTCAGATGCCTCAACGATCCGCAGTGATGAGGACATGTCCGTGCTCCGGAGCAACACCGAGATACTCCTGGGACCAGCCCCCGGTAAACGGAATACCCGCATCATGGTGACCCTGCCCGGCGAGCGGGCCAATGACCTTGCCTTCATGAAAGAGCTGCTGACTTCAGGCATGGACATCGCCCGGATCAATTGCGCCCATGACAGTCCGGTGGAGTGGGCAGCAATGGCGCAGACACTGCACCAAGCGAGGCAGGAGACGGAGCGCCAGTGCAAGATTCTCGCCGATCTGGCCGGCCACAAGATTCGCACCGGCCCCTTGGCCATGGAGGAAGGCGTCCTGCACCTGCGTCCCGTACGGGACCACCGGGGACGGACGGTTAATCCAGCACATTGTCGTGCAGCGTGGAAAGACGAAGTACAGGGTCCGCTACCCCCGGTAGATTGCCAACTCCTGCCGATCAAGGCCAACCATCCCCCAGAAGCCGGGGAAGTGTTGCGCTGCGTGGATGCACGAGGCAAAGAGCGCCGCCTAGAGGTGGAATCCGTGACAGACTCGGTGTTGACCCTGAGTTGCCCGCAAAGCGTCTATCTCATAAACGGGAGCCCGTGGCAAAGCGACCAGCGCCGCCGCTGTCATGGGCACATCGCCGGTATTTCCGAAACACCTACCGCCATGCTTCTCGCCGTAGGAGATCACCTCTTGCTGACCCGGGATGTCTTGTCTGGCACGGCCGCAGACCAGGATCGCCATCAACCCGCCCGCATTTCCTGTACGATCCCCTCCCTGGTGGAACGTCTACCGCTAGGCCAGAAGGTATGGATGGATGACGGTAAATTCGGTGCGGAAGTGATTTCCCAGTCTCCCGATGGCGCGCTGCTCCAGATCATGGTTGCCAAACCCGGTGGAGATCGCCTCTTCCCCGACCGGGGCTTGAATTTTCCAGGTCTGCCCCTGGACCTGCCCCCTTTGAGCGACAAGGATCACGTCGATCTGGACGTGATTGTCCCGTTGGTAGACATCATCGGCTTCTCTTTCGTGGAAAGCGCCACGCACATGCATGCACTGCGTGACGCCCTCAGCCAACGTCAGGCCACACACCTCGGCATTATCGCCAAGATTGAAACCGCCCAGGCCTTTCACCGTCTGCCGGAAATCCTCCTCGCCGCCATAGGCCGCCAACCATTGGGCGTTATGGTGGCTCGCGGCGATCTCGCCATGGAGGTGGGGCCAGAACGGCTCACCGAAGTGCAGGAGGAAATCCTGTGGCTTGCCGATGCCGCCCATCTGCCGGTGGTCTGGGCCACCCAGGTTCTGGAGAGCCTCGCCAAAAAGGGGATGATCTCACGCCCCGAACTCACCGATGCGGCCATGGGAGAACGAGCGGAGTGCGTAATGCTCAACAAAGGGCCATTTATTGGCCAGGCCGTGCGCACCCTGGATGACATCCTGACCCGCATGCAGGGCCATCAGCGTAAAAAGTTTGCCCTCATGCGCGCCTTACATTGGTCATGAACATGCCATCACCTGATTAAATTGATCCATCAAGGGGCCAAAACTCCGCCGTCAGACCCACATTTCCGATTTTCCACAACCTGAAAAGGGCTCCTTATGAAAAAACAGGTTACTGTCATTGGTAATGGATTCGCGTCCATGTTTTTCATTCCCCGCCTTTCCTGTCATCGCCTATTTTTTTTCGTAAGGATATATCCCCGGTATGACATCACAGTCATCGAGAATGGGAAACTCATTTACTTTCCGTCAATCCGGTGCTTTGGTCTGTGGTGACCCGCGGTTGGCTGGACTTTTCTCTTGGTTGGCAAAAGGCTCTCTGTCCCTGGGCTTCTCGCGGGCCAGCCTGCGCGGATGCGGCTTGATGTGAATTGCGTGAGAAGATGGCGATATCCCCCTTCAGTAATCCCACGAGATATCACTTTTGGATAACTAATCGCCCGTTCCGGCTTTCGGTGAATTTTCCATGGCCATGGGTTGGACTGGTACGCGTGCTTTGGGCAAGATGGGATAAACTCTTCGCTATCTTTCGTTTTTAATGAGGAGAGTAGAGTTATGTCGGCCATACCGGAAACCTCTGCGGCACCCACAGAGGCAGATCTCCTGCAGCAGCTGCCCGAGGATGAGCGTCAGCGCATCCGGGACCGCTGGCGGCTCTATCAACTGCGCCATCATCCCTCCTGGTGGCGGCGCCTGCTCTTGTTCCTGAGTCTGATCGGGCCGGGGATTCTCGTCATGATCGCCGACAACGATGCCGGCGGCGTCATCACCTACACCCAGACGGGCGCGATGTATGGCATCGGCTTTTTTATCCCTTTCTTGTTGCTCATGATTCCCGTGGCCTACATTGTACAGGAAATGACTGTCCGTCTGGGTGCCGTGACCCATCGCGGCCACGCCGAAATGATCTGGGGCCGCTATGGCGCCTTTTGGGGCGTGTTTTCCCTGCTCGATCTCACACTGGCGAACATCCTGACCCTGGTGACCGAGTTCATCGGTATCCGCGTGGGCATGAGCATTTTTTCCGTACCGCCTTTTCTTTCTGTACCGGTCGCCTGGATATTCATGGCCGGCACCATGATCTTCCTGCATTACCACACCTGGGAGCGTGTGGCGCTGTGGATCGCCGCCGGCAATATTATTTTCGTCCCCCTGGCCATTGCCGCACATCCGAACTGAGGCCAGGTCGTTGCCGCCATCGGCAACTGGCATATCCCTGCCGACGCCGCCTTGGGTGCCTTTACCTATGTCATCCTGGCCAACCTGGGCACCACCATCGCCCCTTGGATGCTGTTTTTTCAACAGTCCTCCGTCGTCGACAAGGGGCTTACCATCCATGACATCCCCAGCGGTCAGGCAGACACCGCCATCGGCAGCCTCTCCATGGGGATCATTGCCATCGCCATAGTCGTGCTGACGGGCACACTGGTCTATGGACACGCGGGCGCGGCCAACTTTGATATACAGGCCATCCTGCACACCCTGCGGCAAAGTAGCCTGGACAGCATCGGAACCGCCCTGTTTGCGCTGGGCCTCATCGAGTCCGGGTTGATAGCGGCCATTGCCATTACCGCCAGCACTTCCTGGGCGGTGGGCGAGGCACTCAAGTTACCCCGCAGCCTGAACCTAAGGCCTCAACGCGCATTGCCTTTCTATCTGTCCGGCATCCTCAGCGCCGCCATGGCCGCCATGGTGGTGCTGATTCCTCATATCCCCTTGGGCTTCCTGAACCTTACCGTCCAGGTGATTGCCTCCATTTTCATGCCCGCCGCCATGCTGTTCCTGCTCATGCTGCTCAATGACCGGGACATCATGGGAAGCTATATCAATCGGCCATGGCAGAATTACTCGGCATTCGCCATCGTCGGATTTCTCATCCTGGCCAACGGGCTTTATGGCTATACCGTGGTATTCCCTTCTTCCTAAAGGAGTTCCCATGCATCGCAAAGAAGATTTTCATTCGGCGCCAACCCAAGATTTTCTGGAGTTTTTTGAGGAGGAAACCCATCTGGAGCCCCGCCCCCTCACCCGCGCCCCCGTTCGGGGATGGATCCAGGTTGCCTTCTGGGGCCTGCGCATCTATATCGTGGTGATGTTGGTCATGGTGGCCATCGGTTTCACGCGCGGTAGCCATTGACCAGAGAGCAAGTCTGCCATGACTCCGTAGGTTCTTGATCTCGGCCTGACGACGGTAGGCTTCCACTTGCCTTCATCACCGACGCTCTTATCGACATCCGGCAGCGGTGGAAAGCCATCTGGCGCTGCGGATCGGCGCAGGCCATCCGTATGGTGGCCCGTGCCATTTCCGGTATCGGCTTCCTGGGCGCAGGAACATTCATCAAATGGAAAGAATTTATCGTTTACCGCATCGCCCTACGTCCCATTTCATACCGGATCAACAACCGCCACCTTGACGCCAGCAACATGGAAAGACAAGACAGCCGTCAATAAGCGGCTCAGCAATCGCTACCGTGCATGGACGCCCTCGACTCGATATTGAGGAAAATCGATGAAACAGGAACTGAAATTCCGCCTTCTTGATCCCGACGCGTGGGGCGCATTGCTGTCACACCCATTGCTGGATCTGCATGCCCTGTCGCCTGTTCCCATGGATGCTGTTTATTTCGATACGGCAGACGGCGCCCTGCACCGTGCTGGCATCGCATATCATGTGCGCCGCGAGGGGGAACGCTGGATTGCTACCGTACAGGGCGTAGGCACTTCTGCCGGTGGTTTGCATCAGCGACCGGAGTGGACCGTGGTGGTGGAAGGGGATAAGCCTTCCCCGCAAGTCTTCGCCGGTACCGAAGCGGGGATGATGCTGTCTGCCGCGGTGGGCGAAAACATCCTGCTCCCTCTGCTGGAAACCCATTTCCAGCGGTTCGAGCGGGAGCTGAGCTGGGAAGATGGCAGCGGAATACTCATAGCGGCAGATTGGGGAGAAATCCGTGCAGGTGATGCCCGCGCTCCCATCCTGGAACTGGATCTGAAATTACTTCACGGTCATCCTGGGGCGCTGCTGGAGTTGGGCAGCATCTTGGCGCGGGATTTGCCGCTACTGCCGGATCCCCAGAGCAGGATACACCGCGGCTTGGCCTTGGCTGGCCTGATCGCCGATAACCAAGGCGGTCCCTCCCTCGCATGCCCGTTGCGGCATAGAGATGTGGCCGGCGATGCCCTCGTCCGCCTTCTGGTGACGCAGTGCCAACGAGCGCTGGGGGACCTGTCCAGGCATCTGGCGGAGCCCATGGACGCCACATGCTTCCACGACCTGCGCAAAGATGTTCGCGCCCTCCGCAGCTTTCTGCGCCTAGCCGAACCTCTTGATCCACAGAAGCATCTCGGCTCCTGGCGACAGAAACTCGCCCTTTGGTTCCATGCCCAAGGGCCGCGCCGAGACCGGGATGTCCTGGCCATTCGCTGGGCGGAAGTGTGTGCAATGCTGGGGGAGCAGTCCAGCTTGCTGCAATCCTATCTGGCGGGAGGTGCGGCGCGAGGCACAGACACGGAGACACCATTCCTCGGATCCCTTCTCCTCGGCCTCTGGGCCGCTTTGAGCCGGCACGGATTGGCGGGCGAGGTCAGTCTCCAGGAATTCACGGAGCGCAGTTGCGCCCGTTGGGACGCGGCCATTCAGCGGGCACGAAAAAAGGAAGAGGATCCTGCCGCGCTCCATGCGCTGCGTATCCGCGTCAAAAACCTGCGTTACGCCCTTGCGGTGCTGGCCCCCGTCTGGCCGTCCCGGGATAGCAAAGCCCTGCTGAAGACGCTCATTACCCTTCAGGATATCCTCGGCGAAATTCATGATACGGATGCGGCGGCTGCAACCCTGCATGATACCATTGTCAGCTGCAAATCCCGTCTGGCCTATGAGGCGGGGATACTCATCGGATGGCTGCACGCAGGCCGTGCTCGCCACATCCGGGAATTTCGCAAGATCTGGGAGCGATTTCTCGCCGCCCCCAGACCATGGGGTTGACCCCATTCGCACGACTGCGGGTGCTGGACGTGCCGGATCGCTTTTGTTTGTGGGGGTCCATCGATATTACGGCCATCGCAGGGGTTGGCTGGAACTCGTTGGCGGAACCGGTAGCGGCATGGGGTTCCCTCTGTCAACTTCACGCTTCGGCGGGAGGTGCTGGATTGAGAACAGCGCCTCGCTACGTGGAGAATTCAGTTGCTCGTGATCGGCAATATCGTAAACGAGCGCCCCCCACGAGGATCGTCGCCATTGCCCGGTCTGAAGGTAGTCCTCCGCTCGCAATCGATCATGCAAACCTATAAAATCGCCAAATGGGCGGCGGCCATGATCCGTTAAACAGATAAGGGCATCATCGCCCGGTCGATGACTTGCAGGCGCATTTGCTCTGGTTTGAGGAGGAATAGGTTATGCAACTCGTGTTGGTGCGGCACGGCAAGGCGGAAGACCCGGCGGCACGGCCGTCTGATCTTGAGCGGGAACTGACCACTACAGGACGTTCGACGGTAAAGGCGATGGCGAAAGGATTGCGACTTTGCGTGTCAGGGAAGGTCGTGATCTGGACCAGCCCTTTGCCACGTGCTCGCCAGACCGCCGATATCCTAGCCGATGCCTTTAAGGTTAAAAAGATTCGGGAGCACGACGCCATAGCGGCGGGCGA
>JAAOMR010000092.1 GCA_018853935.1 Acidithiobacillus ferrivorans
GGCCAGCGCATGAAGGCATCACCATCCCGAGTGATGCATGGACACGGAAAGCCGCCCACACGGGTGGAAGGACGAGGTGGATATGATCGGTCTGGCCCTACTCCATCAATGCGCATCACAGGTGGCGCCGGTAACGATGGCGGCGATCGTGCAAACCGAAAGTGGTGGCTGGCCGTGGACCATCGACGTGAATGGACTGCCAGACGGCTCCATGCGTTTCTCCACGAAACAGGCGGCCATTGCCGCCGCAACCCGCTATATCCGTATGGGCTACAAGGTGGATATGGGAATTGCCCAGGTGGACAGCGAAAACCTTTCCTGGCTGGGCCTGAGTGTGCAACAGGCATTCAATCCCTGTACCAATCTGAAGGCCGCGCAGAGGATACTGGTTGGCGCCTATCTGCAGGCAGGCGCTGCGGGCACGCAAAGCCTAGACGGCGCTTTCCAGGCGTACAACAGCGGCAATACCAACGGGGATGGGCATTATGCCCAGGTAGTGTACCGTCATGCCGGCGTTGAGATTCCCGCAATCCCCGGTGGGCAATTGGCGCCCTGGGCGCAGCGGCCGGTTGGTAGTGGTGACAGGGCGGAAGGAAAAGGGGTTGTCGTAGGTGCCGGCGCAACAATGCCAGTCCGCCCTATCATCATGATGCCGCCGAAGTCCTGGAAGCCTCTGACTAAGGGTGAAGACTTCTCTGTAACCACACGGAATCATGGACAATCTCTGTCGAGATCGCCGCAACTGCAGTCACCCGCAACCAAGATATGGACTCCGGCTGTTGGTGAGTAAGAGGCGACGGACCGGAACATAGTGAGTAAAAGGCCACGGAACACGGCATCGGGTAGCACCAATACCGAAGAGCAACGGACTCAGCCAGGTAAAGTGGCAGTGGCAATGTATTGGCGGAGGGCCTGGTTGACCGCCGTTGTGAATGTTCTCGCACTCGACCGTTGAGCCTGCGCTTCAAAAAAAGCGGTAACATCCCGGTCCAGGGTCAAGGTGACTTGCACCTTGTCGTCCACCACATCGGTTTCAGGTGCTTCGGGAATGCCAGACAATCCCGGCAACTGCCCACGCCGCTTCACGGTCAATCGCTCCAGATCATATTCCTTGCGCATACTGATTTTCCTCATCAACAATCTTCAGACGGTCCCTGGCCGAAAGTGGCAACCAGACATATGACGACAGACCCAGACCCACTGATGTCACCCAAGATTCGCGCCCAATCTGCGCCCAATTTTTGCCCAAATGGGTTTGTGTTTTGCCGTGTACGGGCGTGTATGGCCGTGTAGATATATCATTGTTTTTATATGGCATATCATGATAACTGCATGATTCATAAAGTGCTTTTTTGTGACTCTTAATCAGCGGGTCGTGGGTTCGATCCCCTCACAACCCACCAAATAGAACAGGCACTTAGCACAATTTGCTAGGTGCCTTTATTTTTACGGGCTAACGCGGGGCTAACCTCAGGAGAAAAAACGGGTTAGCCAGCAGGGAAATGGCGTGCGGTTTCGCCCCAGCCTATGGACAATAAAAAAGCGCCCCGAAGGACGCTTGCGTGTGGAAAGATGTTGATGGTCAGAAGTGGTAAGCCATTCCCACAATGCCGCGAATATCGTTAATCGTGGCGCTCGCATTCAGGGCATACGGCACATAACTGTATGATGCCGAGTAGCGGTCATAATCAATCCCGCCGAACACGCTCCAGTCTGGGTCAAAGCGGTAGTCTGCTTTCGCGCCGATCTGTAGGACGCCAGAGGACGGCGGGTTGTTTGCCCCATATCCAGCAGCGGAGGCGGACGCGGAGACTCCGGCCAAGTAGCCAAGGTGTCCCATCACCGACAAGCGTGAGGACAGAACCAGCGCGCCGAAAGCCCCCCCGCCTACCGCGTTATTTCGATAGGCTGCCGTGTAACCGTCCAAGCCCAGCTTAAAATCGGCATACTGATAGGCCAGATATGGGCCGACCGCTGCGTCTTCGCCAATGGCAAACAGTTTGCCGATGCGGGCGTTAAAAGCCATTGAGTGGCCCGACACATTGGCCGACCCAGAAGCGGACGCGCTCCCGACATTGTTCAGGGTCCCGGAAATGGTGCCCCCATTGATCGGCGAACCGAAGGCGTAATCCGCGCTCAAGTGGGTGTACCACAATTCCGAATTGACGCCCGTCATGGTGATGCCGACGCCGCCGTTCGTATTGCCCCCGTTCGCGGATATGCTGCCATACGGGTCGCTTGCGCTTGCGCTGGATGGGGTAGTAGCGACTTCGCCATACACTCCGATCGTATCCAAGGCGCTGCTAAGAGTGTCTGCTGCGGCAACGGGCGCAATGGCGGCAATGGCCAGCGCTATCATTATTCTAAGACTCATGAAATCCTCCTCTGATGGTTGGTTGCCGTCAAATTAGGCGAATTTCTGGAAAAGACAACCCGGCTCCCGATCATTCCCAGTTCATGGCCGGATCAACTTCAACATCTCGCGTTCTTGCCGGTCATATTCACGAATCAGCGCCATGACTGCCCGCACCTCTCGGCGGGCGGCACGAACCCCCAGGCTCTTGGCATTAGCCGCGCTCTTGGCTTTTCCGGCTTCGGTTACTGGCCCGGTCGACTGTTCCCACGGTCGCCATTGCCGGATCATCTCGGCCTGCCTTGCTCGGCGCTCCGGTGTCCAGCCGTTCGATATGCTCATGGGTAATCCCCTTTAGTTCGGTGTCCTGATCTGATTTTACAGGGACGGGCGCGGGTGTCCCATTGTTGACCTGCATGGGTCCGTTGGCCTGGTTGATTTGTTGCTTGCCCACGAACACGGCGGGATTTTTGAGGGTCGCCAATGCTTCAGCGGCGTTGACACACTGCCGTTGCGCCTTGAGCGATGCGGTCAGCCACATTTTGACGTGATCCGCGTTTTCGGTATCCATTGCTCGCCGGGCAAGGCTGTTGAATATGGCGTCCAGGGTGTGCATCTGGCTGACCAGCATACCCTCGATGCGAGTCAGGTCGCCGCCTATGACTCGGCGGGCCTGTGAACTCAATTCAGCGATTAGCGGGCCAGGCTCGGCCTTAACCCCGCCCCATGTGTATTTTCCCATGGTGAACGCGGCTTGCACTGTGGGTAGGGCTGCGGCTCTCGCGGCGTCCTTCTCCGGGGTGTCCGGGTCGCCTTCAATGACAATAATCCCGTTGTTTGCTGGTGTCTTTGCCTTCGCGGTCATGGCTGTTTCCTCTTGGGTAAATGGGGCATAGGTAGCGCCCCGGTGGATTGCGTGTGCTGTGGAGCTGTTTCTGGTCCCTCCTCAGCGGGTTTCCCGTAGAGCTTGCCGAGTGCGTCCATGTAGCCCTGTGGCATCGCTGGTGATTCCCTCTTGCGCTTCATGGGTTCAATCCTCTTTCTGCTCGCCGGATCATGGCGGCGATGTTGTGAATGGCTCGATGGTCGGATGGTGTAGCGGCCAGGAATACGCGGCTGGTGCCTACTGTGGCGACAAGGTGCCCACCTCTGGTCCGGCTGATCTGGATACCGGGGAACTGTCTGTGCAATTCGCGGATATGCCGGGTCATGACTGCGCCCCCGCATACTCAGGACACCGACGCGGAGCCGTCGGGAAAGCTGCTCGATAGTCCCCACGATTTCCGGCTGGTGGCTGGCCTGTCACTGTGGCAAGACAAGTGCCTATCCCCATCTTCGTGGTGCCCGGCTGGAATCGGACGCATTGCCCACAAGAGACGGTCGCTGGTGCCGATTGCGGGGCCATAGCTGCGCTGTGCTGCATCGTAGTGGTGATGGTGGCATCAATGCCCGTTTCAGCCTTTAGCAGCGCCAGCAGCGCGGCTTTGTGTTCACGAATAAGCGGTATCAGCCGGGCGGGGGTATCCCGGAACTTGAGCCGGTCCCCCTCGGTCCAGATTTCGCCACCGACCTGCTCGATCTCGGCCAGTAAGGTGGCGGCGCTCATATTTCACCATCCATAGGGGTGTCATCTTCTGGAATGTGATCCCCTTGGCACTCTTGGCGCAAAGCCTGATTTTGCTGGCTTTCCGTGGGTTCGCCATCGTCAAGGGACCCAAGAGGACCAGTTTTCCTATATATAGAAATATGGGTTTCTTGGGTCCCTTGGGTGCCGTCAATCCAGTTTTTCAGACGCCACTGCCAACCGTCGGCCAATTTCGTGGATATAATCCCCAGGTCTTTTTTTGCACGCTTCAGGGTGTTGACGGATATGCCATCCTGATCTGCAAGCTCCCTGATTTCCCGCTGCATCCGGGGGCCATCGGCCAGAAAATCCAGCAGAAAGTCGGTCGCTTCTTCACGCGGCGACGGTCCCGATTCCTCGCCGGCCTTTTTGTCATCCTCGATCTGTCCGGCCAATTCTCTGGCGTTTCCTTCCAGGGGTTCACCCCAGAGGATGCAAGAGGCGTACAGGTCGCTATGGCCGGGGACTGCGGTCTGCGCCAGGCCGTACTCGAAGCCGCCACCATCGTGGCCAATATTGGACTTAGTGCGGATCAATCGGCGCTTCTGGTCGTCGGCATCTTTGCCGGGCTTGATGGTTGCCCATACCAGACGGGCAAATGCTCCGAAGGCCAGCGATCCGGTGACGCGCTCCAAGGGGTCGCGGCCTGCGGTGCCCTTGGTGAAGTGGCTAATGCCCAGGACGGCGCAACCGAGATTCCCGGCAAGGTCCACAATAGGCTGCAAGCTGCGCCGGACCTCGGTGTTTTGGTGGCTATCTCCAGATACGGCGCTGCTTATCGGGTCCATAATCAGCAGACGGGGCTTAAACTTCGTCAAGGCGGATTCCAGCAGTGCCATATCGTTGGCCGGATCAAAGCCGCGTAACTTTCCGTCATCGTCCCTTGTACCTGTAATCAGGTGGACGCGGGCCACGTCTGCGCCCATTGCCAGCAGACGCGGCACAAGGGGGGTATCGGCGGCGTCATCCTCGCCGGACCACATAACCACGTTGGCTGGTTGTCGGCATATCTCGCCATCGGGCCAGCGTCCAGAGGCGGTCAGTGTAGCGGCGACGGCCAGCGCGATGGTGGTCTTGCCGGTCCCGGCCATGCCTGCCAGAACGTGCAGTTTTCCAGCGGCCAACCATCCCGGCCAAATCCAACTGATACCCTCGGGCGCGATGGATGACGCACAAGTCAGGGTGACTCCGGGCTGTGGGCTGGCCTGCTCATCCCATGCGCGGCTCATTGAACACCGCCAGCAGCGCGTAAGGCGTCGTCGATTCGCTCCTCGGCCAGCGCCAGCCGATCCAAAGATTCCGCGTCCATCGCCTCACCGCGATTGACGGCCTCAACGATCAACCGGGCGACGGTGGCTTCATGCGCGATGCCCTGCAATGCGTCCCGATAATCGAACGGACGGCGCATGGGGCCAGTGCCGTGGCCACTGAGGCTTCGCCGGTCGCCGGGGAACAGGTCGGCCATATCCAGATTTAGAGCGCCAACGATCTCAGCGGCTCCACACCCGCTCCAGCACTTCAATAAAACGCGGTGGTCGTCGGCCTCTCTGATACTGAGGGAGGGACGCTTGTCATCATGCGCGGGGCAGCATGCGATCCACTTGTCTGGTGCCGTGCGCTTTACGCGGTCCAGACGGTGCAGAACTGCGTCTATCGGGGTATCATTGGACCGTGCGTTGTCATATGCCGTCCCTGCTCCGGGGCGGCTTTTTTGTGGGGTCATGGCCTCAACCCTCCATGCCGGTGCGACGCTTGGCGATCCAGGCGGCAAGGTCAGCGACGCGGTAACGGACCAACCGCCCCACCTTGATATACGGCAGGCTGTAACGTCCAGTCGTGCGCCAGTTGGTCAGGGTGGAGACTTTGACGCCCAGCACTTCGGCGGTGCGCTTTTCGTCAATCTGTGTGGGGATGGCTTCGGGCGGATAGCCCAGAGTGCGGCCAATCTCCGCGATAATCGGGGCTACTGATTCAGTATTGCTCTGCATGGGTGTTGCCTCACATTTAGCGATAACGTGAGGCCAATATGCGGGGGTTTAATCGGCAAGTGTCGGGGTTAGAAAAAAAGCCAATTCGGTTTCCTAATTCGGTTTTTCTATCTGCTCCCTTGCCTCATCCAGTATTTTTTTCACGGTGTCCCGATCCAGTGCTACGCCTTGCAATTCTAGCTTTGCGTTAAGGGCAGACGTTGCCCCTTTGTCGGCCAGGTTTATATTGTGGGATTGCACTAGCGCACCGATAACTTTAGCGCGAGTGTTTAGCGCCCTTTTTGATTGCGATGGTATAGGGCTTTCTGCCTCAGCTTTCGCTATGGCTTGATCTACTTTTTCTTGCTTGCGTTCTAAGCGGTGGATTTCGGTAGTAGGGATAACAAGGCGTGAGGTGCGCACAGGGATACACGCGCTGAAATGATAAGGGGCGGGCAATGGCGGTAATCCCCCCATTATCGTCATGTAATGTTCGCCTTGTTCGTTGTTGATAAAGTGGGACACCCGGCTAAAACTCGCGCTGAAGATAGCGCCGTTGTGTAATATGGAGGAAGGGCGAAGGCTATAGCTATTCAGATACGCCAAGCCTCCCATCAATATCTCAATCGCTTTAGCTTCAGGATCAACGCGGAAAAGAAGCTGGCCGGGCCTCAGACTCGGGAAAAGCTGCTCCACTTCCTCTGCGGTGCGGAGGCACCCCCCCAAGAAGTCGTGGCAGATACGAAACCCGGACAACACTGGCCATGCAAAAATCAGCTTTTTTTCTGCCCCCAACCTCAGCAGCACATCACCAGAGACTTCCCACCTCTCCGCCACTTCTGCCAGCGTGTAATATTCTGGCTCGGGTAACTGTAATGCCATCATGCGCTCCTTCTCTGCGCTTCCTTCGGGAATAGGTGCCATGCCCAAGCCGGTGAAGGTTCCGGCCTTTCGGGGATCAACCTAGGGCATGGCGGTGAAACTTAAGCCGCGTGCTGCGGTATAGGCCAAGCGCCGGACGCTTTGGCGTCCAGTATGACGATCTCCACAATGTTTCCGTCATCGGCATAGGCAATATTCAAATTCCAATCTTGTGACACTTCCCGGCTGACCGGCTTGTCGGTGAAGTGCAGCACCAGAATATCATCGGCGGCGTCATAGTCGGTTTTCAAGGGCGCGGCTCCAGCCGTACTACGGCGCGGCTGCCGGTAGCGGCGGCAATACGCGCAATGGTTCGCATGGACGGCGGGGCCTTGCCACTTTCCAGACGGGCAATAGCGGATTGTGTGGTGCCCATGCGTTGCGCCAATTCCGCTTGCGACAGTCCAGCGCGGGTCCGGGCCTCGATCAACTCGCGGGCAAGACTGAACTCATCTTCCAGCGCGTCGTATTCCGCCTTGAACGCGGGGTTTTTCATCATTTCCTTTTTGAGTTCAGCTAAACTTGTCATTTCCGTACCTCTCTGGCGCGTTGCCGCGCGATCTCCAATACCTGCTTAGGCGTTTTTTGAGTTTTCTTCACGAAAGCGTGCAGAATCACTAAGCGCCTGCCCGATGCGGTGATATAGACTGCCCTGCCGATACCATCCGGTGCCTTTGCGCGTATCTCCCAGAGCTTGTCCTCCAGGTGTTTTATATGCGGCTCGTGGACCTGCTCCAAGCCCACCTGTTCGATCATTTCAAGGATATGGATAACTCGCGCCTGAACACCTTCTGGAAGTGCCATGATCTCCGCCTTAACTCTTTCGTCTAGCGTCTCAACGGTCCACTTCACGATATAGCACTTTTGCGATGGCCGGGCAATTTCTTCAAAGGCACGATCTCGGCAGTGCTCTTGAGTCCTCCAGCCACCAGAATGACGTCGGTGCCTTTCTGCCAGGCGTCTGCTACCGGGTCTTGAGCCAACCTTGCATAGACGGCGGTGGTTTGCTGCGAGTAGTGGCCTAGCCCCTTGCCTATGACGGCCAGAGACACCCCCGCGTCGATCTGGAAGGATGCCAAAGAACGGCGCAAGTCATGTAAGCGCAAGTCCTCGATGCCTGCCCGCTGCAATAGCCGTTGCCAGCCCTTTTTAGGCTCTACAAGGTGGCCTGTAGCGCCTGAGCCGGGGAATACCCACCCCTGCGCTCCATTGGCTTCTGCGCGGGCCTGTAGCACCTCTATGGCGGCGGTGGTCAGCGGTACGGTGATATTGTCCTTAGCCTTCGCCTTGGCGCCGGGGATGGTCCACGTCCGGCGCTCCAGGTGGATTTCCTGCCAGTGCATCGCCTGCACATTGGAGCGACGCGCTCCGGTCAGTAGCGAGAGCATGACGTAATCCCGCATATCAGGGTTTTCCTCAGCGGCCAGCGCCTCGAAGAACTTGGGCATTTCGTCGGGGTGCAGGCGACGATCCCGGCTTTCCTCCCGATTCATCTTTAGCCCGGCTGCGGGGTTGGTCAGTCCCGGTATATCCAGCGTTTTGATCCCGAAGTTAAACACCGCGCGGGTGAGGGCTAGGACTCGGTTTGCCTGATAGATACCGGCTCCGGTGCTGATCTTCCGGTGTAACGTGCGGATATGCTGGCGCTCAATGTCGGATAGCTTCTTCCTGGCGATGCCTTGCAGGTGCAGGCGATAGTTGCGCTCATCGTTGCCCAGGCTCTTTTTACCCTTGGCTTTGCACTCCTTCACCCACTCGCTGAACAGTTCAGAGAATGTCATCTCCGCCTTCCTGATCCGCTTCTGCTCGGCGGGGTTGATGCCTCTGGCAATGCCGTTGACGATCTCGGCGGCGGTCGTCCGGGCTGTTTCAATGTTCACGGCGGCGGCATCGCCTATGCGTACCCACTCCACTTTTCCCTCCACCCTTCGGACGCAATAGAACGCCTTGGCTCCGGCTGGTGTAACGCGAATGCACAAGCCTTTCTGCCCTTCGTCGTAGACGGTGATCCGTTTGCCGGGGACAGGCTCCAGCGCCGCTATACGGGCCTTGGTGAACTGCATCTTTTCAGCCATGACGTGCTCCTTGCGACTTTTGGGCCATTTGATTTTCCGTCATTAGGTCTAGTTTCTTGTGTAACTATCTGTAATTGAACAACTTCGCTGTTAGCCCAATCGCCACGATGGACCCGCTGAATCTTGTTAGCCGGGCTAACACGGGGCTAACACATTTGCGGTAAATCGGTGAATGTCGGTAAAGGTAGTATGTGACTAAGTGACTGATACGTCAAGATACAGGGGGGTAGATAAAACGTGATAAATGCTGGACTTTGAGACTCTTAATCAGCGGGTCGTGGGTTCGATCCCCTCACAACCAACCAAATAAAACAGGCACTTAGAGTTAACCTCTGGGTGCCTTTTTTGTTGCTGGTAGACACATAGTAGACGGTTGGCGTCTAATCATGTCCGGCTATGTGCTAGATGGTGCGGTTACCTTTGGACGGGAGAGCAACTCCCCCCCTACCCTACCCTACCCAAAGACCAGCTCTTGCACCTTATTGAGATCCCTCCCTACCTCTATGATCTTGGGTAGATCCATTCCAGCCATGAGTTCACTAAGCCTGCCCCGAAAAACTGATTCAACCAGCTTCCACCGTTGGATATAGGCCCCAGCAAAAATTCCAGGACAGAATCGTGGAAGGCGGCGGTGTGCTGGAAATCAAAACCGCTGGTCTTCGCAGTCAGGGCCAATGGGAGGAAGGGGTACCGCTAGCCTACCAGATCCAGGTGCTGCATCAGCTGGCCGTAACCGGCAAGGCATGGGCGGACGTGGCTGTACTCATTGGTGGGCAGGAGTTCCGAATCTATCGGATTGAGCGGGATGAGGAGCGTATTGCCCAATTGGTGGATATGGAGAAAACCTTCTGGGACCACGTAGAAAAGGAAACAGCGCCGGAAGTAGACGGGTCGGAGTCCTGTAATAAAGCCCTGGCATTACTCTATCCCCGCACTGCCGCCGTCATGGTGGATTACACCGAACGGAAGGAAATGAACATCCTTTTCAAGACCCTGCTGGAGGCCCGACAGCGTACAAAGACCGCAGAAGTCAACTTTGAACTTGAGGGCAGAGTACCGCCTGTTCGACAGGACTACGGGCAGGCCCGTATGTGTGGGTAATGGTGAGGTGGCCAGGCGAAGCACACAGGGCGGCTTTAGCGGCTTTAAGAGCATTCCCTGCCCCGGCCCTCAGAATTGTACCCTGGGCTCTGAATTGGGCTGCAAGCCGTATGGAAGGCTGAATGTACAGATAGAGGGTCAGGAAGACGAGCTGGGCAGCTTTATATTCAGAACAACGGGGTATAACTCCATTAGGACGCTGGCGGCACGTTTGCAGTATTTGAATGCAATCAGTGGGCGTCGGGCAAGGTTTTTGCCCTTGTCTTTGAAGCTGAGAGCCAAGAGCACTACCCAGTCCCATAGAACGCCGGTTTATTATGTGGACATGGTTATTAGGGATGGGGTAGAGTCCAAGAAAATGCTTATGGAGGCCAAGGAGCTAGCTGAGCAGTCTGGGGAGTACGTCGAGGCCCTGGAGGCAGCTGCTAGAGCTGGACTGGGTAATGGTGCCTTTGAAGAGACGGAAGATGAAGGTATTGATGTGGTAGAGAGGAGTTCTTTCGGATACTCAAGTTGCTGAGGGTATCCCTGGGCTGACAGCAATGGAGACGAGACGAGTGGGCTGACTTGGGTGCCCCTGGGAGATGGTTCTCTTGGGGGCTTACCTTGTACCGAACGGTGTTATTTCTATGGAATAGTAGAATTGGTTGAAGCTATCGCTATGGACGGAGCAGAAACTCCAGATACAAGCTGTCCCTGTCGCTGGCAGCAACTTTGTCTGATCCCTCGGCGAGACTTTGGCACCGGACGACTAGCTGACGTAGCATTCATTATGATCGGATGACGGATAAAGACTGATTGCGGTCATTCAGCGGCGGAAAGCCAATGATATCATCCGGCGCGACTACGCACGGGCAGCAGGTCGGCCATTCCTGCCTTTCGGTCCGATGACAACAAGCGGCGGCTATCAGCTGCCAAATGCGGACGGTAGTGGATCGGCACAATGTTCACTCCCGAAGCCACTGTCAGATGCGAACTTGGACGCAACGGACTCCATGGCTCAAGGGACTTCTTTGAAGTGTCCGTTGTTTACGGGATTGCCCCGGTCGGACACAACGCTCACCGCTGCTTTAGTGGCTGCAGGCGCACCCGGTCCAGCTACCAGCTTTGCTTAGAGACACTAGATGGGCTATGCTCCAAGCGCGGAAGATCCCAAGAGCAGAATAATGCGCTGAGATGAAAAAAGAAAATACGAGCAATGCGCCCCTTGTGGCAGTTGATTTGTTTGCTGGTGCAGGAGGGTTTTCTCTAGCTGCGATTCTAGCCGGGTTCTCGATCGATTTTGCGGTTGAGAATGAGAAGTTTGCAATTCAAAGTTATAAAAATAATATCTGTAAGCTTCCTGGGGGAAAAGAAACGGTTGTATTTGAAAAGAGCATTATGGAGTACGACCCTTCCAAAATCCGGGAGGAGAGGTTCTGCAATAGATCCTGCGACCTGCTGCTGGGTGGGCCGCCTTGCCAAGGTTTTTCGACACACCGAATTCTAGACGCCGGTGTAAATGATCCGCGAAATGAACTGGTGTTGGCCTATTTCGATTTCGTAAAGGCGCTCACGCCGCGGATATTCTTGATGGAGAATGTCCCTGGAATCATGTGGGATCGCCACAAATCATACCTCAGCAAGTTTTATGAAGAGGGCCGAAAAGCAGGATACAGACTCTTTCCCCCTGCTGTTCTTAATGCTCGAGACTTTGGAGTGCCTCAACGGCGCAAAAGAGTTTTTATTCTAGGCCTCAGGAAAGATGTGGATTCGAAAGACTTTGTGTGGCCTCCTGAACCAACCCACTACGCCCCACAAAAATCTAGAGATGGAATGGCACCGTGGTTGACGTGCGCACATGTTTTTGATTCCGCCCCAGCCAACGACAGCACTGATATTCACATGAACCATGGGCCGAAATTAGTGGAGGCTTTCAAGAACACTCCCATCAATGGTGGAAGCCGCAGGGACTCCAGACGTGTCCTTCGATGCCATGAAAAACATGATGGTCACAAAGATGTCTATGGTCGCATCGATCCTTCGATGCCAGCTCCAACAATGACAACGGCATGTATCAATCCATCGAAAGGCCGTTTTGTCCATCCCACAGAGCATCACGGAATTACTGTTCGACAAGCCGCACGTATCCAAACATTCCCGGACAACTTTACATTTGTCGGCGGCTTGACTGCGGCTGGCCGGCAAATAGGCAATGCTGTCCCGGTTGAACTTGGCAAGTTCTTGATTAAATATATTAAAACAAATTTGATTGACCGGGTACCCGATCAAGTATCTCTCGGAGCGCTCGCACACCTGAATGAACAAGAAGTCGAGTTGGCATGATCGAAACGCTCGCATTTCGCACCCACGCTAGAACGGTTGACCATTTGGGACGCGAGCAGATCGCAGACTGTCCCACTGCAATTTCTGAGCTTTGGAAGAACGCTTACGATGCCTACGCGCGCAATGTGAGCCTTCATATTTTTGACGATCTAGAGCCTGTTGCAGCCGTTTTCGATGATGGCCATGGCATGAGCTATGAGGAGTTTGTCAACCGATGGCTGGTCGTTGGGACAGACTCAAAATACGACAAGAGCGCATCGGATGACGCCGACCGTGATGGGCTGCCTAAACGAACCAAGCAGGGGCAGAAAGGTATCGGCCGCCTTTCCTCGGCAAATCTTGGCCCTCTCCTTCTGATCGTAAGTAAAAGAAAGAACGAGGACTTCGTGGCGGCCTTGGTCGACTGGCGGATCTTCGAAAATCCTTATATCGTCCTTTCAGACATCGAAGTCCCGATTACGCGGTTTGATCGAAAAGATGAACTCTTTCAACTCATACCTGAATTGTTCGACAAACTGACGGATAACATTTGGGGTAGCCTTCAAGACCCAATGCGAGCACAACGCCTGAAACTCGCTTGGGAAACCTATGATCGCGTGATCTTAGACAGCGATCCGGAAGCCGAGGAACCATCCAAACTCATTGCAAATACGCTCATCGATGCGCGTTTCGAGGAAAGGCATTTTAAGCCTTGGCTAGTCTGGAACGGAGTTCGGGAACATGGAACCGCACTGGTTGTATCTGACATCAACTATGATCTTAGAGCCCAGCTAAGCTCGATAGAGCCGGATGGAAACATCCCGAAGATCAGGGAAGCTTTTTTTGCCACCTTATCAGCTTTTACTGATCCATATGTCGACTCAGACGCTAATGAATACAATGCATTCGATCCAGAGTTCGCTTATGAAGTGAAAACGTGGTCAGGCGATGTTGCCGCGCCTCTGGTTGAGGACGAGCGCGATGCGATCAACCGAGATGTAACCGAGGAGATGGAGCACGTCCTTTCCGGCAACATTGACGCTGACGGCGTTTTTCATGGCCAAGTCAAAGCGTTTGGTGAATGGCAAAAACTAGGCGCAGAGTACGTAATTTACCCACCCAAAGACTTTAAAGCGCCCAAAGGTCCAACTACTTTCGTCGGACCATTCAGTCTGCATGTGGCCACTTATGAACGGGTTCGCAGTAATTCGACACTGACTGACGCGGACTGGAGTCGTTTCGAGGACCTCGCTGATCAACATGGTGGCTTTTTACTATTTCGAAATGGCCTCAGGGTTCTGCCCTATGGCCGCATCGACAACGATTTTTTCGAGATTGAGACCAGACGAAGTGTTTCAGCAGGCCGTGAATTTTGGAATGCTCGCAGAATGTTTGGGAGAGTTGCTATCTCCCGTGAAAAAAACCCTAACCTAAGAGACAAAGCTGGCCGCGAAGGTTTCATAGATAATAGGAGCGCTAAGGCGCTTCGCACGCTCGTGATTCACATTTTGCGAACAGCTGCTTATGCGTATTTCGGTCAGGCATCTGATCTTAGAAAACAAATTCTACCTGAAATTCAGGCTCGCAATATCCAAGAAAAAGCAGATGCTGAGCGAAAAGAACTAGCAAAAAAAAACGCCCGCAAATTCCGTAGCCAGCTCGGAAAAAACTTACCGCAGTTATCTCATTTATTTGAAAGCACAAGCCAGCTACCAACCGAAATTACGATTGAAGATCAACAGGGTCTTGAGCATGTTCAAGCGTTAATCAGCGAACTGAGCGAACGTCTAAGCGATCTAAGGCTCACAGGAGCGCCAGCTAGGCTCGGCTCCTCGGAGGACGACTATCGTGCCTTCCGGGCCATGTATGGGGAGATGCAGAATCGCATAAGATCGCTGGAAGAAATGCGCTCCGATGCCATCGAAAAGATTAATCCTGCAAGACCCGATGAGATTGCCCAGAAACAGCTAAACAGCCACGCCAGCCGTCTTCAAGCTCGGCTAAGGTCATGGCGCAAGTCCATCGAAGATCTTCAGGGCTCTGAGCGGGATCGGGTCAGCTCTTTGTTCGATGAGCGCAATAAAGCGTTTCATGCCTTGGCAATTCCACTTGTCGATCAAGTTCGATTGGGGCGACTTGGACTCGATGAGGCGCTTGAGCAAATGAAAGCGTTGCAAATAAAACTCGATACGGAAAACGAAGATACGTTCCAGTCCTACTTGGATGCGTTGGAGGTGATGAGCGAGAGTATTAATATCGAGTTGATCGCTCGCCAAGGAACAGCAGACAACATAGCACTTCGTGATGACCTGAACCGCCTCAATCAGGTAGCGCAACTGGGTGTGACTGTTGAAATTTTGGGGCATGAGCTCAACAGCAGCGAGCGAATGATACGCGAAGGCATCAGACAGGTTCGCGCGACGGGGGATGTGCCCGGCACCCATTTGGTTCAAGAGGGGTTTGAGGCGCTAAGCCAGCAGCTCGAGTTCCTTTCACCTCTGAAAGTATCCGGGAGCCGAACACGCCGAGTTATAACTGGCGAGGAAATAGTAGACTATCTTGCGCGGTTTTTCGAGGTCGTGGCTAGCAATCGAACGATCAAGATACACGCGTCTAGCGCCTTTGAGGCATTTTCCATTGAGGAACAGCCAGCCAGACTTCTGCCCGTGTTTGTGAACTTGGTGAATAACAGTGTCTACTGGCTCGTCAATTCTCGCACTGCGAGTCCAGAGGTATACCTTTCGGTACAGGATGGAAAGGTCATCGTTTCCGACAATGGCCCGGGTATCGATCCACTTGATCAAGAAAGTCTCTTCAAGATGTTCTTTACGCGCAAATCGAGCGGAGGAAGAGGAATTGGGCTGTATCTTTGCCGTGTCAACTTAATTGCTGGCGGGCATTCGATCGAGTATGCGAGCGAACGGAAGCATCATGTGCTGTCGGGAGCAAATTTTTTGATTGATTTTAGGGGTGCTAACTTTGGCTGATGTAGCTACTTTCTCCGAATTGGTGCGTGAGGCGTTTATTGATCCACTGCGCTCGGTGCTGATCGTTGACGATCAATACCCGACGTGGGAAGAGATACTCAACTCCAAGATCGAGGGCGGAGAAAAGGACGAAGCTTTAGAAGTACGTTCGGCCAAAAAAGATTGGACTACACAGCCAAGCGAACCTTTGAAGGTAATCAGAGAATTTCGGAGTAATAAGCCCGGGTTTGTAATAGATATCCATGATGCACTTGCACCCACTGCCGCTTCTCTCGATGCGGGTGCCAAGCCGCAAGAAAGCGCATCGGAACTGGCGGATCACTTGCACCAGTCTGACCTCTTAGTACTTGACTACAACTTGGAAGGAGAGGCCGGAGGGCTAAGAGGCAAAAAAGCGAGGGAAATCCTCCGCTTGGTGCTGAAGAATAATCACTTTAATCTGATCATTGTCCATACTGGTGAGAATGATCTGGATGAAGTGATGGAGGAATGCCTGCTGTCGGTCATGCAAAGTTGCAGCTCGGAATTTATCAAAAAAATACTTGATCGACTGGATGAGTTGGATACTTTACTGGACCCAATCATTCAAGTAGGGGATTTTGACCCTGAACATCTTGGGGAAAAATTTGGCCTTCAGGAGTACCTAAAGGTTCGTCAAGATTATGCTTCTATTCACGACGCAGTAGCTAGTTACATGCGTGGAGAAGGAGTATTTACAAAGCTAAAAGAGTTGGGTCAGACACTCACACTCAGCGGCGTCCAACTAAGTACTTTTCTTTTCTGGGCAGTTCGTGAGCTGGAGAAGAAAAAAAGTTCAGAATTCGACAACCAGACTGCTGAAGGTCTGAGCTGGAAAAACGACGCAAATTGCAAGTGGATGCGCACTTCGAGAGGCTTCGTGACATTCGTTAAGAAGGGGCCGGAGAACTTACTTGGAGAGCTACAAAAAGCGTTGGAAAATTGGCAGCCTACTCCTTCTAGGCTACTCTCAGCCAAGTATCGGCATGCGCTCAACCGCATTGGAGTTGAAGCTGAAGATAAGTCTTTGCTGAACGCCCATGTTTTTGCACAATTCTATGACAGTATTTTGGAACCAGCCCGCGAAGGACTACTTCCGGCGCAAGCAGCCCTTTCGAGAGGGTTCAAATTGAAGGAGCATGTTTCAAGACAGTCGGAGGCGATTTCATTCCTCATAGAAGACGAAGTGGTGAGGTTTGGCGAGAAAATCGTGCTGGCAGATGAAGCCGCGGCGGGGGCCTTTGCGGCTCACTATGGTATTGATTTAAACAACGAGGCAATCAAGAAAGCCGCTATCAATCAATATAATAGTTATGTATCGACACTGCCTATGAAGCCTGGGTCGGATCAACTGGACAGTGGACACATTTTTCAATTGGGTGATGAATGGTGGCTTTGCGCCACGCCCGCTTGCGATCTTCAGCCTGGTCAGAATACCATCGCCTTTACAGGCACGAGCGATGAACTGCGTCCCTTTACCGCACTTCTTTTGGTTCGAATTAATCTGAAAGATCTAGAAAATGGCCATATTAACAGTGGCTCCTATTGCTTCGTTCAAAATGGAGAGGAGGTTATTTGTCTAGGTCTACGCTCAACCTCGGATGAGAGGAAGCCTGCGACGCAAAAGGAAACTTGGCGAACATTCCTGGCCCTGAGTCAGGGGTTGATAACAGATGGCCGTCTCAGAGTCTTACAACCGAGGCTAGCTGGTTCGAAACTTGAAACCCAGGAAGCCGAAGGAGTGATAGTTGCAAAACTCCGATATGAGTACGCACTCAGTTATATTCAACGAGTTGGCGCCAGTGTTTCAAGAATTGGCCTCGGGTACGCGGCCTATCCAAAAAAATAGCCACTTCAAGAAAATCGAACTTGGTATTGCAGGGGCTGCGCATGCCGCCATTTTTTGGTACTCATGCGGCCAATGTAATTCAGGGTAAGTGGTGCGCCAACAAGCAAGGAAGAATCAAGTCTTGGTTCTTAACCTATCCCGGGCCACCCGAGTTCGACAGGAGCTATGATCGAAAGTAATGTACGGGCAGATTACATCTGACTTGAGTGAGGTGGCGTACTGTTGCTACAAAGGGTTTGCAGACCAAGTAAGCAACGTAAGGAGTACGCCGTGGAAAAGTAAGCAATGGGATGGACGTCCCAGATAGTTCTATATAGGACTGTCTAACTGGAAACATCATGGTGAGGATAAGGATGCGCGACGGAACAACCGGGGAATCAACGGTGTTGTTTTCTTACACGGCTACGCCGGGGGCCACAACCCAGGAGCCTTTTCTCGCCGTCCTGCGAGAGCTTGCCCAAGCCTATCATGCCTTTTCCGCCTACTCCGCCACCCATGTCCGGCAACTGGGCCTTACGCCAGCGCAGTTTGATGTCATTGCTACCTTAGGTAACACCCAGGGAATGCCCCTCAGCCAGCTTGCCCAAAAAACCTTGATCACCAAGGGAACCCTGACCGGCATCATCGACCGCCTCGAAGAAAAGGGCCTGGTGCGCAGGGAGGTGCCGGTCGGCGACCGGCGCAGTTTCCTCGCAGTCCTGACTCCGGCAGGCGAGACACTTTTTGCCCAAGTCTTTCCCGCCCATATCGACTATCTCAGGCGGGCCTTCGCGGAAGGGGATGAGGGTGAGTTGGAACAGGCGCGCCGCACCCTACGCGCGTTGCGGGGCCGATTCCAGGAGTAAATCCCATATAGTTTGCATGCGAACATTTGTTGTGCTATCTGTATAGTACGCATTGTAACTATATGGATGCGTATCAGATGAGATGCTTAATTTTAATGGAGGTCATGATGAACCCGACACCTTACGTAATGAGCCTGGAACCAGGCAGCCACTATTTCTGCGCTTGCGGGCGCTCCGCAAACTTGCCTTTCTGCGATGGGACGCACCAGGGTAGCGGCGTGGAGCCCTTCGCCGTGGATATTGCCGATCCGAGAACGGTAGCCATTTGTGCCTGCCGTCACTCCACCAACCGCCCTTTCTGCGACGGCACTCATAAAAGCCTAGCGGTTGAGTGACCGTTTCTCCCGAATTGATAGAGGAGCATTGCCATGTTACCGAACAACGTTTCCATTGCACTAAGGACCACCATTTTTTCCGTCGCATTGTCTGCGTCACTGGTGTCACTCGCTGACGCAGCGACATATCATCGATTGGACGCCAGTCCTGCTGGCTCGTACCGGATTGATCCGGACCACTCTCTGGCGTGGTTCACCATCGGCCATGCCGGGGTGGCGGTGGTGGTGGGCCGTTTCGATAAACTGTCTGGCAGTTATTCCTTCAATCCCGCAAATCCTGCGGGGGACAAAGTGAACCTCCGTATTCCCGCAGCCAGCATCAATACCAACTTCGCTCTCAGGGATCACGATTTACGTGGACCGGACTTTTTCAATGTCCGGGAGTTCCCGAACATCACATTCGTCAGTACACGCTATCAACCCACGGGTAAAGAGGGCGGACAACTGTATGGGAAACTGACCATTCATGGCGTGACTCGGCCCGTGACCTTCCAGGTGCGGGAAATTGGTGCCGGGCCGGTGCCAGCGTTGCCCAAACCCTGGGGTGGATATCTCTCCGGCTATGAGGCCACGACCACCATCCGGCGCAACGACTTCGGCATGGATGCCTATGCGGGCATGATCGCCAACACGGTTCACTTACATGTGAACATCGAGGGTGTTCGCACGGCTGGCTGAGCGGCCTTTTGGGGTGCCGACCAGCAAGGCCGGCGCCTCCTTCCCCTTGGGAGGCAATCTTTATGTGGAATCTCTGGCAACCCGGTTTCGTTCAGTCCTTGATTTTGGAGAGTGCCCTGTTTCCCGCTGTGGTAGCCATGCTCATGGTGGTCGCCGCGTATTACAAAACCCGCAAATATCCCAGTTGGCGAAACATCATCTGGGGGGCTGCAATATTAGGGGGGTTTTTGGGCGGCTATGCGCTGATCTATCGCGATCTCTCCTTCCCACCACGTACCGTGTTGTCCTGGTTGCCCTGGCTGGCCCTCGTGGGCGGGACAGTGGTGGCTATTGCCGATCGCCGTAAACATCCATGGTGCCGCTATGGGGCGAGGGGGTTGATCGCAGGAGCCGCTGCTTTCGTTTTGCTGTGGCCGATCCTGCGCCAGGAAACCATGCTCGCCGCCTTCGTTGCTTGGCTGACGGTGGCGGTGCTGTGGTCCGTACTGTGGTTTGCCCTCACCCCTGACCACAGAGATCAAAAACCCGCAGGAATCACGCTGTTTGTCGGGGCTGTCGGGCTAGCGCTCGTCGCGCCATTGTTGGGCAGTATCCTGCTGGCTCAGTTTGGGGCGGCGCTGTCCGTTGTGCTGGCCGTGGCTCTTGTTTTTTCCCTCTTGATGCGCGGTTCGCGTTGGGATTCGCCGAGTGCCGATGTGGGGGTGCTGATCCTGGGTGCCCTGATGGTGGATTTACGTTTCTACGCGGGTGCTTCAATGGTCGTCATAGTATGGCTACTCGTGTCACTTGCCGCTGGAGCGGGTGTTGCCAGCATCCTTCAACACCGAGGCAGTTCCAGTCGATGGGCAGTGCTCACGCCAGGATTGATCAGCTCCCTGCCCATGGTCGTAGCTGGATGGATGGCTCTACAGACCTATTTGGTGCGTGGCGGCGGTTATTAGTGGATGGTTTTAAGGAAAACGAGGTGAATAAATGTTACATGGCATCAACCACATAGCCCTGCCGGTCCGCAGTCTGGAGGTCTCTGACCGCTTTTATCGCGGAATCCTGGGGTTACGCGCCGTCGGCGAGCGGCCCGGCATGAAATTCTACACTGCAGGCTTGCACCACCACGATTTGGCCTTGATGGAAACTGGGGCGCTATTCCCGGTCTCCGGTTTCTCGCATTTTTGCCTCGACGTGGAGGACGAACAAAGTCTAGCCGCGATTTATGCCTGCTGCCGGGCCGCCGGGGCGCGAATATTAGAGCCCGTGGACCATACAGTCATGCGGTCTTTTTACCTTGTTGATCCCGATGACCATATTGTGGAACTGGGGGTGGATGTCCCCCAATCCGAGTGGGGACCATGGCCGAATCCCTTTGGACGGGATGTGGCCTATCCAAAACTTCTGTCGTTCGCTGATGGGCGGAAATTGTCCGGGTAAGCCCGCATGGGAAAATGAGCATAATCAAATAAACAGTAAGCTCAGGAGACCGATTATGCACCGAACTTTGTCGTCAACAACCGTATCGTCGGCCCAAGATATCCGGAATCTACGAGATGCTTGGGCATTTCTCTCAACACTACCGGGCCCTCTCAGCACTACATCTAAAGCTGTCGATGCCCATGCCGAATTGGCGGGGATCTACAAACGCATTGGGGCTGGTACCCCGGTTGCGCCGCCGACCCGAATCGGCCCCACCATGCTCTTTGAAATTTCTGAATGACTGCAACCGCTGCATCACTGACCATTCACAGCGCAAAGATCACGCCACCCGGTGCTCCGGAACTCCATGGTCGGCGTCGGGACCAATCCGGGAAACTTCGGATGAATGGCAAAACTTGCTACTCCTTACGCAGGTGCGTGAGGCTGAGGATGGACGGGGCTGACTGGCAAAGGTATGGTCCAGCTGCAGGAAATGCACTATGATCCTGTCTGGTATTCGTTTGTAATCGAAGGCTTGTCTCTGACAGATATGATGCTACCCAATGCAGAAAGGGCGATCCTGGACATTCGCAAGCTACGAGAATACACCCTGAATCCCGGTCACCTTGCCGGAGGCAACAAGGCCAGGGTGTTCGCCTCGTGCCTGGGGATAGGCCAGCAAGATGCCGAGCTGCTGCGCTCAGTATGCCTCCGTGCCATACTGAGCAACGAGGCCACCGAGAAGGTGGCCGACAGCCATGGCAAGCGTTACCAGGTGGATTTTGTCATGCAGCGCCAGGGAAAGTCCGCGATCGTTCGCACGGGTTGGATCATCAGGACTGGAGAAGACGTTCCCAGGCTGACAAGTTGCTATGTGAGGACATCATGAAACTACTCGACGTTGTAGCGCTTTTGGAACCCATACCAGAGCAACACCTTCTGCGTGGCCAGGTCGGAACCGTCGTGGAAGAGTTGGACCCTGGTTACGTGGAAGTTGAGTTTCTTGTGGGCGACGACTATATCACTTTAGCGGTTGCGGAGGATCGCCTCATGCCACTGCACTACGCTCCAAACCAAAGTATTCGCGCGGCATAATCAAAAAGGAGTGCCACAGAAGTTTTTTCGCACTAAGATGACCGTTAAAGACTGGAAGCGGACACTGGGTCCCTCACATAGCCTCGTTCAACAACATCTGGTTAGCAATCGGGTACTAAGTAGTCTAGCCGACTGTAATGTACTATTATGATTCTTTGAACTTAGCATGATAGCGGGTGGATATGACCATGGAGACGGTACGTTAGTTTAAGCCGCCGAAAAATGCCGGTTTCAACAGTCTCAATTTTGTCTCGTGGTAGCACCCAAATGGTACGAGATTAATCCAGTAAAATCAGGCACCACTCCCGGGCAGGGTTAACGCTCATGCGAAAAATGACACATAAGGTCTTATAACTGAGATGACTTTTCGCAATCACTTTATCACTATGTCTCGACACCATCAGTGGGCCACACGAAAACTCTTAGGCAATATCAAGAAAATACCAGGCGCCAATTACAGAAAAAATTTCGGCTCGTTTTTCAGGAGTATTAATGGAACGCTAAACCATTTGTTAGTAGCAGACTCAATATGGATTTCTCGATTCAAGAATGAACCTTCACCGCAGATAACACTTGACGTAGAAATTGAAACAGAGTTCAAATCATTAATTAAACGGCTAAAACAATCTTCCTCCGGTTGGGAAGAGTTTGTCATGAGAACTGCCGATGGTAAGCTTTCTGACGAAATAGCCACTTATTGTAAAGCCCTAAACGGTAAAGATACATCATCTCCATTTGCATCCACGCTGGATCACGCATTCAATCATGGCACACATCATCGTGGGCAAATTACGGTTGCTATTGCGACGATGGGTTATCTCGACACTGAAGTAGACCAGATTTACATAATACGCAATACACCAAAAAATAGCTTGAGGCAGAATAATATAAATTGTCCCCAGGCATGCGTTGCACTTCAGACTGCGTGGGACAGTATAAAACATGGTTAGGGGCTACATATATTCACTTTTAGCGGTAGCTTTGTGGTCCGCGAATTTCGTTATAGCGAATGTCGTTAGCTCAGAAATAACTCCAATCGAGTTATCATTTTATAGATGGCTTATCGCATTTATGGTTCTTTTACCGTTCATGCGATCCGCGCTTAATAGTGCTAAAACAATTGTCAAAGACAGGACTATATTTTTGTCATTTATTGCGGCATCGCTCCTTGGTATATCTACTTTTAACACGTTAATTTACATGGCTGGCCGGTATACTTCATCAATAAATATGTCGCTCATAGCGGTCATGTCGCCAGCATTTATTACGATTATAAACAGGATATTCTTAGGGAGGCCTGTTAGAGGCATAACATGGTTTGGAGTCTTGCTGGCAACAGTAGGTTGTGTAGTTCTCATCACCAAAGGAAATCTCACGATACTAACCGGACTTCAAGTATCGCTTGGTGATATACTTATGTTGTTTGCTGCAATATCATTTTCTGTGTATGCCGTGGTCCAGAGAATTCCTAAAGGTATGAGCCATATTGAGTATTTATTCCTGATGATATTTGCGGGGTTGGTTGCTCTGTTCCCTTTCTATTTGACCGACATGTTTATTGGCAATAATTTTCATGTCAATTTAACAACCTTGTCCTACATTCTTTATCTGGGCATTTTTTCGTCATTGATCGCATTCTATTTGTGGAACAGATCGATTGGCATAATTGGTTCAATGCAGACTGGAGTGGCTTATTATTTGCTCCCATTATTCGTGTTCTTGATCGATTATATAGCGTTCAGAACAGAGTTAAACAATCTTATTGTGAGTAGTTTTCTGCTCATTTTCGGCGGCGTTATAATCATACACTTCACACGGCATGAAAAACGTGCAAAGTGATAACTATGTGTAGATTTGCACATACGCTCATCAATATTTAACCTTAAAGCGATAATTGCTTCCAAGCTGTTTTCAGGAGCGCCTGTACCTTCGAGGGCTTGGTTATGTTGAGATTAGATACCGCTTCGGGTAGTACCCGTTAAGTCATAAGCCCTATTGCCATGCGAAGAATACAAGTGCAAGGCACTTTACGTTAAATGGAGGGAGCTGACTCCATGCGAACGGCGGCTCCCGCTGCTTACCTGCCACTGGTGGTAAAAGAGCACACCGGTTTTTATGGTAACAAAAGTAACGCGGTAAAACTGTTGATTATATTGGTTAAAAGCGTTACTTACGTACATTCCATGTGGTAACACTAGTAACACACACACCACCACATAGCCGAAAGAGACCCCAACTGCCTGACCATCCTGCTGCCCTCTACTCCGGGTCACTCCATGCAAAGATGGCAAGCATGTTGGTATCTCTTCTGCTCTTGGAAATACTATTTACCCGGCTGTCACTTTGCAGGCTTCTTGTGCTTCGGCATTCATCTCTTTCAACCAGACAGGTTTGGGTCCAGCCCCCTTCCATACTTTGCTGGCGTCTGCGGGGTTTCTGTACCAGAATTCTGCCGCCTTACGGAGTTTGCGAGTATTCGGTGTGCCTGTCACCGGAGCGAGCTTGGCAAGATCATGAGCGGTCAACCCCAAGTCTTTGACGATTGCTCGTATCTGCTCCAGGCCTTCCTCTTTGGCCCTGCCCAGCAGTTCATCTACTCTCTTGTCAGCTGCCGCTTTGGCCCTCTATGCTTCTTCCAGTTCGTGCATGATGCTCATATTTACTCCTTGTGTGTGGGATTTTGAAAGGTTGTAATACTCAGTAGGTAAGGCGGTCGGTGGAGCTATCTCACTATTCATTTTCATCTTCGCTCTCAGGTAATACCAACGGCAACCCCGCTTTTAACTTGTCCTTCACTTGCCGCCAGTGCGGCATGACCCGGTCCAAAATACCTTACTCATCCGGTTGTCCTGCCGCAATCAGTCCTACGATACATCAGCATGGCCAGCCCGGCGCCGACCAACCCGATAAAAGCTCCACCGATGACATCGGTCGGAAAATGCGCCCCGACTGCTATCCGTGACCAGGCTACCAACAATGCATATATCAGAGCGGACACCCATATGGCTTTAGGCGATTTACCAAAAAACAAACTGCCGAACAGTAAAAAAGCCAGTGCCGCGTGTCCGGACGGAAAGCTGTGCCAATATTCCGGTTTTCCGATCACATCCACCGACTTTTTCCCCAGTGCAGTCAATGGGCGAGGATAATCCATGTCGGGTTTGATGGTGGCTATGGCGGCCCATATTGCCAGTTCACCTATAACGAAATTCCAGAGAACCGCAAAAGAAATCCATCCAGGCTTGAAGCGATGTACGATGACCAGCAAGGCTATCCACAACGGTAAATTGCGTGGCTGGGCTACGCTGGACAGTAACGCAGCCGTTTCCGCCAATGCGGGGGCTTGGCTCATATGGTTCACCCACAAGAAAATACGGGCATTCCATCCATACCAAGTGTACCACTCTGGCTGCAGGTGCTTCACGCCAAACTCAAAGCCATGCCCCACAATCCGATACCGCCTATGGCACTCAGGATAGCCATACCGAAAAGCCATGTTCTTCCGGTCAGAGCAGTAACAGAAGCCAGGGAAATAGCGATCTGTAAAAAGATCATGGCGATGGCCATGTCGTTATGTGGCTTATCCAACTGCGCCGAGTGCTGATTGGCGGAATTGGAAAGTTGATCCAGATGTTCCGCTTGAAGCTGAACTTCCTTTTTCTGTTGTTTGTACTTGGCAATTTTCTTTTGGAAAGGCGCGTTTTTGCTCGTTGGTGTCATGGCTACTGCCAGATCCATCAAGTGCTCTTTGGTGCTGATAGCCTGGTAGTAGTTCCATTGGTCCGTCGCTTTGGCTTTCTCCAGTA
>JAAOMR010000093.1 GCA_018853935.1 Acidithiobacillus ferrivorans
CCGCACCGCCGGTGAGGCTCGCGCCGATAAGCCCGTCGAGGCCGGCGGTCATCGAGGTCAATACATTGGTAAGCCCCTGGGCGGCGGTGGGGTTCGTGATGCTGGTATAGAGCGTGCTGCAACGCGATTCCAGGGGCGCTATCGTGCTGTTCCAGGTGGACCCCAGCGCAGCAATGCTCGCGGTGCCCGACTGACTCAAAAGATTGCAGGCGGGTGCGTACTGGTAAGCGCCGTTGATGACGGGCGCACAGGAGGTATCGAGATTGTTGCCTGCGGACCCTACGCGGGCCTCCGCCTGCTGAAAGGTATTGATGGCGGCCAGAGCGCCCGCATAGGCGCCCGTGATGGCACCACCCCCAGCCGCCGTCTCTATGCTGCTCCGGGCGGCCTGCAAGGGCGCCTGGCAGACATGCTCAAGGACAGTGACGCTACCCACGCCAGCCTGCTGAAAACTGTTGAGCGGGCCGGGCCATCCGGCGGGGCACGTTGGATCACTCATCAGCGCGGAGTTGGCGCTATCAGCCTGATTGAGGGCATTGCCTGGGGTCATACCCACGTTATTCGAGAGATAGTAGGAGGATGCTTGCGTTTGGCCTCCTGTCGGACTCATTCCGGCGAAGCCCTGCATCTCCGTGGTACCGGCGTTATTAGCGGCATCGCTTTGCCCGCCCATGAGCAAGGAGTTGCCGAAGTTGGCACCACTTTGCGCCTGGTTGATAAAGGTGCTCGCCTCAGCCGTCGCCGTGGATTCGTAGTAAATCCCCATGCCGGCCATCCACGTCATAAACAGCACAGCGGCGCGGCGCTGACGCTTGGGGTGGCCCATCCAAACGAAGAATCCCATGGCTTATCCTGTAGGTCCCTGGTGGCCGATGATGCCGAGACAGCAGTTGGTCCACTGCCAGACCAGATAGACGTAATTGCCCCCGGTCGCGGGCTGGCTATCCCACTCTCCCCATTGAAAGGGGGATTGTCCCATCCAGTGCGTACACTCCCCCGATTGCGTCGGCGGCGCCTGGATATTCACGCCGCCCGGTTGCGCCACTGTGCCCTGACTGCTCGCCGCCGGGGTCACATAGTTGGCCGGGGGAATGCTCTGTGCGGACGGCTGCGTGGTATTGCCGAGATTGATGCTGGCGTTGGGTTCCTGATTGGTTTCATCGTTCGGAAAAAGAATCTGAAAACGAAACTGCGCCTTGGGCAAGACATAAGTGCGGCGAGGGCCACAGAGCGTGCTGTTGCCCATGGTGCGTTCCAGGAATCCGAGGCGGAATCCCATGGCGATCATCCGTGACACATCCATACTGGACGCCTGTATGGGGTCATTACCGTCGAGATTGCTGCCGACCATCGGATAGAGTAAGCCCCAGCAGCCTGCCGTCCAGTATTCATTGTCGATAGGCTGGGCGCCTACGCTTTCCTGGGCACACTCTTCCGCAGAGCCGATCAACCCGATGGGATTGTCGTACAGCAACTCTTCCGGCGAAGCTAAAAAGGACAGGAGATCGTTATTCCAGGTCGGGAACACTTCGCTCATGAGCATGAGATTCATGCCGCTGTAACCCGTATTGCAGTCCGGAATGTTGGCAAGCTGCATCATCGTGATGAGCGGGAAGGTCCAAAGCTGCACATTGAAAAAGGTGCTGTTGTGTTGCCCTGTGGATGTGCCGGTGCCGATGTTGCCCCCCCACGATCCGGTCCACTGGTTGCCCGTGGTTGAACTGGGCGACAAGCTCACGCCGCCCAGAACCGGCGAGCAAAATGGATGGCTCACGGCCTCGATGAGCATGGTTGGCTGCCAGTATCCGATCTGGATACCGATGGTTGGCAGGGTGAGGTGTTTCCAGCTCCCACCACACTCACAGACGGCCCCGGATGCGGCGCCATTGGGCACCCCTGAATTGCCGCCGAACCACGTCGATCCCGCGATGCGTAACGGAAAGAGGGCTGACCAGCACACTCCGCCGATCAGCTCCTTGAAAACGCCCGCGTCCGGGCACATGGTCGCTACCTGTGCGCCACTGGCCAGAGCGGGCAGGGGTACGCTCATGCTCAAGGCTGTGAGACCTGCCGCGATCCATGTGCGAAGACGCATAGCTGACCACATATTATTTTCTCTCTCCCGGTAATGGTTCTTTCGGAACCGTAATGGACAACACACCGCCGTCGGGCCGGATCAGTGCCGGTACCCGGTTGATGCCCAGCCGTTGCGCCAACTCCGGATAAATCCCGTAGACCGGGTGATTCAGGGCGTTTACCACGGCATTCTCTCCCTGCCAGGTGGCAGGCAGCTCGCTCGCCATGATCACGACATTGGGGTACATGCTTTCCCATGCCTGTACCTGCCTTACCTGCCACGGTTGGGACGGATTCAGGACGATGTAGGATTGGCTCCAGGGGAAGGGGAACATGGTGAGCGGGTCGATCTCCTGTCCTTTGTGGACCAGCAGTTTGCCGTTGGGCAGGCGGATCGTCCGGGTGGCGATGACGGAAGGATTAAAGGTGTAGTTCCGCCCGTGCAGTGAATCCGGCAAGGGATCACCCAGCCGTGCCCGCACGCTCTGCCAGTCGTGGGCCTTGGCCTTGGCCTCCTCCGCCTTCCAGTTGAAGTGTTTGATCTTCTGCTGGAACACGGCAACCATGTTGGGTTCGGCGACCTTCCATGCCTCGCCGCGCACCTTGGTAGGACTCCCCTTGCCTTTGTCGATGCACTTTACCGCCCCGCGAAACCCGTATTCATCACCGACCATCACGCCCCATTGCTGATTGGGCTCTTGATGGATGATCACCGGCACCAGGTTGACCCGGTGATCGGTGAACAGGATGGGGTTGATCTCCACGTTTGCGGTCTTTTTGAAAGAGGGCATGAGCTTGTTCACGGTGCTGATCATTTCCGGCAGCCCTTCCGCCTTATTCGGCCATCCTCTGAGGACAAACACCGTGGTCTCGAAGAGATGCTTGTTATCGGCGACCTCTTTGAACCAGCGCCGCAAGAGGCTGTGCGGCATATCCATGCTGATGAACACCAGCGTTTTCGCCGCATTTTCCTCTTCCGCCATGAGGGTGTGATCGACATATTCCTGGAGCGCCTTGCCGTGCAGATCGGGCGGCACCACCGGTACGCCGTTCACCCGTGTGCGAAGCCATGCCTGCGCCTTGCCGTTGCTCTGTGGCGCATATTGGGCGGCATATTCCTGCAGGATATTGGCGCCCTGCTTATCGAGTTGTGGCGTGACCGCGGCCTGCTCTGCAGGTGTCGCCTTGGGCTCTCGAAGCCATGCCGGAGCCGATCTGGTGCCGGCAGTGCTCATAATCGCATCCGACCTTTGCACGATGGCCGCAACCTGCTGCTGATTGATGACCGGCGCGATCATTGGACATTCCCGGCGATCACTTCCGCCGACTTCACGGTGGATGCTACCCGCATCAGGCTGCGGACCGGGACGGCTGCGGAAAGGCCCGCCTGCGGAAAGTAGATGACCAGAAAAGGTGGCTTCATCGGGATATTGCCGAGTACCACATTATTCCGCTGCGCGAAGCGCGTTCCCATTGTCGTGACGTAGCCCGGCGACTTGTGCTTTAACACGCTCGCCAGGCGTTGCTCACGCCCAGCGTTCCCGGCGGAGAGGATCGCCGGGGCCAGCGGTCCATAGGGTACGAGCCTGAGTGCCATAACGTGCAGCGTGCCCTTTTTAGCCATCTGCCCGGCCTCACCCATCATAACGGCCATGACTTTGTGACCCATCGGCGTGGAAGGATTGAACACCGCGATCATGACGTTCGCGGCGCCCTTATTGCCGACGGTGATCCCGGATAAACTCGCGCACTGGAAAGCGATCTTGGACGCGGCGGGGCCTTTCACCAAGTTGATCTTGCCGATGTACTTGATGCCATATCCTGCGGTTACATTGGCCCCGGTCTCCAGGTTCGCCACCAGCCCACTGATCAGGTATTTCCCGTTCGGGGTGAGATAGGCGATGGCCTTGCTGCCGTTGTACTCCATGACGATACCGGTCAGCCCGTCCGGGCCGGGGAATGTCCGGATGATTTTCCCGGCATGATGTGAGGCCAGCACATGCGCCAGAAGCCCGGTTGGAGCCGCGATGGCTTGTGTGGCCATGCTTCCTAAGAGGACGACTGTGAGTAGCGTGCTACGCCAGCGTTTTATCATGGGAGATCTCCTTTTTATGGCGTAGCGCATGACTGCGTATAGCAGTTGGTTCTTGATGCGGGCAGGTTCGTCGGCGTCGTCGGCGGCCCGGCCACCATGCGCCACGATCCGTTTCCCGTTGCGGAATAAATGGTATTTCCACCTGTACCGGTTATTTCGTCTACCGTGCCCGTGGGGTTGGGATTGTTGTACGGCGGTTGAGGGTTATTGCCAGGCCAATTCCACACAGTCACATCAAGAGTATTTGCTCCCGGATTTAAGGTAATGGGGTATCGATTCATCTGGGAGTAGCTCATAGGTGATGAGGCAACTTGATGCCCATTCAAAAAATACCACCCACTATCATCCGTTTGCGCATACCAGCTCGCGGGAATAGGTTGCCCTGTCGGGTTATCTATCGTAGTTTGCATGGTATAATAGGCCGTTCCAACAATGGCCCCCGCCCCAAATTTTGTTCCCCCATTGGCGGGATAAATGAATGTGGCCGTAGCTTTTATATTGGCATAGGCCGGGTTTGAACAATAATCCGTAGGTGCCCATGCAAATGAAGTGCTGCTACATTGATATTGTGCTGTATTGGTTACTGTCGGGGTAGAAGCAATCGGATAATTCACGCACACTGGCGTGGCATTTCCAGTCCGTACAGCCGTCGCGCAGGAGCATGTGTTGTTCGTTGTTTCATATAATGACATTTGGTTACTGCACGCAGTTGCATAACTGATGCACTGTGGCGTCGCAGATTGTCCATTACAACTGCAATCCTCACCCGTCTGACTATCGACGACCAGCAGATTGTTTTCGCAGGTTGCCGTGTTCTGCTGATAATGCTCGAACTGCGCGAACTGGCTCTGTACCACTGAACAATCGAGCTGGATATGGAACCAGTCTTCAAGGATCGGCCATCCATAATACAGGCCAAGAGCGCCAATAAAGACGTAAACGATGCCCATGTACCAGCGCAGGTAAACCATCAGTGCAACAGCAAGGGTCAGCCCTGCGACAGTCAACGCGATTCCCAGCCAGCCCTGAGACCAACCCTGCAATTCGCAGATTATGGGAGAGAAATCGAGCATGTATCGTCGCCCCCTACACCGGCCAGGCCTGGCCGATGATCTTCCGGGCCGGAACCATGCCCCAGTACCGGCCATCGTAGGCTCCGGGCGTGGTGCCCATGATCAGATACCTGCCCGCGGGGATAGTGAAGTGTCCCGGATGCAGCACATGCAGATGCTCAAAACGCACCCAGGGCATCAGCCAACGCTTGCCCCAGTAATGGCCGTTGATCCAGATGGACCGGCGCGTGATTTTCACGCGATCACCGGGCACGCCCGCGACATACTTCACCACGAGGATATGCTGACCGTTGGCGATCACGTCGATTTTCCGGTCATGAAACACCACCAGCATTCCGACCTTGGGTTTTACAGGTCCATAGCGGACGAAGAAACTGGTCCAGGGCAGGCAGGACTGATACTGCGGGTCGATGGTCAGACTATAATGTTCGGCCAGCGCAGGACGTAAAAAGGGGCTCAATGCCAACGCAACAGCAGCTAGGCCAAAGATCAGCGTCATCTTTGCGCGAATGCCGAGTTTGCGCGGGCGGTTAGCCATGGGGGCGTCCAACGGGCATCATTGGCCCTTGCAGGATGGCATTTACGCGCCCCATCACCTCTTCCTCCGTCATGGCCGTGAGGTTATTACTGGCGGGAGCGGCCAGAACATTTTGGGATAGGACAAGATCCCCTTTGGCGGCGTAGGCATTGGCAATGCCCTGTATGGTTTGGCCTACGGCAAGGCCGATTTCCGCAGCACGCCGGTGCGATACACCGCTACCGTTGACGGTGACGTTTTTGATTACGTCCGACATGATCTTGCCCGAGTCGATGTAGACGACTTTGACTTTCACCGGCCCTGGTGCCGTGACACTCGTGCCTCTATGCCCCCAAAAGGATCCCCAGTTGGCCTGCACCAGAAAGGATGCGGCCCCCGCTCCCAGAATGCCGAGAATCACCATGACCGGGTACCCGAACCGTGGCCAGAAGCCGCGTTTCTGAGGGCGGGCTGGCTGTGGTGTGGCTTCAGTCGGGGGTATCGAAGCGGCACTTTCTCTTACATCGGTCTCAGTGCTCACGCGACCTCCTTCACTTTTTCACCAAGGGCTTCCTCTGCCGCCAACGCCGCCGCCTCCGCGGCTTCCGCATCCGCAATGGATTGCAGATAATCCGGCGGATCGGTGTCGTCTGTGTCTTCTTCCTCTTCTTCTTCGGGGGCCTGCTCCTGTGCTTCGATGTAGCCCGGATGGGTTGCCATAAACTTGCGGATAGCGGAGTCGGGATCCATGCCTGCCCGCATATCCGCCAGGACTTCCTCTTTCTCCGGGCCTTCCGTTGAAAAGAGCACACGCCGGTAGGGGTCGAGCTTCAACCGCCCGATGCCCATAGCGCCTTCGCTGAAAATAAACGCCTCTGCGTACTCCGCTGTTTTGCGCACCGTCCGCATGAGGGATAATCCGTAGCTGCCTATGTCGAACTGCTCGTTTTTTTCGAGCTGCTTGATCGTGTCGCCCATCTGCTTCATGACGATAAAGTGGGCAGTTTGCGCCGCGATGGTTCTGGTTTGTTCATTGGCGTACAGATCCGAAAGTCCCTGAATACCGATACCGAGTGCGCCACGATGCTTGGCGATGCGCCGAGCCAACCCTTCAAGGAAATAGGCTGCCGTGGGTATTTTCAGGAGCACACTGGCCTCATCGACGAAGAGGATTAGTGGGCGCACGTCATCTGGATCTTTATCAGCGGAGATTTGACGGGCGATGGCGAACATCATCTGCATCAGTACGACCATCATGAGATGCGGGCGCCTTTGAAGCTCGATCAGTTCAAGGTTGACGAATCGCGCAGTGAGATCGACATTCATGGGCTTGTTGAACCAGTGCCCATAAGCCCCGTTTTCCGTAAATTCGTGCATCATCTCCGCCATTTCTATGGCACGCGATTTGTGATCCTGTGCCGCGAGGTACTGCGCGACGTGGGTAGGTGTGGCGTTGGTGCCATTGGCCCCGTAAACCCCGCGAATGGCGAGGCGGATGGTAGCCATATCGGAATCGCTCAGATCGCCACTCGGCGAAATCATGGTGCCGATGATCCCGACCAGTTCCTCCAGTTCGTCGTCCAGCGTTTCCACACTGGAAAAGGGATTTAGGCCGATGTCCATGTCTGGCCGCACGTCGATATGGTCTCCGCCGAAGAGTTTGCACAGCTTCTCGAATCCTCTGCCGATTTCGATGACCCAGACTTGGGCACCCAGGGCAAGCTGGTCCATGATGATCTGTTGCCCGGTGACGGTTTTGCCGGAGCGGGTCATGCCCGCCAGAACGAAGTTTTGACCAGACTGAGAAGAATAAAGGTCGAAGAGCATGACGTGCCCGCGTCGGCTTATAAAAATGGTACCGGCGCCTTTCGTCGTCATGCGGCCCTGGCCGGCATTGCCGGTCCAGTCCACGAGGATGGGCGCCGCGGCTGTGGCATGACTCGTAGCCACCGATTTGAGCCGGTGCGTCATGCCCATACTTTCCGTATCGGGGAACATGGGTAAGGCATTGAGGAACATGGGCAATGCCAGATATTTGTCGGGCAGCATGGTAAACCCTGCTTTACCCGCATGACTGGTGAAGTTGCTGGCAGCCTGCTTTGCTTCTTTGGCGTTGCGCCCCCAGAGAATGGCGGTGAACGCCATTTCCAGCGCGTGTTCGCCATTGTTGAGGGCGTGAACCAGATAGTCTGTGCCCTCTTTTTTCAGGCCGATGCGCGGCACCCACTTCACCATGCGCCCGAAAGCCTGCCAGTTGATCGCCAGACTTTTGGCCGTGACCTGTCTGCGCTTTTTGACCTGATCGGGTATGTGTATGGTCCAGACCAACGCAGCCGGACGGATAAGCTGGGTAGTTTTCCCCAGCGGGTCACCCATCAGAAAATCCGTCGAAAAGACGTTCACCGGGCGCGAAAACCCTTTGATGGAAAGCACGGAGATCACATCTTCCTTATCGTTTCCATGTGAGATCGTGAACATGCCGCCGTCGTCGCTTATCGCATCACCAGGACCGAGTATTTGGTCACGCAGCAAAGTGGTGTCGTCAGCGTCATATTCCCATTCGCCCTGGATATTGAAGAAACGACGCCAGATGGAGAGTGTCGTCTCCCGGCTCAGTCGCTGCGGATTAAAGGTGTTGAGGCTGGACTGAAAGGCGCTGATCTGTTCGTCAGCCAGCTTGATATGCTCATCACTCGGAATCTCCGCTGTGGGCACCTTGATCGAGATCAGCACCATGCTCTGGGTGAGCGGCACCCCCGAATCCTTGAAGGCTTTGCCGTTCTTCTCCATCCCGGTCATAAACCCGGCAATATTGTCGGTGAACCCGTCCAGCAGCTTCTTCTGCGCACCGGTAAGGCCCGTATCGGAAAAGATGCCATCACGGGCACTTTTGTAATCGAAGATGATGTTGGTGACATCCGGCACGTTCCAGTTGACGATCTGAATGAACGTCCCGGCTGGCAGATTGATGGACAACGCGGCACCCAGCTCGTCCATGAGCGAATCATCCGCGCCGGACAGCAGGTTGCAGGCCATAGTGGTCCCCACATACCCGCGATTCATGAAGATGAGCTTCCTTTCAGGATCCCAGGCATACCAGGGGAAAAGCGTATCCAGGCGACGCCGTTCGATGATCCGGTAAAGCTGATCGTTTAACGTGCTCACGGGGTTTCATCCTCCAGATGGTTTTCGGAAATGCAATGCGATGCCAGGGCGTTGGCAAGCTGGAAGTAGAGACTGTAATTTCCTTGCACGCTGCCCGGTGTGATCACATAGCGACCGCAGATAATGAGAGAGGGCGTCTGGCGTATCCCTGCTTTGCCCATGACGCGAATGTCCTGCAGCACGAGCTGCTGGACGGGTTTGTACCGCATGGCCGCCAGATAATCGGCGGGCCGCACGCCGATCTTCTCCGTCGCCAGCGCATAGGTTCTGGGATCCGAATAGGAGTCGTGATCGTCCTGCACCAGATGAAAGGCCTCGCTATCGAATCGTGGCAGGATTCCGGGATCAATGGCGGCCACCGCAAAATAGCTCTGCGCCATGGAGATCCACGGCTTGCCGACCGCCGCCGGCATCTGCTCGAAGTGAATGCTGGATGGCAAAGTGTCGGCCCAGCGGAGCGTCTGGTTATTGAGTGCCCGGCAAAACGGGCATTCATAGACCATGGCTTCGATGATGGTGTCGCGGTATTCCGGTCCCAGGTGGATCCGGCGATAGGGTTTGAACTGGTGTGTGCCGTCCGTCATGCCGCCAAGGCCGTTCAATCCTTGGGCGCGAATCGCCGGACTGCTGACTCCTATGATGATTCCGGCCACAATGGCGGCAACTTGCACCATCCGTGTCATGCAGCGAGCCCCTCCGATAATGCCCTGGTGATCTCCAGGCTGTTCGTGACTCCGGCCACGATCAAATTGCAGCCTGCGGTTTGCAACGTCGCATACTGGGACTGCAGCCGGGCCGCGGCCTCCATGGCCTCCTGATCTCCCAACGCCGCCCGATAGGCCTTGGTCATTTTGATGGCCTCGAAGATAGCCCGACGATCCGCATATCCCGTACCGATACAATCCTCGCAGCCTTTCCCAATCCATTCCTGATCCGGTACGGCAACACCGCTGCCCGTAAAGACCTCTGGATTGAGCACTTCGGAAGCGGCCTTGCATTGCGGGCAGACGGTGGCGATCACGCGCTGCGCCAGGAAGAGTTTTACCGATGCGGCGATGATGTGTTTGGGTATCTTGAGGTCGTCCAGCCGGAAATAGCTCTCCGTAGCGGAGTTGGCGTGCAAGCTGGCCATGACCAGGTGCCCGGTCATGCCGGCCCGCATGGAGATAGCCCCCGTTTCTTCATCCCGAATTTCACCGACCAGAATCTTGTCCGGATCCTGACGCATCATGGCGCGAAGCGCCGATGCGAAGGTCCGGCCCGTGCCCGGCCCAACTGGAATCTGTTGAACACGATGCAGGGTGTATTCCACTGGATCCTCTGCCGTAATGATCTTCACGTCCGGCGTGTTGAGTGCATTCATACCGGAGTACAGCGTCGTCGTTTTACCGGATCCGGTCGGTCCGGCGGTGAGGATGAGGCCCTCGCGCTGACTGAGAGCCCAGCGAAAGGCCTCTTCCACACCGGAAGGCATGAACAAATTTTCTATGGGTAAACCCGCATTGGCTGAGTCGAGCAATCGGACCACCGCTGAATAACCAAAGTTGGTCGGCACGATGTTCAGGCGGATGTCGATGCGCCGGCCCTCGAACTCCTGCACGAATCGGCCATCCTGTTCGTGCCGGGTGTCGGCAACATTCAGGTTGGCGCGATACCGCAATTTGTTGACGAGCAGGTTGGCCTCTCCCGGGGAGATGACGTCCACCACGCTGAGTCGTCCGCGGATTCTTGTCCGGATTTCCGTGCTGCCATCTTCCAGACTCTCAAAATGCAGATCGGACCATCTCTTTCGCGCCGCCGTTTCAAATAGCTCGTTCATAGTGGCCGTGAGCGCCTTGTCACGGTCATTGGTCGAGATGAATGCCTTGGCGACGACGGCCATCAGCCAACGTCCTGGACGAAGGCTGCGGTGTTTCTGGGTATTCCGGGCGTCACCTGCCATTTCCCATGTGGATTCTTGTAGATCAGGGCAGGGGTGCCAGGGATACCGTGCGCATTCATCCAGCGGTTATTGGCCTGGATGGAGCGGGTGTCCTCTGCGGATACCTGCGCTTTGGGCACGATGCCGCCTTCTTCCTCCTGACTGTTAAAGTGGGTTTCGTCGAAACGCCACTCTTTCGCCGGAGTCGTGGACGCAATGATGGTCGCTGCTTTGGGCAGACTGCTGGGTTTCAGGAAGCCAACGGGCACCAGATGGATGGCCAGCGATCCGTTATCCACATAGGATTTCAGATGCTCCCATGCCAGATGGCAGAAGATGCAGTTCGGGTCTGCCACCATCCAGACTTGCTTGGGTGCGTCCGGTTTTCCAATGAGGAAGTTGGTGGTTTTTTGGACCGTTGTGCCCACGTCCACCGGGCTGATCACTCGCGGTTTATCAGCGGCGGGCAGATATTTCTGGGCGTAACGCACGGACTCATTGGTCCCGCTGGCGGTAATCAGTCCGCCCATGAACACATACTTGCCGTTTTTCGTGCTGTACATGATCAGCGCGTGACCGGGAGACACCTGCACGGTGTATCCATTCAGCCCCGCTTTTGTGGGGAATGTCTTCAGAATAATGGCCTGACCGTGGCTCATCGCCATAATGGTCTTGGCTCCAGCCTGGAATGCGTGCGGCACGGTTCCGGCGAACGCCCAGGCGGGCGCTGCGAGAAACAGGCCGGCGGCCAATCCGCCGGCCAGGGTCCGCATGGACCGTTTAACCATCAGGCAACGCCATGCAGGATCAGCGTGTGACTGATGATCGTGCCCGCAGTAGCCGCGAAGATCTTGATGAGGACCGGGATACCGTAGTACAGCGCCACGGCACCGCCGACCACGACGGCCAACACGGTACCCTTACCCGTGAAGACCATGGTGGCCACACCAAAGATCAAACCACCCGCGACGATGGCCAGACCCAGGTCGCCCTGCGCCCAGCCTTCGATCTTGGTGGCGACGGCGGAGAAGGACGTACCACCCGTACCGGCGTGCGCCTGTATCGCCATCATCATCACGGCGACGAGCAACAGGGCCGCCGTCATGAGTGCCTTCTTGCTGCCCAACATCTGGTCAAGACGGGCGATCATCTGATCGTACCGGTTGACCGCCTTACCCATTACAGCATCCATAATTGACTCCTTGATCAAGAGAGAAACAGCCATTAAAAACCCATCAACTCACCGGAACGGGAATCTGGGTATGGGCGGACCCACTTCCCAAAGTCCACGTCTGCGGCGTGATGATGGAGTACACCATCCCCGGAAAGTGCAAATTTCCTTCCGGACCATGGTAGGGTGCGACCCAGACCCGCAATACCTTGGGCTGCGAAATGAGCGGCCTGGGGTAATGCAGAGGGGCCATCATGGGTGCAGTCCCGGTGTTGCCTGAATCCGGTGCTGTCGCCTGAGATTGGCTTGTGCCGCCACCGGCCACCGTGGTTCCAGAAGTGGCGGTCGCCGGGTGCAGAGAAGGTAGAACATCGTTTTTACCGGGCGCTGTCCGCAAGAGCTTTCGCGCAAGCGCCTGTTCCTTAATGGTGCTTTTGTCTGGATTCACCTGGTCCCTGTGACGTGTGATACCCCACACTTCACGAGGACCGACGCAGACCCCGCCCTTGCCGTGAATACACGGATGGCTGGCCCCACATCCGCTGAGGATTACGGTGGCCAATGTAAAAGAAACGGTGAGATAGCGATTCATCATGGACGGGCATACTCCTGACGGGTTTGGGCTTCCGGTGAGTTGTTGTACTGACCCTGACTGGGGAAAGCGGACGCTACGGCGGGAGACTGTCCAGACCCCGCATAGGGCGATGTTTCTCCGTAGGGGCTTTGCATCCCGCCTGGTGCCATCGGACTGTTGTTCAATGACTGTGCCGACTGCAGTTGGGCCTCCTGAATCTGCGCTTTGCTCTCACCGTCGGTATGCACCCGCACGCCCGTCTCCAGAATCATGCTGACTGCCACGGCCGGGTTGACCTGGATCGTCGGCAACATGGACTCGGCTTCATTCAGGTAGAACTTGGAGATCTGGCCCGCCGCCGTGGATACCCCGCCGCCCGCGGCTTCGGCACCGATGTAGCTTGGAGAAGGCATCTGGAATCCCTGGGTACTACCCGATGCCGGGTTGAGATTGAGGCCCTGGACACCCATGGGCTGCACCGCATTGCCGAGCCCTGAGAAGATGCCGGCGATAAAGGACTTCATCATCGCCGGTCCCTGATGCGATACGACTTTTCCGGACACACCTACCAGCCCGTCGGATCCCACAATATACGCATGGATGGGCGCCGAAATGACCTTGCCTCCGCGTGCGACGCACGAAAGCATATTGGTTCGCATGTACACTCTTTGATTGCCGATACTGCCGTATCCGCTGGCAATCGCCATGCAGTTTTCGAGATTGGCGCGTAATCCATTGGGCAAAATGGCCCGTTTCTTGACACGTATATCGACGATCTGCGGATTGGTTTTCGCTTGCGGCCCGGTGCCCGCCTGCACCCCATTCACCAACACGCCCGTCAAAATGGTGCCGGCGGGCAGATAGATGCCTTTTTTGCTCTTCACCGTCACGGCATTCATCACTGTGGAGAGTTTGTGGGGATGCTTCAGGTTGACGGTATCCAGGTGCGCGGGTGTTGTCGGAGCCGCTGGGATTCCGCCCTGCGCCGTAGGCACATTGCTTGACGGTATTTCATTTGGCGCTTGCGGCAACTGTCCCAAAACCACCGGACTTGATGCCGGCACCCAGGTCTGCAGCGGCGTGTATTGCTGCTGCTGTACGGGTTGAGATCTCATCAAAGCAATTTGATTCTGCAGTGCGGAAATACTGCCTTCCAACTGCTGCAACTGAGGGCTTGGGGCTCCGTTGGGCGAGGCCTGATGCTCCGCCTTCAGCTTGGCGAGCAGGGTTTTGCTGATATGCCCGGAAAGGTCTTTTTCCTGATCTTTCGTCATCCCGCTTTCAGCCGCCGTGATTTTGACGAGCTTCTTCATCTGGTCTTCCAGATGGTCTATCCGCGCTTCCATTTCCGCAGGCGTCTGGGAGTTGGGATGCTCGACATAGACCTGGCTGTTGGTGGCCATGGCTTTCTTCAATGCGGCATTTTCCGCACTATGGTTGTGCGGTCCTGCGAGCTGGCTGCCGATGATAACAGCGCCAACCACACCCGCAGCAAGACCTCCAAACTTGAGTTTTTGCTTGGTCTCCGGGCTTTGGGTTTTCCACCAGAGCTTGGTGCGATCCTTGATACCTACCATACGGCCCCCAGCCCTCGGTGTGAGGCCGGCAATGCTTCTACAAGGTAGAGCTGCGTGCTTTCTCCGGGATAGAGCTTGTGGTGCGGATAGAAAGCTACGGACAGCACGCCTTTCTGGTAGAAGTCGTTTTCCGCCAGATCGACGGCCTGATGGACGTGGTTGGTGAGCTTGTAGCTCACAATCTGGTAATGGCCACCGATCCAGTGATGCAACCCGGACCAGGACAATGGATCGGGAGATACCAGGTCGGGGATCCGTCGGCTTTGCCGATAATTGTCCGGCACCTGATCCAGCACGGCGTCCCGAATCAAATTCACCATGACGCTGGCATAGGCCGAATGGTATGGCATCCTTGGCGCTCTTTTGGGCACAAATCCGGGGAAGACCAGCCGATAGTTCTTGGCCGGACTATTTTTCGGGATCAGGGTCAGGGACGCCACTGGATCACTGGAATTTTCTCCAGTGATATAGACCCCCACCGGGAACGATGGCGTCACGCTGATAATGGCATCTGATCCATGCTGGAAATGCTGGGCGTACTGTTTATTCCCCACAATGATTCTGGGGTGGGCGAAAGGTGTCGCAAACAGATTGGGCGTCACACCGGATACCGGGACCGCATACGTCGAGCCCGCGACAATCCGAATATCCGTAGTGGATACTGGAATACTTCCAATGCGTGCCGCCTTGAAACTCATGTGTGGCGGTATGTTTGACGCGCCATAGGTATTCATCGCGGCGCTATGGATCGTGTACGGATTGGCGCCCGCCGGTGGTGGGGTCACTGTAGCCGTTGGCATATAAGGTGCGCTACCGGGTGCGCTAGGCGGCATGGGTGCAGGCATCCTGCCGCCGGTCAACTCAGGCTGGCTTGGCGCTGCAGGTATGTGCCCCAGGCTCGCAAAGGCGGGGGACTGCTGCAGATTGGAAGTGCGATCCGGCGAACTCGGCATGACGAACCGGCCCGAGCCGTTATTTGCCCCTTGCGCGAATGCCGCACTACCTGCGCTGGCTTGTTGATATTCTGCCGCCCCCTGTTGGCCAAGGCTCGCTCCTTGCGTCAGCGCGGAATCTGTAGGAGGCGGCGGTGCCATGACGCCCGCGAGCGTCGTTACCGGCCATAAGGCCAAGGCGCAGAGGATCCAGTAACGACGCATCATTTCGCCCCCTTGTCTTTTTCTTGAACCATGGCCCATTTGATGGTGTGCGGTCCGCCCTGATAGGCGTTGAAGTTATCCAGCACTGGCCTGCCACCTTCTATATGTACGGCCATGGAAAAGGTGTAGTGAACCTTGGATACGGTCTGCCCGAGATTATTGATCTGGCTGAGAAGCCCGTAGACAAAAACCGTTTTGTTCGCCGCCTGCCAGATGGTTCGCTTCGCCTGAAAAAAGAAGTTCGCCTGGTCCCCGCGCTCAGCGGCTGCCGTGGCGAGCACCTTGCCTTTAACGATGGCGAAATCGTTGGCATCGAACAGCTTACCCAGGCTGTTGGCAACGTATGTGGCGTCGCCCGGCGTAAGATTTCCGACCAACTCCGCGACGTACAAGCCCCAAGACTCGTAGTAACCGGCGCTGGCCGTGGCGTACCCGATATTCACGGCCCTATCGAGATAAGGTGGCACCAGACGGGTCTCGGTCTTTATCGTGAAGATCATCCACTGCTGGGACAGAATCACTATTACGAGCGCCACAATCACGAACAGGTACAGGCGACTATTCTCCGCCAGTTTGTCGTAGGTTTTGCGGAAGATACCCCAGTTCAAGAGATCCACTCCTTGATGTTTCCATTCCGGAAGACGTCATTGAGCCGCCACCATCCGAACTGATAGCTCATGTGCGGGAGTACGCCATTGAGCTGGTTGTTCTTCCAGCCCGAAAAGAGGTACACCACACCGATACTGAGCACGATGCAGATGGTCAGTTCGCGCATCACATAGCCGATGATGAAAAACATCGCGGCCACAGCGACTTCTTCCACATCCCAGAAAAGGATTTGCTGGGTGTCGTCAATGTGGTTGGGCATTCTCACTGCTTGCATGATCTATCTCCCTTTGGTGCCAAGTTCTTGTTGCGCTTCTGGCAGGCCCAATAGTCGGTACCCGTCTTTCCACAAGGGAGCGCTGCTGGCTTGCAGCTCCACGGATTGACGATGGATGCCCTTATGTGCTGCCGCTTGGCGCCCGCCTTGAACCAGGCCTCTGGAATATGGAGCGCGGGCTTCCTTGTCGAAAATGGGATCGTCTGCTGCGGCATCCGTGGTGAACGTGCCGGAATCAGTGTGGGATGCACGATGACGGGGCCGGGTGCGGGCGTATTCACGATGGCCGGCATCTGTTTTCCGAGGACGTGGACGAGTCCTGGCTCGGGCTGGTCGTACTGCCAGGCTGCTCCGAGTCGGGGCTGAGGCTGGTAGATAACGGGTGCCGCAGGCACCGGCGCCGGGGCCGCAGGCTTTGCCATCCAAGAGGGCGTCCAGTGGGCGCAGGCCGAAAGGCCCAGGCCAAGAACGCCGCATACAGCCAGACGAAAAGCGCCGTGAACAAGGTGGCCCAGATCCGGAAAGCGGGAAAGGCGAGATGCGCGAAGGGCGTGTAGGTCCACGGCGGAACCCCCGCACCCTCGTTGACATAACTGCATCCCCTGGGGACGGCGTAACCGTCTGGCCAGAATCCCAGGGATGCGCCGGACCAGACTCCGGCCATGAAGGGATGGGCCATCTGCCAGTCCATGGTTTCCTTCTGCGGGTCGTTCATGTATTGCCCGTAGCACGGGATCATCGCCTGGGGCACCCATTGGAACTCCCAGGTGTGCCAGGCCAAGCCTGCCGCCATGATCAGAACGAATATCCGCCATTTTAGGAACCTTTTGACCATATCAGCCCATGCGGTAAACCCTGGCGTTGTGGCCGGGTGGTGAATGCGTATCCGTACCCATCCGCACGCTGAACCAACTTACAAAAGCGATGATGGACGTGCTGTACCAGTCCGTTTCCGGTCTGAATGTTGAAGCTGCCACTGGCGCGGATGGCAACGCGACCCAGGTACTCGCCCTTTTTCTTGCCGGTCGTCACCACGGCCCGCACCATGTCCCCGGTCTGGAACCCGAAGGCGCTTTTAGTCCGGGTCAGATACCCGCGCGGAAAACCGTGTTTGGTCAGGCGCGTGCGCTGATAACTGCCGCGTCCCGTGCTTTTGACGGAGAGGACGGGCTGCCGCCATGCGTCGATGGCATCGACGTGGCCCACGCAGGCGGCATCCAGACAATGGGCCTTGGGCATGCTGAACCGTGTGCGGTTCCACTTGGTCCGGCCACCGCTGGCGGCTTCTACATCCATGCCGGTATCGACCAGCCGTTGCCACAATGCCCATCGGGTACTGTTGATGACGGCGGCATCTTTAAGAGGTGCCTTACGGACCGCCTCTATGTGAGCTAAACGCTTGGTGTCGTGGGCCAGAAACGCCCGCACGTCCTGATTGCTCTTGCGCTGGTTGCAGGGAAGGCAGGCCAGGGTGAGATTCGATACCCGGTCACTGCCACCCGTGCTCTTCGGGTGGATGTGGTCAATGGTCAGCGGCGTATGCTCCGCATCGCAGTAGGCGCATTTGCGGCCCCACTTTTCCAGCAGGTACTCGCGCACCTCGTAGCCCTGCAATTCGCCCTGCTGGTATTCGACTCCGCTGATTTCCGGGTTCTGGAGCAGTTGGGTGTCGAATCGGTGCAGCATGGTGGACAGACTGGTGACGGGTGCCCAGCGCCGCAACCGCGCAACCCACGCCAGCGTCGTATCGACACGGTGCTGCAGGGATGGCGCGAGCCAGCCTTCCGGCTTCGTCCGATTGTCAAAGCGGGCGGGGCGGTACCGCAGCTTTGACCGGCGGAAGCGACGGTGTCCGCCCCGCTGGGTGAGGGCATCGCGGATTGCATGGCCCCGGTGCTTTAGTTCCAGCAGCATCAGCACCACGACGGTGCGGATGACTTCGCCGGTGATCGCATCCACCGTCTCCGCATCGCGCACCAGAGCCAGCCCCGTGGTCTTGCTGCCGGGGGCAGCCGCCACCCTGACGGGTTGCAGCACGGAATTTTCCACACGCCGATCCACCAGCCGGATCGTGAACGGCACCATGCGATGCACCCGTGCCCGCCCCCGCTCCAGCAGCAACCGCGCCCGTTTCTCCGAGCACGGCATCAGCGGTTTCTTTCGTTTGTCCAATACCAATACGGCCATTACCGCCTCCTGATAACCAGTCCTGCAGACAGCATGTCCTTACGGACGCTTGTGACTCTGACCTTGCGGTCAATATCCCCTCGGGAATGTCTGTAACCGGCTCTCACCTTGCGGTGACGGCTGGAACCTTCGGGCCTTTACCTTTGCCCATCATGACCCCCACCTTCCAGTATCCGGGACTGAGGAAGCATCCCGGAGTGGGTCTCAACGACCTGCTACAAACGTCTGCACGTTACTGCTCGTGCTCCCTGGTCAACCCAGCCTGCGTACCACCTTGCAAGCTCCGTCATTCATGACGGGGTGATTGACTCTGAGCCCCCGGAAGAGGTACACCGGGATGTTCCTTTTTCCACTTGGCCGCATAGAAATAATCCCAAATCGTTAACTGACACCGATAATCCAAATTCGCGGTTCCATTCTTGATGCTCCTGCCGTAATCGGTGTCTGCCGCTATCGCTACGGATCCCACAAAGTTACCTACCCAGGAAATGGGGCTACATGCCCGGTGAATCCTCTGGTCGGGCGTACCCCCGATAAACACCCAGATCAGAAAAGCAATGAACAGGAAAAAAATCAGCTCTCCAAAATGCTTCACGGTCAGACTCCGGCTTTGCAGTTGCCGAGGTTATCCAGAATGGAAGCGAGATCGCCGACCGCGGCGTCACCAACCGACACCTGGTGCTTGCCGGCTTTGTCGCAATAGACCATCACCGGATTGTTGATGTAGCCCGCGGTCGCCAGTAATGCGGTATTCCCGTCCACTTCCTGCACCATGGACAGCGTGCTGGGCACACCGCGAATGCCGCCTTCCATCTGCCCGTTCGGAGACTTTTTGAATAGTCGCTCATCCATGCTCATCTTCTTGGCCGGTGCAGGTGCGGCGAGGATGGCTTCGGCCTTGTGCAGACTGCTTTTATCCTTCTCGGCGACGGGGACATAACGAATATTCAAGGTTCCCGCGGCGATTTTAGGTGCCAAGGCCAGATAGAGCCTGTGTCCGACGCTGCCGTTGGGGTCTATGTACACCGTAGCCTGCGGGCCGGATCGGCCTTCGGTGAATCCGGTTCCACCTGTCATGAGCGTGCCGAGGGTGGATATGGTGTTTGCAGCGGTTGGGGCTTCGCTGACCGTCTGTGCCACTACCGAACGATTTGCCGCCAGCGCGAAATCTGAGATGGTGTTGTAATTCTTGCCATCGGCACCAACGAGTGTGCCAATCATCACGAGGTTATCCGGTGCGTCCACCCAGGCAACGCCTTCCTGTCCGTTGACATCCCGGTAGAGCGCCCCGGTCAATCCGCCGGGGCCTGGCCATGTCTGAATCACTGTGGCCGTATCATCACTGGCGGAACTCAACAGATTTTGAATGGATTGTGGCGATTCCGTCGTGGGTGTGGCGGAGTAGGGCACGGCGGGCTGCGCCGTTACCACCTGGGTGGTAGACGGCATCAATGGTCCGGTGGCGGTGGTCTTGGGAAGCGGCGCGGTCTGGCGTGGCGCCATGATGGGGGCAATGCCCGATGACTGGTCCGCTTCGGCTGGTTTTGCTGGTCCCATTATCTTGTTGGCAACCATCAGGCCGACCACGGCGAGAACCGCAACGCTAATGACCGTTTTCTGTCTGGTGCTCAATGGTTTCTTTTTGGCTTTTCCGCCTGATATGCCGTCTATGGGCTTCGTTTCCGTCTCGCCCACTACCGGTTCGTTTTTGGTGTCGATCTTCTTTTTTGCAAAAGGATTAAGCACTTTTGGTCTCCTGCACACGGATTTCGTCAGCCAGACATTGTGTTGCCCGCCGGAGGCGATCCATCGAGTCATCGCTTCCTAGTGTAATTACACTATTGTTACAGATTACGGTCATTTCCGTGACGCCCTTGGGCGTCAGCACATTGAGATAGAGCATGGTCAGGATGGATGCCGCAAATTCGTTAGCGGGCAGTGCGAGCAGGTCCACTGCTTCCGCATCCATATTGAATTCTTCATTGACCATTTCTAGCCTCCATGCCTCGCAACTTTTGCTGCATTTCCTGCACCTGCCGGATCATATTCTCTACCGCCGGGTTGCTTGCGGCAGGCGCATCCACCGGTGTAGCCGCTTGTTTAGGCCTAATCACTATGGGCTTCGTCACCACGTTCTTCCGTGCCCTATCTGAAACGTGTTGTGCTGGTACGGGTGACAATGGAACCACCTTGACGGGTCCATGCTGGAAAACAATCACCCACAATGCCGCCGCACATCCCAACCCACCGGTGATGATCGACAAAAGTAACCACCCGCGCTTATGGCGGTGTACAACTTCTTTTGGCACTCCCAGACGGATATTTTCCATTCGGGTTTATAAATACACTATGATAATGCAGGATGCAAGCGTGTGATAATGGAACAACCTATTCCGTGGCGAGGTTAATCCCGCTGCTGTTGGCTTTTTCGCGGATCGCCGCGATCAGAAGTCCCACGGCCACGAGTGGTCGATGACGCGGTATAGTGCCCGGCACACTGCTCCCGACCTCAAGACCTATGGGCTTGGTGAAATCCACCTGCTTGATGACATCCACCCGTTTGCAGACATCCACGGCCCATTTGCGGTAGGTATCCATGCGCCACCGGTCGAAGTTGTTGTATTCGATATTGTCTTGTCCGGTTATGGACAGGTGATAGGCCCGCCGTGCCCTGGATATGGTCCCCGGTGGCAGATGGTACTTTATGTCCTTTTTGGTGCCGTCGAGATAATCAATTTCCAGGCGCATCACGAGGATACTGCCGTCCGGCTCCACCTTCCAGGACGGCCAGAGGGTCCCGACCCTTCGGGGTTGTCGCATCTCTGGGTTGTCCATCTTCACCATGATACTGACGTACCAGGTATATCCGACGAGCTTGCCGGCATGGCGCTTATAGCGCATCACCAGGTGAAACCGGCGCACCAATAAATGACCTGCGATGGGCCTGTGCATCAGGAAACGCACGGAAAATGGTTCTCCATCGCGCCGCGACCAGAGCGGCATCGTCAGCTCCATCAGCGGTTTCTCTCCCGCTTTAATAGTTTTGAAATACACTTTGTATTTCTCGTTACGCTGCAGGAACTCGGCATAGGGGAGCTCGTTGGCGGACACGAGCACACCTCCGATCACGCCATTGTAGCCGTCGTGCGCGGCCTGCTCCGTATCATCGTCCTCTGGACGGCCCTTTCTTTTGATGGTGCGTCGAGCGTGTTCGCCCTTGAGCCACGTCGCCGTCATTTGCCGCGTGGCATACCAGATGTCTGCTAGTTCTGTATTAAGGTATTTTCGCCCTTTCTCCATCGTATCGAACTGGCAGGCCTTGGCGTAAGTACGCCTGATTCTCTGTGCCTGCTCGATCAGCAAGGGTTCGTCCTTGGGATCGACCCAGGCCTTATAGACAAAGTTTCGGAACAAGGGCGCCCTTCTTTGATTCGCAATCGTCGAAAATCCTAGTCTAGTGAAAATACACTATTGACGCGGCATCTTCCATGCCAGCCCTCCGCTGGTACATAGAAACTGTCCGGTACCCCTGACCGGAACGATCTACGGCACTTTCGCCGGACCTTTTGAAAGGAGATATGTCATGTATCAGCACAATACGATTGTATCTGGTTTTATATTGGTGAATGACGCCACCACCAACGCGGCGCTTCAAGAGGCACGCGCAGAGATTGGTGAGGCCGGCTGGAAGGCGGGTTACACAGAGGAAAGGTCCAAAGTCGCCCGTGCTGCGCTCAAGAAACACGGGGCACCCGTTCTGACCAAGCTCTCCGGCACTCTCTCCGGGGTATTTACTCCCCAAACGAAAGACGCCCAAGGAAACGTGTTCCAAAAGGTGCGGATTTTCCTAAACAACGGCCAGGACTCAACTGTTCTCTCGCTTGACCTGGGAACAGAGTTCTGTGAGCGGCTTCTTCCGAAGTTGGAGGCTGCCATTAAAGACCGCGGTATTAGCGTTGCGATCACCATCGCGTGCTTTCCCACGTCGGTTGATCGCGGTGGCCGGACGTTTGTTAATCACGTTGCGTCCGTTAAGGCAGACGGCCAAGAGGTTAAGGCGGAATCGCACTTCCGTCGTGCCCAAGATGCTTGCACTGCCGCTGTTGCTGCGCTTGAAAAGGCCGGAGTGAAAGCCAAGGCCGCGATTGATGCCACCCGGAAGGCCGCAAAGGAGGAATATTTCCTTGGCCTGGCAGGTGAGGTTGCTGCACTGTTCGGCAACACCTCCACCGCCGCCGAGCCCTCCGAAGTTGCTGCCCCAGCTCCATCGTCGGAGACATCTGAAGAGGTCGCTCGCGCCATTAGAAGGATCGAGCGTACTGAAGCTGCTCGCCTGGAGTTTGCGAAGCAGTGGGTGGAAGTAAACTTCACCGGCGATGATGCGAAACAGTTGCTTGATGTCATTGAGGCACGTCGCAAGACTGCCGCTTGATCCACCCCACACCCCTCGCTTCGGCTTGGGGTTTTTTTACGTCTGGCGCCCGCTGGTACATAGAAACTGTCCGGTATCTCCTCGCGGTACGAAACACGGCAATTTTGCCGTTTCTGAGAGGACACAAAAGTGAGAAACGTCGGTCATTTGCTGCGTGGTGAACGGTGGTTGAGATGCCGGTGGCGCAAGCCTGATTTCGTGCGCGGAGGGATCAATATCCTTGGTGGCCGTGTATGAATGCCGAGCAGAAGAAGCATTTGGCTGATTCCTTCAGGATAGTTGGTATGGCATATTTCGGGTATTATGGATACGATGCCTTGACAGCACATCCCATTGAATATGTTGCCCTGATCATGGCTGGCCTAGAGTTCCTGGGCTTCGAGTATCTCGCTGTTGCCATTCTAGGAGATTAAATATGGAACAGTTCTTGGGTTTGCCCGCCGGTTTGTATGTCGGTTTGGTGTTTTTGGTTATCGCCGCCATTGTCGTGTACACATCTAAGCATCATTGATCACCGCCTACTCCCACGCTTCGGCCTGGGAGTTTTTTGCTCTTTCAGTAAAAAACTCCCAGAACATCTTCCGACCCAAGGCTGCCGGGCAAACTGGACCTGTACGATGTCCAGCAGACAGAAAAAGGAGAATGACATGGATGGGATTACAGTTTTCGCACTGACGACGATAGGCATTGCTCTGTTCATCGGCGCCTTTTATTTGTTCCTGGATTTTGTGGACATGAAGGCCGAACAGTCCAGAAAAGAGCGTGAGCTTCGAGAGGCACAATCTCAGCACCCCGAGCGCCATCTACCCGACGGCACTTCCTGATCCATCCCCACCCCCATGCTTCGGCTTGGGTTTTTTTTGCGGCTCAAGGTTCAAAAACCGCCACAACATCCTCCGGCTGCCCTGCAAACTGGACCTGTACGATGTCCAGCAAATCCTCTTCCTTGTCCACCCAGCCAATCCCGAAGCGATCCATTGTGGTAATGGATCGGTCTGATGGCCGCCAGTAGATAATCCGGTCAGGACGCGCAGTATCCTTATTTTTCATGGTGTTGAGAATTCTATCAGGAAGACAGTCTATGTAGGTGATAGGCTCTACGCCTGGAGGGTACCCAATATTCCGCAAGGCGACTATGGCCGAAAGTGGCATGGGCTGTGGCCAGAGATACTCGGCTTTACCAAAGTAGGTGCTGAGGCCGGATTCCAACAACGCCAAGTCCCATAGTCCGGCACCACTCCTGTGTGCAGGAACAGAGAGCATCACTCGTGGATCGTCAGCGCCATTGTATCGTCCCCGTATTTCGCGCATGAACTCTTCTAGCCACGGCGAACAGACCCAGCCCCTCCCGTTGTGCAGAACCAGTGTTCCTACCGGATTGATGACGATGTCCGGTGTCCGCCAGTCGCGCCGCTGCGCGAAAAACGCTTCGATCTGTTGCTGCCGTGCTGCTCCCATATCAAACCCCCGTGCCGCTATCGCGTATTCCATCGTGCCAGTATGAATGTTGCTGGATATTGGTATTCATCACCCCCTCCGGGGGAATTTCAGGATTGCGCTATCGCGCATCCCAGTCAGGCCCTATCGGGCCATATCAGGCTCTTCGAGCCGGTTCACGCCCTGCGGGCGGGGGCACGTCCGGGAACGTGCGGCCAACTTACGTTGGCCTTTTGGTGCTGGCCTGCAAAGTTACTTTCCTGCTAATCATTCGCTGATTCGTCTGTTATAGCATCCGAGTGTGCATCTTCTATCTGTTTCAGCATTGCAGTTGTTTTTGCTGTGGGCACCCATTCCTGCACAAAAACAGGTTTCGGCCTTTCTGGGAGTTTTCCGCCCTCTTTGATCATCGCATCGTCCACTCCTGCGAGATTCAGCAGCTTGCGATACCGATAAAATGTTGACCTCGATGTGGACTCCCGCACAGCGTCGAAACCCAAAGCTCCAACACGGAAATAGAATCCCCAGGCGTCCATTGCCTGCCTTTTGGTTTCTGCAATCGCTGTTAGCCTGTCTAGCAACCCATCGTTCTCTTTAGTCATCTCTGTGCTTTCCCCACAATTTCTGTGGATAACTCTACGCGCATTGTCACAATCCTGAAACAATCCATGTGCTTTTCGGAATGCCGCTTTTTTAGGCGTGCACGGTTTCCGTTTCCGTGTTGGATCCCTGCAGGACGACCGCTCAGGTGTATCTGGGCTCTCGTCCACAGGACCGCTCGTATTGTTCCCAAGCATCCACATCCCTATGATCAATGCCCCAGCATAGCTCGTTGGTGCCGTGTACCCACATAACGGTTCCACCACGTCGTGCGCCGGGGAATGTCCAATGTGCCTGGTGGCTTCCCATCCTGTTTTCCTTTGTCGCTTTTTCAAAGGTGAATGTTTGATCCGGCCTTGCCTGACGCACCTGCGCCACAAAATCGTCGAAGTTGCTTTCATCATCATCACTACTGCAGCTCTTGAGAAATTCAATTCGCTCTACCAAGCGCTTTTCCTGTGTGCGTTTGCGTGCCAGCTCCTCTTCAAGTTCTGCCAACCGCGTTTTGCGTTCGTCTATAGTCATGCCGCTTCCTCTTCCGTGGATTTCGACCCGGCAATATCCGCTACCGTATCCAGGGTATCCCGTTCTTCTTCCACCACGTCGCCCGTTTCGCGCTCTTTTTCTACCAGGCTGATGATCTTGTTCAGCTTGGCTGGCTTTATATCGAGATATTCCGCAATGGCCTTCACGTCTTCCTTTAACTGCTCCTGCATCGCCGCAACCGCGGCACGTCGGTTGATGACATCCTCAATCGCCTTTCTGGACTTCGTATCTATCTGCATGGCTCCATACTCCTATCGTCTAACGGTTCCGGCGTATTTTGTGCATCACCCGCATATCGCCGTCCTATGCGGATAATCCCGAATCCTTAATCCATGATCGTTGATCGCCGCGCTACGGGTTTACCCGTGCGCTTTCCCGCAGGTTTGCCTGCGGACTTTTTGGCTGCGGCTTCGGGCTTGGCCTTGCCGCCTTTGCCCGCCGGCAGTGTCTCCCAAAGTTTACCGATGGCCCCTTTGTCGTCCCACCAGGTTCCGTGGCCTTTGGCGCACCTGAAAAACCCATGCCTCTTGGATGTCTCGTAGCGTCCGGTCGGCTTTCCGCATTCCGGGCACGCTGGCCCGTCCGTATTGGATTCCACTTTATCCCCGAAGGGTTCACCCGGTGTCCCGTCTTTGTCTTGGAGCAGATTGTGGTTATCCCTGTTGGAGCACGCCCAGAAAAACGTCCCTTTTTTCTTCTTGCTCTCGCGCCGACTGACGGTGCCGCCGCACCCGTCTACCGGGCACGGTTGCGAGTTATCTGCCCCCTTGGGCATGGTTGCGATGGTGCTTTGAATATCCGCATAGGATTTGGCCAATAGATTGCGGGGTGGCATTTTGCCTTCGGTGATGAGATCCAGGCTCTCCTCGATCAGCCGGGTGTATTCCAGACCCGCAAAGTCGAAAGGGCGCAGCGCATCGACGACCTGCTCACCCAGATTCGTCGCGTAGAGGGCCGGCGCCTTGCCTTTGCGCTTCATGTAATCACGCTTGTAGAGCACCTTGATGATGCTGGCGTAGGTGGACGGGCGGCCTACGCCGTGGTCCTCCAGCGCCTTGATGAGTGTCGATTCCGTGTAGCGCGGCGGTGCCTTGGTCTTTTTGCTGACCATTTCTCCGCGTTCGGCTTTGAGCTTGTCACCGACGGATAGCTTGGGTACCGGATTTGCGGCCTCCGTTTCTTTGCCCTCGCCCCCCTCACCCTCGTCTTCGCTCTCGGTATAGAGGGCACGCCAGCCGGGATCCGTAAGCACCGACCCCACGGCGCGGAACAGGGCCGGGTGCGACAGGTCTCTCCAGTGAAAAGTCCCGCCATTCAGCGTGCATGAGGTTTGCTGATAGATCGCATCAGGCATCTGGGATGCCAGCGCCCGCTTGCGGATGAGCTGGTAGAGGGCACATTGGTTCGCATCCTCACCGGCTTCTTCTGCCATGGGCTTTGTAGGACGAATCGCCTCATGTGCTTCCTGGGCATCGCCCTTGGCCTTCCAGCGCCGGGGCTTGTCCACAACGGGTAGTCCGGTTTTTTCCAGTGCCGCCCGCAGAAGCGCCTCACCTTCCTCAGAGAGATTCGGACTGTCCGTGCGGTGGTAAGTGATGTGGCCCTTATCGAAGAGCGCCTGCGCGGCTTTCATGATGTCTTCCACCCCGACCTTGAGGGCGCGGGCGCCATCCATCTGCATGGAGCTGGTGGTGAAGGGGGGAGCAGGAGCCTTGCGTGTGGGTTTCGATTCCGCTTTGGATACGACCAGTGGCATGGAGGGCAGCGCATCGGTAAGTGCCTGGGCAAATGCCTTGTCCTGGAAGTATTCGCCTTCTTTGGTGCCGTCGATCCAGGATGCTTTCCACTCGGATACCCCGTCTTTCCCCGGCATGTGTGCGAGTACCTGGTAAAACGCCGTGGGCTTGAACGATTTGATGGCCCTCTCACGCTCGACCACCAATGCCAGTGCTGGGCTCTGCACCCGACCCGCCGAGACCTTCGCCCCGATAGAATTGCTGAGGACTGGGGAGACTTCCCATCCGACCATGCGATCCAGCGCACGGCGGGCTTCTTGCGCCGCCACCAGGCGCATGTTCACCGGGCGCGGAGCCAGTAACGCCTTACGGATCGCGGTCTCCGTCACTTCCTGGTAGGAGACACGCTTGGCTTCACCGGGTTTGATTTTCAACACCTGGCAGACATGCCAGGCGATGCCTTCGCCCTCCCGATCCGGATCGGTGGCGATGTACACGGCATCGGCACTCTGCGCCGCGGCACGGAGTCCGGAGACGATCTCTTTGTGCTTCGTATCCAGAATATCGTAGCGCATGGCGAAGTCTGGCGGGCGGACATAAGCGGCTTCCCCGGTTACGGGAAGATCCCGGATATGGCCGAGAGTAGCCTTCACCTGCCAGCCGTTTCCGAGAATATGCCCGATATGCTGGGCTTTCTTGGGTGACTCGACGATGAGGAGGGCGCTCACTGCAGTTCCTGGCGATCATAAGTACGCCGGTCAACTTTGAGCTTGAGATTTTCCGTGATCATAAACACTCCCTGTTTCTATAATTCGGTTCCAGCGTTGAATACTTCTCGCGGCCTCGCCAAGTCTTCGACGATGCGATTGACGCCGCCGTGCCGCCGGAGCCGGCTATCGTCGCGGGCCTCCCGCGCGGTGGCACACACCACACAGCGCACGGCGTTTACCGCGGCTACCCGGCGCGGATCAATGACCTCGGCACAGTCGAGACAATACCGCGTACCGTTTTCGTCTTCGTCTGGCTGTTCCGAGCACTTCGCCCGGTCCAACTGTTCCTGAATCCTTTGTCGATTCTCGTTTTCCGTGATTTTCGTCGCCATATCCAGAGGATCGGCGCACCATTCAGTATCCATAAGAACTCCTTTTCACTTTCACGCTACCGATTCGGGTGAATGATTCGAGATCCATTTTCAAAACGAACGAACTCACCAAAGAAACGAATTCGCACGCTCCCCAAAGGACCATTTCGGTGTTTTCCAATGATAACCTCAGCCATCCCCAGAAGATTATCTCTATCCTGGTAAAGAACCTCATCGCGGTAATAAATCTCATGACGGTAGAGAAAAAGGATTAAGTCAGCGTCATCTCCAAGAGCGCCCATGTGGAGCAGATCGCTGATCTTAGGTCTTTTGTCCACACGGAAATCAATCTCTTTGTTGAGTTGGGATGTAAGAATCACGGGAAGCTGCAACTCCATGGCCAGCGTTTTCAACCCGCGAACGATCTTGGTTATTTCTTCCGGTTTATCACCATGAAGCATTCGTTGGAGACAATCGACAACGATCAGACGCACGTCCTGCTTCTGCTTTAACTGCACAACTTCAGCGCGAATCTTCTCAACGGTGTTTTCCGAGGATACGGCAATAAATAATGGGGCATTCATCAACTCCTTGATGGCATTACACCAGCGCGGCCAGTCGTCATCGTGCGTGCGGCCTGCACACAGACGCCGAGCATCCGTCCAAGCACGAGAAGAAAGTGCCCGCATCGTAATGTTATCCTTGGACATTTCCATGTTGAAAACAGCAACCGGATCACCTTTGACACAGGCCACATACTCGGCGATATTCATGGCAAGCGCGGTTTTCCCCATGCTTGGGCGGCCAGCCAGCACTATCAACTGCCCAGGATGCAGTCCCGCAGTTATCTCATCCAGATCAGCGAATCCCGTAGGTAAGCCAGTTACGCTTTGAGCAAAGGAGCTAGTTTCAGCACAATCAATAAAACCGGTTAACAAATCCGTTATCGGTGTCAGGCACGCCTTATGTCCCATCTACTATCTCCTTGAAATGTTCCGAACACTCTGTTGTATCAACTCAAGCCCTTGACTGTTATCCTCAGCATAGGAAGGTCCGTAATCAAAAATCACTTTCGCTGATCCAGCCTGGACATAACTATCGAGCAGCTTCACAGAAATGGCTTCTTTCGGGCCGGCAGTGGGATCTACCATTGGATTCTCCCGATACACCCTTCCATTCTCTGCGTTTTTTTCAGTTCTTACCCATCGCAAGCCTCCAGGCGATGCCCACTCAACCAGGGTATACTCCAGCCTTCGCATCGCGGCTTCCTTTTCTTCCTGGTGTTTTCTGGCGTTGGCCGCACGGATTTCATCGGCCACGGTATCCATGGCTCCGGGTGCATAATCAGTGATTTTTTCACCATTTTCCGCAGCTTTCAGTAGGCCGACCAGATAACCTACGGGATTTCCGGCATTCAGTATCCGTTCTTTCCGCATCCGGACCAGGTCGCTGAGTTTCCACGCCGCTTCCCTGGCACGAGCCATCCAGCGGCACACCTGAAAAACATGCGCCCCTTTATCGAGCAAAAACACAAGGTCTTCCGGGATGCTGGCGTGAGCACCCCCCTGTTGAACGGCGACAAATTTGTCGTGAGGGACGGGGTTGCTGGGCCGCCGCAGGGTGGTAGGCGCAGGCGATTCTATCGAATAGCTTTCCTGCCGATCCTCTGGGTATTGAACGCCTGCCACTGCGGATTGCTGGCGGGCTGCCGAGCTTTTGTTGTCAAACAGGAGGCGCTGGCTGCATCCATACGGATTGTAGGGGAGCCCAACGATAGCGGCGACGCGGTGTTTCAGCATAGTATGAACAACGGCCAACCCGCCCCTTTTTTTGTGGCCTTGAGGTTTTCTTTCGATGTAACCCGCGTCAACCAAGGCCTTCAGGTGCCGATGGATCGTGGATTCTGAGCACTCAACGCGCTTCGCCAATGTTGCCACACTTGGGAATACGGGTTCCGCTAGATTGCGGGTTTTTGCACAACTAACGAGTTGTGCCAGCACTAAACGCGCCCTCATGGGTACGTCAGACGCTGCGTTCAGGACGGCCTGCATTGCCCCGACGATAGCCATTGGTATGACGTATGGCTTTCCTGCCATCGACACGGCACGGGTGTTGTAAAACCCGTTTTCTGCTATATTATAAGCAGGTGTTGTGCAGTGCATGTTGTGGTACCGAGTATGTGGTGCAGAGTGAAATTTGAATCGGTGCAAGATGACGTCCCTCGAAAAGAAGACATCTTGTATCCGGAATGGAAATGGGTTTCTGATATGGCATTTTGCCCTCTTTCAGAAAGAGGCCAGCATAACACCAAGTAGCTGATTATGTTGTTCATTATGGAAAGAGTAGCCATTTTGTAACGGGTCGCCTCATCCGCTGCAAAAATCCGGTGAAGAGCAGCAACAGCGAATAGAAAGGCAGGTCCAGTTTTCTGGGCCTGTTTTTTTGTGGGCGTGAACGACCTCAAGAGGCCTCCCTCATGTCGATGACCACAAAGCTGTGCCAGCCGCGTTGCCAGCCGCCGAGCCCCATGTGTCGCCTGAAGGACATCGCGCAATCCAGATCACCCAGCGCAGTCTCCGCAGACGCCCGCGTCGCATAACGGAATCCCCGCAGGGGGTGGATGCCATCACCGTCCTCGCAGCAGACAGCGTATGGCCTGGGTTTTCCTTTTGCGAGTGCCATCAGCTCGCCTTGCGGATCGGGTTCCGCTCGGACCAGGACCGGTCGAAAATTTCTGGTAACAACTCCTCGCGTAGCACGGCGAAATCGGTGGCCACCTCCATTTTTATTGCAAGAGCAGGTGACAATCCGCGCTTGCCGTTGATAACCAGCGAGAGCGCAGACTCGTGATAACCCAGTTTTTCCGCAAAGGCTCGCTGGTTATACTGGAATATACCGAGCGCTTTGTGCACAGCTTCCATGTTCATAAAAGTCCTCCGGGAGAAGAGTCCAAGCCACTTCTTATAATAAACCCTAGCTTTTATCCTATGTCAAGCGGCAAAGGCTTCCCCCGACAACGTAACTGCGCAATCCTTCTAGGATGCAAAAAGACCCAACGAACGATGATGTTGCAGAACGCATAAGGATTGCCTTCGAGCGGAAGGTTAAGCGCGAAGCTGCGGCTGGCCGCAGGTACACAAAAGCGCTTCTGGCTAGACGTATGGATGAATCGCCACAGGCGGTGCAGCACTGGTTTGTTGAGGGATTCGTCGAAAAGCTTAAATTGCCCAGGGTTGCGAGAGAGCTTGAGACCTCCGTTGATTGGCTCCTTGGAGGTGAACAAGACATTGAATCAGTTGTGATTACTTCCAGTCGCGTGAAGGTGCTTGTAGAAATTTTCCAGGAGCTTCCGGAGCATGAGCAGGATCGTATATTCAAAGAAATCCAGGACGCTGAACGGCACCGCCGAGAAAAAATAGATACCCTCCTGGCAAAAAAATAAGGGCGTAACACCCGCGCCCTTTGCCAGGGCACCACACCGCTACGCCAACTTCCCCCTCCGAAATCGACGGCACAGGCTTACCGCTCCCGTCCGCAGAGACGCGGATAGCGTTGGATGCCATTGGACAACAATGACGTTTTTTAATGAAAAACAGCATTCAGAATGTACTTTGAATAAATGTAACTTGTATGATATTTAGACCTTACTGGACTTCTCTGAACACTAATGGACGGTAATGGGCAATGACAACACATACCAATGGCAATCGCAAAGCAACTTCCCGGCAACCCGAAATCACACAGAACCTTCGGGCAGAACAGAACACCGCAGACCGGATACTCCGCATCGATGAAGTATCCAAGATCGTCGGCATCTCTCGATCAAGCATCTATAACTACATGAAGGAAGGTAGTTTTCCAGAAAAGATCAGGCTGGGGGTACGCATGGTCGGATGGCTTGAATCGCATGTTCAGACATGGATCACTGAACATACCCCTTCTCGGGAATCCTAAATCCAGCTAATCTTCCTTCCGGGTCGCGTCGATCCAGTCGGCCCAGGCCTGCATCATGATTCGACGATCTTGCAGATATTCGGCGTGATTGTAGGCCGCCTTAGTCGCGTTCCCCTCGACATGAGCCAATTGACGCTCAATGACCATACTCGCAAACCCCAGCTCATGCAGGCGCGTTGACGCCGTTGCGCGGAAATCATGGCCAGTCCAACAACCGGACGGATACCCCATGTACTCCAAAGCACGATTCACCGTAGTAAAGCCGATGCGTTCTCCAGGTGTTCGGGAATTATTAAACAGCCACTCGCCTGACCCTGTGATGGCATTCAGTTTTTTCAACAATTCAATAGCTTGATGCGGGAGCGGGACCAGGTGCGCCCGACGTTTTTTCATCCTCTCGGCGGGTATCAGCCACTCTCCCGCCTCCAGATTGAACTCCTCCCAGCGGGCTTTGCGTAGCTCTACCGTCCGCACGAACAAATACAGCAACAGCCGCAGAATGATGATCGTCGTGAGATTCCCACCGTAGCCGTCGAGCCTTCTCAGAAAATCCTTAATATCTGCTGCATTCATAGCCTTACTGTGGCTGATCTTGGGCCGGATTATCGCTCCCTTGAGTGCGGCGGCGGGGTCGCTGTCAGCCCTCAATGTCACCACCGCGTAGCAAAAAACAGCCGAGCACCAGTACCGCAGGTGCATCGCATAAGTCTCCGCGCCCCGCGCCTCCATCTCCCTCATAATATTTAGAATATCTGCCGAGTTAATGCTGCGAATCGCCATTTTCCCAATCGCGGGATAGGCATTTTTTTCGAGACCATCCTTGATCCGTGCATAATAACCGGGCGACCAATGTGGCTGTTTTTTAACCAGCCATTCGTCAGCTACCTTCTTGAATGTAATCGCGTTACCAGCTTCCTTTTCCCCTTGGTTCTTACGGCGGATATGGGCGGGGTGGACACCCTGTTTTACGAGGTCTCGGGCGTCCTCTCGGGCCTTTCTGGCCTCTTGCAGGGATATTTCCGGGTAGTTGCCCATGGCATAGACGTTTTCCTTGCCGGCAATGCGGTACCGATAGCGCCAGTGTTTCGCGCCCGTCGGGGTGACCTCCAGATAGAGGCCGCGCCCATCCGTCAGCTTACAGGTTTTGCCTGTAGCTTTGGCCTGACGGATCTTTATATCTGTCAGCATATAAAAGCGGGTAGACTGGAATCCATACCCGCTTTTATACCCGCTTTTTACTTGGCTGTCACTGGACGCCGTTGGACGCTATTGGACACTAGCTTTTATTTCTTATATGGATTCTTGTTTTTCTGTACGTCGATGGACGCTATTGGACGACAATGATTTTTGAGGGATGAAAAGGTCATAGTCCCCATGATACGTGTTTTCGCTCGAAAACGGCAGGTGTCGGTGACCAGCCGCACGGGCATAGCGGCATTATCGCCCCTGCTCCAGACGTTGCCAGAGCAGATCCGCAGCATCCGCCCCACAGAAGCGCTTGATTTCCCGTGCCCCGGTGGGGCTGGTGACATTGATCTCCGTCACATATCCGCCAATCACATCCAGACCGACAAAAAGCAGGCCCGCAGCACGCAGGGCGGGTCCGATCGCCGCACAGATTTCCTGGTCACGGTCCGTAAGTTCTGCCGCAACGGCCTGTGCTCCGGCCACCAGATTACCGCGAAAATCCGAGGCCGAAGGCACCCGCAGCATAGCCCCCGATACGGGCACACCATCCACCAGGAGGATGCGCTTGTCGCCCTCACGGATAGCAGGCAGATAGCGCTGCGCCATCACATAATGCCGGCCCCAGCCCGTCACCGTTTCCAGAATGCTGCCGACATTGCGATCCTGCAAGTGCAAATAAAACACCCCTTCGCCGCCCCGCGCCGAAAGCGGCTTGACGACAATCTCGCCATGCTCGACGAGAAAGGCGCGCAAATCCCCAAGATCGCGACTGACCAGCAAGGGCGGCAGAAAATCCGGGAAATGCAGGGCATAGAGCTTTTCATTGGCATTGCGCAGGGTGACCGGATCATTGACCACCCAGGTACCTGCATGCTCCAGCAAATAGCAGGCGGTAAGATATTCCAGATCAACGGGTGGGTCCTTACGCATCAGCACCACATCCATGTCAGCGAGGGGACGTTCTTCCGGCTCACCCAGCGTGCAGTAGTCTTCCACACCATCGCGCGCGACCACGGCACTTAATCGCCCCCAGGCACTCCCATCACGCAGAAACAGGTCGGACAGGGTAAACACCCAGCACTGGTGCCCGCGTGCCTGCGCCGCAAGAAGCATAGCAAAGGTTGTATCTTTAGCCGGTTTGATGCCAATGATAGGGTCCATGAGTATAGCGGCCTTAAGCATACTCATTGGCCTGCTTCCTGCGCATCCTGTAGCCGCCAGTCCGCCATCTCCCGTGTCGCGGCCACCAGCGCCAGGCGCGCAATAACGCCATAGGCATAATAACGGTTTACCGGCGCATCGGGCGGTGATTTCCGGCAAGGAACCACACAGGTCTGGCCAAAGGCCATGGGCTCAAAGTGCGCTCCTGGGGCGTTGAGGTTCTCATCACGCCCGCGCTCCGTATGCACTCGGTAGAAGCCACCCAACACCTGCTGACCGATCATGTACACGACCGGTTCAGCTACGGCCTCCTGGGCGGTTTGCTCAAAAGTGTAAACCCCTTCCTGAATAAAAACATCACTCACCGGCAGGCCCTCTTTACTCTTGGCCATGCGGGTGCGTTCCCTGCGGTTGAGGTCCAGAAACTCCTCACCCGAATAAGCCGTCATAATGCCCATGCCATAGGTACCGGCATCGGCTTTGACGATGACAAAGGGCCGCTGGCGGATGCCATAATGGGCGTAGCGCTCGCGCGTGATCTCCAGCACGGCATCAACATTGGCGACCAGACACTCGCGTCCTTCGGAGCGCATAAAATCAATGCCCTGACAGCGGCGAAAAACGGGATCAATCAGCCATGGATCAATGTCGATCACCTCCGCCAGCTCCTGCGCGACAGCACGATAATGGGCGAAGTGCTGGGATTTGCGCCGGTTGCGCCAGCCTGCCGCGAGGGGAGGCAGGACAGGTTGTTCCAGATGTTCCAGTATTTCAGGCACGCCGCCTGACAGGTCATTATTCAGCAAAATCAGTTGCGCATCGAAGCCCGCCGTCGTCAAACGCCCACCGACACGCTGCAACGGTTCAAGAAGGAGCAGGTTACCCGAAGGCAGATTATAAGCCATGCGATCTTCCAGAATCAGTGAGCCCACCCGCACTTCCAGGCCGGAGAGTTCCAGCAATTCGCGCAGCCGCGCCACATTCTCCAGATAAAAGAGATTACGGGTGTGGTTTTCAGGGATCAGGAGCACCCGCTCCAGACCCGGATGATACTGATTCAGATAATGTTGAATAGCCGAAACATAAAGCGGCGAAAACTCCGGATTGAGATTATTGAATCCCGCCGAAAACAGATTGGTGTCCACGGGTGCCAGCTTAAACCCGGCATTGCGCAAATCCACAGAGGCATAGAACGGTGGCGGCGTCCGCTGCCATTGTCCGCGAAACCAGCGCTCAATAGTGGATTGTGCGGCGATCAGGTGACGCTCAATATCCAGCAGCGCTTCCACCCGATCGGTAGCCAGGAAGGGAATATCCTGTAAAACTTCTGTCATAACGTTTTTCCTAAGACCGCTGTGCCACAGGAACATAGTGTTGACCCTGTTCCCCTGTATACACCTGTGTAGGCCGGAAAATCCGGTTGTCCGCCAACTGCTCCCGCCAATGGGCCAGCCAACCCGCAGAACGCGCCATAGCAAAAATAGGCGTAAAAAGGTCCGCTTTGATACCCATCTCGTGATACAGCACGCCCGAGTAGAAATCCACATTGGCATGGATGCCCTTGGGGCCGAGTCGCTCTGTAGCCTGGCGTTCCATCTCTATGGCGATTTCAAAAAGGCGACTGTGGCGCAGATGACCGTGACTGGCCAGATCTTCCATCGTATCCTTGAGAATCGCGGCGCGCGGATCACGGGTCTTGTAGACACGGTGCCCGAAGCCCCAGATCTTATCCTTGTTAGCCATCCGCTCATCGAGATAGGCACCTACCCGCTGGACAGAACCGATTTCTTCCAGCATTTCTACCACCTTCTGATTGGCACCGCCGTGCAACGGACCAGCCAGTGTCCCAATCGCCCCACCAATAACATGGTAGGGGTTAGTGAGGGTAGAGCCGGTCACCAGCACGGAGAAGGTACTGGCATTGATGGTGTGCTCGGCGTGCAGAATCAGGCAGGAGTCGAGAATTTTAGCAAAGGTTGGGTCCGGTTCCCGGCCCGAGATCATATACAGAAAGTTAGCTGCATGACTCAGGTCTGGGCGTGGTGGAATGGGATCATTACCAAAGCGCATCTGCTCCCACATGGCCACAATAGTCGGCATGCGGGCTATAATCCGCATCGCCATAGCATCCAGATGGAGCGTATTTTCGCGCTCGGCGTCGGAGAGCTCCTGCTGCGGGTAGAACATGCCCAGACTGGCCATAGCACAGTGCAGCATATCCATGGGATGCCCGGTCACCGGCATAAACTTCATGATTTCCCGGACATTATATTTGACCTGGCGATGGGTGCGCAGCCCGCGATCAAATTCTCCCAGACCAGCCGCGCTCGGCAGAACGCCGTCCAGCAACAAGAGTGCGACTTCCTCAAAACTGCTATACGCCACCAAATCCGCAATGGCAAAACCACGGTAACTCAGCAAACCAGCAACACCATCAATATTGGAAATGCTGGAGTGGGTTGCAGCCACCCCCTCCAGACCTGGCGCAAAGTTCGGTTCCGCCATACAGAACTCCTTTTATCATTCGGACGGAGGGCATCCTCAACAAAGGCCTCCAGACCACGGTCGTTCGATCATCATAACCTGCCCGTAAAATAAAAGGGAGGCCATCAGCCTCCCCTTGGGGCACTTCAGTACCATATCCGGCAATCAAGCCGAGAAAGAAGACCCACAACCACAGGTCGTTGTCGCGTTGGGGTTTTTGATGACGAACTGCGCGCCTTCCAACCCCTCGCTGTAGTCAATCTCTGCACCTACCAGATACTGATAGCTCATGGGATCGATCAGGAGGCTCACGCCAAACTGCTGCACTTCCGTATCGCCTTCATTCATATTCTCATCGAACGTAAAACCGTACTGAAAGCCGGAACAACCGCCACCTGTCACAAAGACACGCAGCTTCAGGCCTTCAGAACCTTCTTCTTCGACCAGCGAAGCAATCTTGTCCGCTGCATTTTGCGTCAGGGTCATAAGCGGAGGAATGGAATCCAGGTTGGTCATTGTTTCGGTTGCTGTGCTCATCATGCATCGCTCCATGCGCCGCAGCGCTTCATCCAGTGGATACCCGAGTATTTTGCTCGCTTTTACGCACAGGCGTCAAGCCGCGCCACAGACCGCGTTAACACCCACTCGGTGCCGGAATGTCCGGGGGAAAGTTTACTGCCAACCCCAAAATCAGCCCCCTGCCTTGACGGAGCGGCGCAGCCGGGACAACAGACGCCGCGCCATTTCGCCGAAGAGTTCAGTCTGCGTTGGATGCGGATGAATGGCTTCGGCCACCTGCTCCAGCGTCAGACCAGCACTCACCATCAGCACCGCCTCGCCCACCAGGGTATCCGCATGATCGGCCAGAAAGTGTACGCCAACAATGCGATGGCTCATCTTGTCAGCGACTATTTTGATCAGACCATCGGTCTCACCGGTCATCATCGCCTTGGCATCGATGCTCATCGGCACTTTGACCTCGACGGCGTCCATGCCCGCAGCCTTCGCCTGCTCCAGGGACAAACCGACAAAGGCGCACTGCGGTCGGGTGAAAGTCACACCACAGTCCTTCGCCGCATCGTAGCGAACGCTGCGGCCCAGCAGATTGGCCGCCGCAATTCGCCCCTGCTGAGCCGCCGTGTGGGCCAGCATGTAACCGCCAATCACGTCACCCACAGCATAAATATGGGGCACATTGCTCCGCCCGGTCGCATCCGTAGCGATGGCAGCCCGCTCACCGAGTGTTACGCCGGCCGCCGCCAGGTTCAGACCGCTGGTATCCGGGCGCTTACCGGTTGCCACCAGCAGCAGATCGCAGTTGTAAGTCGCTGCTTCTTCACCGACCTGATATCGAACCGCTAACTGACCGACCTGCCCGGTGACACCCGCCACTTTGACGTCGGTCAACACCTGCAAGCGCGGACTGTTGTGGGCGAGGGCCTTCATCAACTGTTCCGCGACCTCCTTTTCCATCTCCGCCACCGGCCGCGGCAAGGCTTCCAGCACCCGCACTTCGGCGCCAAAGTCATGGAACATCTGCGCCATTTCCATGCCGATGGCTCCCGCACCGATAACGCAGAGGCGTTTGGGGGGCTGCTTCAAGTCCCAGACCGTATCAGAAGTCACAGCGGCGCCACTTTTTAACGCCTCCTGAATACCGGGAATCGGCGGCACAAAGGCCGGAGCACCCGTAGCGATGACACAAGCGCCAAAAGTCAGCGTTCGCGCATCTTTACCGCTGATCTCGACACTATGATCGCCGGTGAAGCGGGCATAGCCTTCCAGCACCTGAATCTTCATGCCCTGATCGGTTTTCAGGGCCATTTCCCCGCGCGTCTGGAGAATGCCACGGCGATGCTGCTCCAGTTGCACCCAATCCAAATTGGGCTTGCCCAAGCTAAGGCCCATGGCGGCATCATGCTCACGGTCTCGGATACGGTCTGCCGCGGCGCGCCAAGCTTTGGAGGGGATACAGCCGCGCCACAGACATTCGCCACCGGGCAAAGGCGCATTGTTAACCATTGCGGCCTTGACGCCGTTCTCCACCAACTCGCGGGCACAGTCTTCACCACCAGGACCCGCACCGATGACCAGCACCTGCACATCATAATTCCCTTCAGGAATCACCGGCCCCGTGCTGGCCAGCCAAGCCTCCGGATGCTCAATCGCCTGCTTCAGGTCCTTGAGAAACAGGGCCGCCTCGGCGCCGTTCACCACCCGATGATCCGCAGTAATGGTGATGGGCATACCTTCGGGGCCATTGCCGGCAATAGCGATGATGGCCGCCGTGCCCGGTGTGACGATGGCATCGAACTGGGCAATGCCATACATGCCCATGTTGGAGATAGTGAAGGTGGGGTGGGTGTATTCGGGCGGACTGAGACGACGTTTGCGCGCCTTCTCCACCAACGGGGTCCATTCTGCTTGCAACTGATCAAGGCCCTTGCCTTCCACCCCACGTAGCACCGGCACCACCAACCCGCCATCTTCCGTGGTCGCGGCAATACCGATGTCATGCTGGCCACGTTCGACAATTTTATCCGTGGGCTGATAGGCGGCATTCACCAAAGGATGCTTGCTCAGTGCCTGGGAAGCGGCCTTGGCGATAGCCACCGTGACGGAAACCTGATGCGCCTTGGCCGCGCGGATCAGAGCCTCGGGCTTGGCCTGCACCGTGACATGGAAAACCGGGATACTCAGGGAAGCAACCATCGCCTGACTGATGGCTCTTTCGATGGCCGTCATGGCGCGGCCGTTGCCGGGCACGGCAGGCTCACTGGGGCGGGTGGTGGCGACTGGTGCCGTATCGCCGCCAGCCGCGAGGACGTCGGCGACGACAATCACGCCTGCTGGACCGCTGCCACGCAGCCTGTTGAGATCCACCCCCTGCTGACCCGCCAACTGCCGGGCGAAGGGGCTGGCTGCGCCCTGCTGCGGGCGTGCCGCCGGATGCGCGCCCGACACCAGAGCAGGCATCGCGGCGGTCACGGTCGTTGCAGGGGCATGCACGGAACTGACTTTGCCCACCGTACCGGTGCTGGCTGTCGCGCTGTCGCGCTGGACCTGCTCCGGCGACGCCACCAGCCAAGCGATAGGTTCACCTACCGGCACTACCACATCTGCCGCCACCAACGGACCGGAAAGGTAACCTTCACGAAAGACTTCCACATCCATGATGGCCTTGTCCGTTTCCACCGTCGCCACCACATCCCCACGCTGAATCTTGTCACCCAGAGATTTTTCCCAGGACACCAGCACGCCTTCGGTCATGGTATCGGAGAGCTGCGGCATTTTCACCGCATAGCCCTCAGGGGCGGATACCGCAGCGGCCATCGGCTCTGGTGTAGCAGCAGCAGGCGCCGCCTGAATAGGCGCCGCTACCGTCGCCACCGCACTATCGGTGATATAGCCGATAGCCCCGCCCACCGGGTGGACACTGTCGGCGTCGGCCAGAGGCCCTGCCAGATAACCCGAGCGGAACACCTCCACATCCATAATGGCTTTATCCGTTTCTATCGTCGCCACCACATCGCCGCGCTCCACCCGTGCGCCCACGGGCTTCTCCCAGGACACCAGCACACCCTCCGTCATGGTGTCAGTAAGTTGCGGCATCTTGATGACGTAAGGTTCAGCCATGTTTCACCATTATTCATTCAAATCGAGATTGAGAGGGAGGCCGTGTCGCCGTTCGCCGGACGGGTCACGATCAACCACCAGAACAGGTCGCCGGATACTACTATCGACCCAGCATCTTCCGCACCGCGGCGACCACATCCCCGGCATTGGGGATCGCCGCCTTTTCCAAGCGACGGTTATAAGGAATGGGCACATCCAGGGCATGCACCCGCACTGGTGCGGCATCGAGGTCGAAAAAACATTCCTCGTTGACGATTGCGATCACCTCGGAACCTACGCCTACGGGCGCCTCGTCTTCTTCGACAATAATGGCGCGATGCGTCTTGTGTACGCTGGCCGCGATACCGGCCCGATCCATGGGCTTGAGTGCCCGCAGATCGATGACCTCGGCATCAATACCATGCTCCTGCGCCAGCTGCTGCGCCGCCTCCAGCGCCCAGTGCACGCTGATGTTGTAGGCAAAAATGCTGACATCTTTACCGGGCCGCATCACTTCTATCCCTTCCAGCGGGGTGAAGAACTCCGTATCCGGTATCTCGCCCTTGAGGTTGTACATACTTTCGTGCTCTATGATCACCACCGGGTCGTCGCAACGCACGGCGCTTTTCAGCAGGCCGTAGGCGTCGCGCGGCGTTGCCGGGGTCACCACCCGCAGGCCGGAAATACCCATGAAGACTTTTTCCATGCGCGCCGAATGCTGGGCACCCAACTGATGCGCCGTGCCGCCCGGCACCCGCATCACAAAGGGACAGCGGATACGTCCACCGGACATGTAATGGATTTTCGCGGCGTTGTTCATGAGCTGATCCATGGCCAGCCAGGCGAAATTGACGCTCATGATCTCGACGATGGGACGGGCCCCGATCATGGCCGCACCGACGCCGATGCCCGTGTAGCTGTTTTCGGAGATGGGGGTGTCGACTACCCGCAGCTCGCCGTACTTGGCGAAGAGACCGCTGGTCGCCTTGTAGGTACCGCCAGCGACGCCAATATCCTCACCCATGGCAAAGACCAGCGGGTCCCGCGCCATTTCCTCATCATGGGCGCGCAGAATACCCTGCCAATACATCATTTCAGCCATGGCTGCTTGCCTCCTTCTGTATACACATAACGGGCAACGTCTTCGACGCGCGGCTCCGGACTCTCGGTGGCAAAACGCACGATCTCGTTCTCGATTTCGTCCTGAACGGCCACGTCCATGGCGTGGAAGATATCCTCGCTGAGCACCCCGGCTTCTATCAGACGACGCTTATAGATACCGATGGGATCGCGCAGTGCCCATTCTTCTACCTCTTCTTTGGAGCGGTAAGCACCGGAATCTGACATGGAATGACCGCGCAGACGGTAGGTCATCAACTCCAGGAAGTAGGGCTTACGCTTTTCACGCACATGCTGCACCGCCTTTTCGGCGTGGGCCATGACCACATCAATATCCTGACCGTCGCACTGCGCAGCCTCAATGCCATAAGAGGCCACACGCTTGTACTGATTAATTTCCACCGTCGAACGTTCGATGGCGGTGCCGATGCCATACAGATTGTTTTCGCAGATAAAGAGCACCGGCAGATTCCACAGGCTCGCCATGTTCATGGTCTCATGGAAAGTACCCTGATTGTTGGCGCCGTCACCCAGGAAGCAGATGGAGATTTCATCGCTGCCACGCAACTGAATCGCCTTAGCGAAACCAGCGGCTAGTGGGAAGGGCCCACCGACCAGTGCGTAGCCACCCATGAAGTGCACATCAGGATCAAAGAGGTGCATGGAACCACCGCGGCCTTTGGAGCAGCCCGTTTCTTTGCCAAAGAGCTCTGCCATCAACACCTTGGGATCCATCCCCGACTTCAGTGCATGAATGTGGTCGCGATAACCGGTCACCACATAGTCCGAACCGGGGCGGGCCTTTTCCAGCACACCGATAGCACAGGCTTCCTGACCGGGATAGAGATGCAAAAAACCGCCGATCTGGCGTTCGTGATAGGCCTCCGCACAACGTTCCTCGAAACGGCGGGC
>JAAOMR010000094.1 GCA_018853935.1 Acidithiobacillus ferrivorans
GCCAGTAGTAATGTGGCGTGAATGACGGCGCTGACTTCGGACTTGGTCAGGCCGGTAGCCGCCGCGATTTCGGCATAGGTGCCATACCCTTGCCGCACCGCCTCGACGATCTGTTCCTTCTTCGGCAAATGGGCAAGCGCCCCCGGATTGAAGTCCACGACGCTGGGCTTCTCGCCCCCGTTGTATTCTCCACCGATGTCTTGCGGAGGTTCGCCAGCGCCGACCGTAAGCCCTGCCAGGGGCAAGTGAGTCTCTGGATTGGTCGATGTGGGTGTCGTAGGCTGCACGGCGGAGGCCTCCTGAGAGGTGGATGGTTCAGAGGAGGGAGCTGGTAGCAGTTCACGCTTTTCGGCACCGATCTGATCGGTCATGACTACGGTCGCCGCCTGCGCCGGTATCGAGGCCTGCACCTCACCTGGGGCGGAACCCCCTCGCGGCCCCACGTCCCTCCGGTAGACGGGACGTTCCCCGCGATATTCCTCACGGGGACCTGTGGGCAGATAGGCGGAACGGGCGGACACAACAGGATCCAGTGCGCTCATGGGCGATGTCCTTGCGTGGAAAAATCTTGTAAGTCGGATTGGCAATGCCGCCGAAGCCCGGCAACCTTGGCACTGACGCTAAATTGATGGGGGGTGATCATTTTCATCCCTCAGTCCCTCCAGCCTGCGGTTGCTGTACCGGCACCGGTGGTCCATCGACCGCCACGGTTTTTCGCTTTTCCATGCCGTGTATGGGCCCTTCACAAAGATGCGAGGGCTGGTACGCTCTTGTGATGGTGTGGAGCTGTTTTTTCAGAAGCAGTCTTGCGAATGCTGCAGGCTTAAGTCCTTCCCGTTTCGCGATGGCCTTGATCATGGCTGCGTCCTCTTCGGTGAGGCGCACTTTGATCTCCACGTCATGCAGGCCGGGATTATAGGTCTGGGTTTTCATAAGGACTTGTCCCCGACGAGAGGGGTAGTGAAAAGGAAGGGAACCTCCCTGAACGCTTGAGGGTGGGGTTCATGTGTTTGTACCCGGAGAAAGCCTTCGGCGGGTAGTGACGCGTCGGTTCGTGCTGCGACGTTCCGCAACACGATGGTCCTGCCCGGTGATGGACTGGGCCTGGGGATTGGGGCCGAAGATGTCGGGGCGGAGTTCTTCGCGCGTTACCGCGCCGTTGGTGGCCTTATGAATACGGTCAGCCCAATCGGCGGACATTCGGATGCGTCCGTTAGAGAGCTGCCAAACTGTGCCCTGAGTCACGCCCAGCTTCCTGGCCAAGGCAACTTGTGTAGTCGATCTAAGGTAAGAAATGAGGTCCATGGCGAACATAATAGCGGCGCTATTTAATATGTCAATAGCAAACTATTAGACACCAGCGAAGGATTTAATAGAATCCCTATTATGAAGACAACCAGAAATATCCCAGCCGATCAGCACAAGGAGGCAGCAGACCTTTTAGCGGAGTGGGAGCGCGTCAAGTGCAAGAAGAAAAAAGAAGGCTGCCCTTTCAGCCAAGAAAGGGCAGCAGCTGACATGGGCCTTGGCACCCAAGGAAATGTTGGCCACTATCTGCATGGCGTAAACAGACTGTCGGCTGACGTGGCCGTCAAGTTCGCTCTGTACTTAGGAATTTCGGTAACTTCTTTCTCACCGCGCTTGGCCAAGGAGCTAGAAGAAAAAGCAAGATTGAGCGCGTTGGTTCACAAGTTTGACGAAACCAACCCGTTAGGGCAGGAGGGAATGGATGCAGCCTCTCCCACTGACTATCGCGTCGAAGGCCAAGAGTTGGTATGGCCACAGATGCGATCGTTGCACCCAAATAAAGCGCTATGGAATCTCCCTCCCACCGCCGGTGAAACGACAGGCACTATCGACCGTAACATAGAGCCCATGGGCACGCCACGCCATGTTCTCCCCGTTATCTCTTGGGTGCAAGCCGGAGCGATGAGCACGACCATAGATGTTCTTGATCTATCCAGTGTCACCGAGTGGGTTCCTGTCGAGTTCAATAGCCTAGGCAAGAATAGCTATGCGCTGATCGTCAAAGGGGACAGCATGGCGGACCGATTCAAGCCTGGTGATCGGATCGTGGTTGACCCAGACGCGCCTTGGGGGCCCGGAGATTTTGTCATTATCGGTAACGGGGAACAGGACGAGGAAGCCACGTTCAAGCAGATTATTAAGGACGGACCGGACTGGTACATGAAGCCTCTCAATCCTCAGTGGCACGTTAAGAAGCTGCCAGAAGAATACCGGGTGATAGGAAGGGTTATGTATCGGCAGACGGTAGGGGAGAGGCTGTGACTGCATAGCCGACATCGGCAACTGCATTAAAGAAATCAGAAAACAGTTGGGATTGGCTAAGGAATACCTGGGGAGACATGCGGACGGATTTAGCAAATCTGCTGTTCAACAGGTGGTACTTCGGATCAGGTTTATTTGACCGGCCAGGGCGGCGGGGCCTGTATTGTGGACAAGTATCCGAAGATCGCGGCGTAGCCGTTACTCATGGATGATTTGGGGCAGCGCCATTCCGCTGCAGTGGAAGTAACCGAACCAGCTTAAACTCACCCTCTAACTGTCTTGACCCATGGGTCCACCATACCGCGCTGCCATTGGCATCGGGCGGAAGTCCTCCTTGGAGGCCGTCGCACAACGGAGATTGCAATCCAGTGCTATGTCTATTGGCCCCACTTATGGTGGGGCCTTTGCTTTTTTCCCCTCTTCCTTGCGTGTTCTACTGGTTGTCTGTCGGTTCACATCCCTACGATCCAACTGCTCCGAACCCCCACCGCAGATATTAAATAGCTGGGCTATTGTCAATAAAAAATAGCTTTGCTATTATTATTCGCAGCAGCCGGACACGGTTGCCCAGCTTAGGTGGAAAGAAACTTATGAAACGCATCCATATCGAGACCGATGACCAGAACGCGACGGACGCAGCCGCACGGGCCCTGCAAAACCAGGGCCGGGTCTGGCATGTTTGCCCAGCTGTCTCCGGGAGCAGGGGGCACGAATGACCATCACCACCAATAAAGCCATAGATCAACGGAGGGTGGTGTGATGCTGATCGAAACCAAATCTGCAGCCTCCGTGTTTTCGGATCTGTCATCGTTGATCAAAACGGCGGGGGTGCCCGTAATGAGCTACGCAATGCTCCGTGACGACAGGATTCTCGCCACTAATGGTGTGACAGATGTGGATATTCCTGCAGGCTTTCTGGAAAAGGACCACCATAAAGGACAGCACCTGCTGCCAATCGTGAGCATATCCAGGGTTTGTCACGCTGTCGAATCAGCAGAAAGTCAGATCCGGTTCACAATGCAAAACAATGAAATAGCCATTGCTCTAGCCAGCGGCGAAATCCGGCTCAAGACCATATCGCCAGAGGCCTTTCCACTCTCCAGCGACGGACCACAAGAAGCTGTCGCCGCAACAGTCGGGTCTGTGGACAAGTTCATTGACAGCCTGAACTATGTCGAACACGTAATAAAGTCTTCACACAAAGATCCCAGGCACTATGTAAATGGGCTATTTGTGGAGACATTTGTCGAGGGCATCAGACTGACCGCAATGGATGGTCACCGCCTGGCACATTGTGAGTCCGGGAATGTCATCGGCAAAGCCGTTTGGAATGGAATTGTACCGAGAAATTCTATTGACGCACTTAAAACAAGACTAAAAAGAGTCAAAGATAAAGGTGCTTTACTAAGCATTTCAGGCACCGATGTTTTAGCCAAGTTCAGCTACTGCGATGAAACGCTTTCTAGCAGATTGATCTCAGGAGAGTATCCCGCATGGAGAAAGCTACTTAACGTGCAGAATGATTTTGTTCTGACAACCAGTACACAAGAAATGCTCCAAGCTCTGGACTTGTGCATGATTGCCCAGCCAGAAACAAAAAATGACTGGGTGGTGATCATGACACTCTCAAAAAATCGGATACATCTTTCAGGGGTAGGTGAATTTGGAAATGTCGAATACACGGTCCCGGCCAAATATGCCGGAGCGAAAATCATCATTTCCTGTAATGGTCAGCATCTTATGGATGCGATTTCGTCTAACTTGGAAAACAGTGAAGACGGATTAATCGACATATTGCATGCCGGATCAAAAGATCGTGGGGTGCGCTTGTGGGCTTCCGGTCGTCCTGAGAACTTTTGTCTTTTTATGCCCCGCGGAGAGAACAATTGATGAAAACATTAGCATTTATCACTCTGGCTGCCGCCCTTATGAGCGGCTGCGCACAGGTTTCACCGAAATCCATCGCAATGACAACAGCTACGCGGCCACCTGTAGTCGCCCATTCTCCGATGATTACCACGGCCATCACACCATCTCAAGCTACCAAAGACGCTTGCGCTGCAATGCTAGGCCAAGCATCCGCATTCTTCCGCAGCGCGGCCGGTTATGACAAGGCTGATGCCACCCGTTGCGCGTCAAAAAATGGACTTGCATCGGCATCCTGTTGGCGATCAATGGCAAATAATATTCGCGACCTGGACATCCCCGGCTTACGCAACATCCTGCGTAGTGAAGTCATGTGTCCAGCGGTTGAAAAGCGCCCCGTGGAAATCACCGTCCAATATCTCCAGATGGTTCAAAAACTGGCGTCTCAGTGTTCCGCAACAGGTACAGACACGTGCATCAGATCTCCTCGCGCGGCGCGTGTTGCGCAGGCGAAAAAAGCGGCCGATGCGGCCATTAGTTAAAATCCATTGGACTAAATTTCTGCCAATTTATAGGAGTGTTTGATGAGTATCGATTCGCACAACGCAGGGGGATTCGCCGTCTGTGAGGCCGACAGCCGTAAAGTCGCTCTGGACATCGACGGGATACTCTGCGATTTCGAAAGGCATTGGACGGATTGCGCACGCCGTGTACTGGATTGGCCTGACCTCAAGAAGTTGAACGAGGCATATCAACTGCATGACCGCTACGGCATTCCCAAGGTAGACGCGCATCATGTCTGGGACACATTCCATCATGAGGTGGAGTGGGCCAACGTGCCGCTGTACAACCATGCGCGGGATATGGTGTATGCGCTGGAAGATATGGGGTGCCAGGTTTGGGCGGTGACCAGCATCAGGGCTGAATTTCATCAGGCACGGGTAGACTCGCTTTGTGGGCTGCTGCCCGCCGGACGAGTGATCTGCGTTAATCCGCACCATGCACCTACTGAGAAAGCCGCAGCGCTTCAGCGTATCGGTGCCGTGGCCTTCCTGGATGACCAACCGGACAACGCCAATGCGGCGGCCTCCGTGGTTGGCTTGTCTGCCCTGCTAGACCGGCGTTATACGGGCCTGGAAGCGCCGACGAGTAACGTGGTGGTCATTGATGACCCGATGGATTATCCGGTGCTGGTGGAAACAATGCTGCGACGGACACGACTGGTAGATTGAGGAATACCTAATGAATACTGTCTTTTTACTCATGGCGGAATTTGGGCAGGCCGATATACCACTTGAAATATTGGCCAGTAAATACCTAGGGATGAGCCGCAAGGAATCAGCCATGAAAGCCATGCGTGGTGAACTCCCCTTCCCCGCCTTCCGCATGGGATCGCAGAAGTCGCCCTGGATGGTGCGCGTCACCGATCTTGCCGAGTACCTGGATTCCGCACGGAAGAAGTCCACACAGGACTGGGAGGCACGGCAGATTGCGCGCCATTAGCCAGTTCTCGCTGCAACCGTTCCGGATATCCTAATAATGGTACCGGCAGGAAATAATGATCAGCTCTACATTCGTGGTGCGATAGACCAGCCGGTTAACGTCGTCAATACGCCGGGACCAGTACCCTGAGAGGTTTTCCCGCAGCGGCTCCGGCTTACCAATGCCCGAGTGCGGATTCCGCAGGCAATCCCGTATCAGTGCATTCACTCTCCGGAGTGTTTTTCGATCCTGCCCTTGCCAGTATTCATAATCTTCCCACGCGGCCAGCGTCCAGGAGACGCGCTCAGGCATCAGACAGTCCACGGGGAGATGTTTGCCCTGCCCGATCTTGCGCTATGGATTGCTCCAGGTGTGCAGCGTTGGCCGGCGAGCGCAGCAGGTGAACCGTTTCCATCAGACTGTCAAAAAGATCCTGCGAAAGCAAAACCGCGTTGGACGATCCACGCCGCGTAATGATGGTAACATCGGCATCTTCAACGGCTCTGTCCATTACAGCCTTGAGATTGTCACGGGCTTCCGAATAACTCACAACGTGCATAACGATCACTCCTGTCCAACAACATGTACAAGTATGATGGGCGATCGCCCTGTGGTCAACCGTACCCGCCTTGGCTCGAAATGAGGTGTTTGCCTGGACAGATTCAAGGTGCAAAATCCAACATAGGTACAACATGACGGTGCAACATGGTAAAACTAGTTGTTTAATAAAATGTTTTATTAAACTTGCGTCCAGTCGAGCATGGGGGCAAC
>JAAOMR010000095.1 GCA_018853935.1 Acidithiobacillus ferrivorans
ACGTTAATAGTACCGCCAGCACCGAGGATTACGCCATTACCGTTGGCAATGAAGAGGGGCGCGCCCAAGCTGCTGGCATTCAGCGTGCCGTAAATCTGGGATGGATTGCCGGTCTGGTCGTTGATCAGTAGCGAACTTGGCGCGGTACCTGTAGTTGCGATTGTCAAAGACGCATTGGCGCCGATATCAAAACCTGCGTTTGTCGCGGGCACATTATTTGCTGACGTTACCAAACCTACGGTGCCGCCGGCCAACGTAGTACCACCCCACTGCAATACAGCAGCGCTTACTCCCGTTGATGCCCCTGATACGGTAATAGTGGCTGAATTACTGCTACCAGCGCTATACGTTGTGCCAGGTGCATTCAGGGTGGAGAAATTACCCGGCAAACTACCAGCCGCAGGCGCTGTTACCGCTGCCATTGCAACAGGCGCAGACAGCGCCAACAACACAGCTCCAACCAGCGGGCTGACTTTCAAAATATGTTTCTTGTTCATTTAGGAATCTCCATAGATGGAAAAGTGTTACTTCAAGGCCTCGAAGAATGACCGAAATGGCCATCCACCACATACCGCGCCTGGAATATTCCCCAGCACGGCGCCGTGCCGATTTCAAACGACGGCATGCGGTCTTCACCTCTCTCTATAATGTATGAGAGGTACTGCTTTACATGCCCGAAAGCACATAAGTACAACCCGTTAACCTTCTGGTACGGATTCATCCGTTCCCCTTTGGTTTGAAACTCGTTGGTGTTATAGCATTAGCTGTGATGGCGTGTCAAAGTCGCAACAAGAATAAATGTCAGCCTTTCGCTGACTCTCAGGTATTGAACAGGGTCTAAATTTGTGGTCTGCCATACACGGCTTTGGTCCAAACACCAAACCCGATAAGTTGCCGCTTATATGCTTATCCGCAATCCAACACCCGCTGTACCTCGTATTTTTTGGCCAGATACAGACAGATTATATTGGCGCCGTTGCCAATGGCGGACTATACCAGCCAACAACAGCCCATCGATTTTCGCCGAGGCTACAACCGGGTGTCTGCAGCAGCTCAACTTGGGCAAAATTTGGGCGCAGGAAATTTCACCAAAATCTGCTGTAACTGTTCATCGGCAGTCAGCGGGTATATAGTCCGTTTTTCGCCCAAATCTGCGCCCAAATTTCGCCCAAACGAAGTCGGGAATTTGCGGGAATGGGGGGGAATCACAGGTTGGGCAAACGGTTGAAAAACTTGGGCAAACAGGCGTAACTAATTGTATTAAAAAGGGTAAAATTATGAATCATAATCGGCGCACGCGCATACTGCCCTGAGTAGCTCTCAGGATAATGCCATGTTCCCACTGGCCTTCAGTCATGGTGAAATCCTTCTGCACGGTCAGGAACGGCTTTTCTTCCGACTGAGCCTGGAAGGCGCGACCCATCCCGTAGCAATCTGGTCCTACCTGCTCGACGAACGCTGGGGCCATCAGATAGTGGGGCAAGAGGACCGGGCGCTACGCATCGTACTGCAGGTGGTGATGGAGGACGACGTATGAGCCTGTGGAAGGCTGAGCAGTTTCGACCTACTGAGAGAGAGAATACGCCCCAACCAGATACTGCTATTCCGGAATGGTTGGACCGTTATCCCTGGCTGCCGATACTTTTTCTGATTCTGCTGCCTTTTCTGGTGGAGTTACCGCTTCTTATTTTTGGGTTGAGCACCAATCCGATTTGGCAGCAATCGGGTATCGTTGAAGGGGTAAGGGCCGGTTTACTGCCAGGGCTATCCTATGGCGATCCTAACGTAGGCTGGACCACCCAAGCCTTGGGACATCTGGCTGCTGAGGATTGGCTGCATGGTATCATTCCTTGGTGGAATCCTTACTCCGGTATTGGGCTGCCGCTGGCAGGCGAGATGCAGCCCAACGCTTTTTTCCTGCCCTTCGTGTTCTTTCTGTTACTTCATAATGGCGTTCTTTGGCTCAAAATCGCTATGCAGGTTTTTGCCGGACTGGCGACATTCGCGCTACTCCGCGAACTGAAACTAGGGCGTTTAGCCGCGCTGACTGGCGGGGCGCTCTACGCGCTCAACGGCACTTTTGCGTGGATGCCTGGTCCGGTAGCTGTAATTAATACGATCCCTTTTCTACCGTTACTTCTCTATGGCATAGAACGGGCGCGCAAAGAGCGCAATAGAGATGGCATCATATGGATAGCGCTTGCCATTTCTGGATCTTTATATGCCGGGTTTCCGGAGGCTGCCTATATTAATGGGTTGTTGGCGCTTGCGTGGGCCATCTATCGGTTTTTATTTGAGAATATTAGATGGATTTTTCTAGCAAGAGTTATAGTTGGCGGTGCTATTGGATTATTGCTGGCAGCTCCAATCATTAATGCATTTGCAAGTTATTTGGTTCACACTAATGCATATCATATGCATTCGCAGTATGCTAATGTTTTTTTAGATGTAAGAGATATTCCAATATATTTTTTTCCGTACATATATGGACCAATAGCGTCAACGTTCGGCAAGTCTTTTCTAGTTTATTTTTGGGGAGAAGGGACAAGTTATGTAGGAATCATGATTGTTTTTTTCGCCTCATTATCTCTTGCTATAAAAAATAATGATCGAGTTTATCTATTGCTGATAATATATATTATTTTGTCATTTATTAGAATATTAGGATTGCCCGGACACTCTATAATAAATCATATTCCGCTCTTGACGGAAACTATGTTTACTCGATACTCATCGATATCCTGGGGATTGGCTGTTGTAATACTTGCAATGTTTACGCTAGAGCGATTAAATGAGAAAAAAAACATTGCCAGAATGGCGCTTGCAGTCGCATTGTTAGTATTGACTGTTGGGATTTCGGTTGAGACCGCACTGTCTGCTATCAAACACAATAAATACCTTTTTATATCGCTACTATACGCCTCATTTATGCTTGCCATTTTTTTTGTAATGTATGTTTTCCTGCCTCTGAAAAACAGGAGATATATGGTCGCACTTCTCCTTATAGTTGATTGTTCAATAATGTTTATAGCTCCAGAGCTTTCTGGTATGCACCCCGGAAAAGTTGATAAGCCAGCCATCCGTTTTTTACATTCCAATCTAGGATTGCAGCGCTTCTACACTCTAGGCCCCATCGAACCAAATTATTCTGCTTATTTCGACATCGCCAGCATAAACCACAATTATTTGCCTATAGCCACTAATTGGGCCACCTATGTAAGAAGAAATATTTTTCCACCGTTGTCAAAATCCTCCGATGTGATTTTTTGGGCGCCATGGTATGGAGGGAATACTGGAGTTGAGTCATTCATTGATCGGGTTAATAATTACGAACGACTTGGGGTCCGTTATGTGGTTATCAACAAAGGTCAGTCACTCTTACCTGGCATATCTTACCAAACCGGCACAGGTGAAAATACTCCACTAGCCCTGGAGAATGGGGGGGCGGTAACTGTAAAGATCAATGCATCAAAAGATGGAAAAAACAATGCTTCCGTCACTGCAGTAAGTGTCTTCCAGGGGAACTATGGGAACACTGCCAATGGTAAGTTGACCGTAAAAGCCTGCACGAGCACCAACAATTGCGTCATGGGAAGCAGGCCACTTTCCGAATCTCAAGACAACAGCCCGTTCAGTATATCATTGGCGAAACCGTTGCAGGTAAAGGCGGGAGCACCACTCACGATTACTTTTACTCATTTGGATAGCACTAGGCCGGAAGCGTTCTGGCTTTGGCCGCAGGCGCCGGGCCATGAGCAAACCGTCATCGGGCCACAGGGGCCAATTCCCGGCAAGGCCATTCAATTTTCTCTGGAAACATCCGATACCGCTTTACAGGGACTTCGCAAGGTCTATTCTGACGCATTGCTGGATATATGGGAGTTGCCTCATCCGGCTCCCTACTACACGGTGATGCACGGCGACTGCCAAATCTCCAACCCAACGCGAGACGGCTTAGTGGCTCAATGCAGTACACCTGCTACGCTGCAGCGCAGAGAACTCTATATGCCGGGCTGGTCTGCGAGTGTAAATGGTGTCAGTACGGCTGTTTCCGCCCATCAGAAAATCTTCCAGACAATCGCCCTGAGCGCTGGAAAAAATGTGGTCCGCTTCCGCTTCGCACCACCATACGTGAACTATGCGTGGATCGCTTTCTGGCTATCAATAATCGCGTTGCTATGGTGGAGTTATCGAACAGTGTTCCAACTGCGTGCTAATACTCAGAAAACAGGGGAGAAAACCGCATGAAGAATCAACCGAAAGAATCAACGATTTCGGCTAGGGATTCTCTGGCGATCGCGGTCTTAATCCCCTGCTATAACGAAGCGCTTACCATCGGCAAGGTAATCACAGATTTCCATCGCACCCTGCCAGATGCAACCATCTATGTATATGACAACAACTCCCAGGATAATACATTAGTCATAGCAGAAAATGCCGGTGCTATCGTTCGTCAAGAAAATATGCAAGGAAAAGGTAATGTAGTAAGGAGGATGTTTCGGGATATAGATGCTGACTTTTATATCTTGGTCGACGGTGATGATACGTACGATGCTGGAGCCGCTCCGCAGATGCTCACTCTGGCAATGAGTGAACCTTGCGACTTGGTGAATTGCATTCGCCGAGAAACGGAACAGGAAGCATATCGCATGGGGCATCGCCTTGGTAATCAGATGCTTACCGGATCTGTACGCTATATTTTTGGTGACCGAATAAAAGATATGCTTTCTGGATACAAAGTATTATCACGGCGCTTTGTTAAATCTTTTCCGGCACTGTCCACAGGTTTTGATATTGAGACGGAGCTCACTGTTCATGCTTTGGAGCTGGTTATGCCGGTAGCGCATACGGACGGGAGCTATCGCGGGCGACCGGAAGGATCAGAAAGCAAATTACATACCTACCGCGATGGTATACGGATACTCTGGTTGATTGCCAACTTATTCAAACATGAAAGGCCAATGCAATTTTTTTCCTGGCTCGGGTTGGTGTTGGTTATGGTATCACTCGCCTTGGGCATACCAGTGGTCTGGCAGTACTTGCAGACAGGCTTGGTTGCACGATTGCCAACCGCCGTCCTGGCTACGGGAGTCATGCTGGTTGCGATTTTAAGCTTCACTACGGGATTGATTTTAGATACCGTGACCCGAGGCCGACGAGAAGCCAAGATGCTCGCTTATTTGCAATATAGCATCTATCAGAGCCCTGTGGGAAAACAGGAAAACCAGGGTACGTACGGCCAATGTCCAGACCAGCCAAAATAGAGATTGTTTTATTTTCGCTTGTTGGTGCTGCGGGATTCGTAGTCGATGCTGCTATTGTCTGGGCACTCACCAGCAACGGTGCCAATGCCATTATTGCCCAGGCCATCGCTTTCGCGGTCGCCGTAACGGTGACGTGGCTCCTGAACCGGCAGTTCACTTTCGCCCAGCATGCCAGTCCCAACCGGTTGCGTGAGTGGATGCATTATGTGGCCGCCAATTCTCTTGGTGCGGTCGTCAATAATGGGGTTTATGTGCTTTTGGTTTTGACGGTGACCATGTTCTCAAAAGAACCGGTGTTGGCGGTTGCGGCTGGGTCTCTGGCTGGCCTCGTTTTCAATTTCACGGCGTCGCGCGCGTGGGTTTTCCGTCCGCACTGAATAGACTCTACACGCAGCGGACCACCACAGTCCTGTTTCCAATGAACGTACGTTTGGGAGAATCAGGGAGGCAGGCCGAAACTTTCATATAACGAGGGATACAATAAGGCTCCCGCTTGAACCATGCGGGCCGCAGTGCGTCGCGCGGATGACCCTTGCTTGCTCATTATTTATACGGCATATTACCGTATACGGAGATTTGCCGTATACCAGGAGGTGAAGTATGTCTGCGGTTGCCCGATTCGATTTAAAAATGGATGCAGAGGAAAAGGAAGTTGTCTCCCGCGCTGCGGCCTTAGTGGGCACCACGATGGCCGCATTCGTACGCACGGCAGCGAAAGAAAAGGCCCGTGCACTGCTAGATCGGGAGTCCCGCATCACGATGTCAGATCAGGATTTTCAGGCATTCACGATGGCGCTTGATGGAGCATTCACGCCCAATGCCGCGTTGCAAAACGCGATTGATCTCGCGCGCAAGGTTCGGCGTGCTTGAAGAGCAATGCCTCGATCCACAGCGCCATAACCGCCCAGCCTTCACCTCTGGCGTTGGCGAGTTGGACGAATACCTTCATCGCTTCGCCGTTCAACAAAGCAAAAAGGGCATTGCCGTGGTGCGCGTGCTGGTCGACACGGACCTGCCAAAAACCATCCTGGGCTATTACAGTTTAAGCGCCGCTCAAATCGATGCGGCGCAAATGGATGCGCGTACACAGCAAAAATTGCCGCGTTATCCGGTGCCTTGCTTTCGTTTGGGACGTTTGGCTGTACATTCGACGCATCAGGGTCTTGGACTGGGGCGAATCCTCATGGGATGTGTCGTTGCACGCTGTTTAGAGGCCCGCAAGCAGGTGGCCGCGTATGCGCTTGTGGTCGATGCGCAGGGGGAGGAAGCCAAGGCGTTCTATGCGCATTATGGATTTACACCCTGCCAGGGTAACCCGATGATCCTGTACCTACCGCTTGGCGCAAATTGATACATGACTGAGAGAAACAGTTTGAATCAGGCTGCGGTGTACATCATTCTGCTCAACTGGAACAGCGCCGCCGATACTCTCCGCTGCCTGCGCGCATTGACCTTATTGCGCGGGGTAGAGGCGCGGGTGATGGTGCTGGACAACGGCTCAGAACCTGCGGATCTGCAACGGTTGCGCTCGGGCATCGCCCGCTGGGGGCTTGCGGTGGAGCTGGTGGAAACGGGGGAGAATCTGGGCTTTGGCGGTGGCTGCAATGTCGGGATCCGCCTGGCCCTGGAGCGCGGCGCCGAGTTTGTCTGGCTGCTCAATAATGATGCCGTGCCCCACCCCGATGCCCTGCAGGCGATGTTGCGGGTGATGGCGCGGGATGGGGAGGTCGCGGCGGTGGGCTCGGTGATTTATGACCTGGAGCGGCCGGAGCGGGTGCAGACCTGGG
>JAAOMR010000096.1 GCA_018853935.1 Acidithiobacillus ferrivorans
AACAGTGCCAGCGGTTCGGTGCTGAATGCGGAACAGGGCGCATTGAGTACGGCAACTAACCCTATCACCAATACGACGGGCAGCTATGCTTCGGATGCGGGAAGTGTCCAAAACACCATCAGCAACGCATCGGGCAATGCGCTATCCGGAAATTGGGTAAACAACCTGTACTAGGAGACGATTATGTTTTTCAGAAAATCCAAAGATCAAACACGCCTGCGCGCCATTGAATCGGTAATGAGATTTTCAGGCGGCAGTGTTTTCAAGCGCATCGACGAAAACCGGGAACTGCTGGAACTCCTGCAACGTAAAGCGCCCGAATTTTTGCAAAAAAATAGTTGGGTGGCTCTCTGGATAGAGTCACATGACGAATTTTTCACGGAACTGGCAAAGGCTGCACAAATGCAACCACCACCAGGACACGAACCGAGACCGTTTCCGGTGCCTGTATTGCACATGAACCGGAAACAGGCATGAATGCTTTTTTACAAGACAACCCACTGGTGATTCATCACGAGTTCAATCCGATTGGACGCGATTTTGTGATCGGTGATCTGCATGGATGCCGCGCGATGCTAGATACACT
>JAAOMR010000097.1 GCA_018853935.1 Acidithiobacillus ferrivorans
GGGCCTACCTCGGTTTTGCCGGGGTCTTCATGCTCTACATGCTGGGCGCGGTGGGTGCCGCGCTCACCTACGGTCGCTGGCCCTCCCTCATCACGTTCATTACCGCCGTGGTCAGTTACTACTCCTTTGGATTGGATCGCGGTTTGCCAACCACGGTGGGCTCGCTCGCTTACTTTGCGCTGATCCTCTCTCTCATCCTGCTCATCAGCCAACTGGTGGCGCGATCCCACGAGCAGGAGCTCATGGCCCGGATCCGCGAGCGACGCGCCCGCAATCTCTATCAACTGGTTCAGGCGCTCAGCAGTGCCCGTGGTGTCGAAGGAATTCTCAACGCCAGCATCGAGAAGCTGCACCAGACCGTGGGCATTACGACCGCCTTCTGGCTGCCACTGGCGGACAACGCGGGTAGTCCTTTGCAGATGTTTCCCGCGTCCACCGAACTGGAAGCTCCACAACGCAATCTGCGGGCCGCTGCCCGGTGGAGCTTTCAGAATAAAAAAAATGCCGGGATGAGCACCGACACGCTGGCGGAGATCCCGGCGCTGTTTATGCCCATGCTGTCCGGCGAGCGGGCGCTGGGGGTCATGATGCTGTCCGATCTCGATCTGCATCGGGCCCCCGCAGACTGGTTGCGTTTTTTTGAAACGGTGGCACGACTCATCGCGGTGGCGCTGGATTCGGCGCAAGCTTCCCTGCAGCGTACTGACGCCGATGTCCGTTTGCGGGTCGAGCAATTACAAAATGCGCTTTTAGGCGCCGTTTCCCACGACCTCCGGACACCCTTGGCTGGCGTGCTGGGTACAGCGACGACCCTCCAGCGCAATGCGCAGGGACTGACTGCGCAAGAGCGTGATCTCCTCGAAAATATCCGTGAGCAGACGGAAAAGATGGAACATACTGTGGATCGCATTCTGCACATGGCCGCGTTGCAGTCCGGACAACTCCGTCTCCAAAAGGAATGGGTTCCTTTAGAGGACATGCTGGTCACCGCACGCAAGCAGATCAAGACCGTATGCACGGATCGGCCTTTTCAGACGCGGATAACCAAAGACCTGCCGTTGCTCTACGTGGATCCCCAACTGCTCGTGCAGGTGCTCACCAATCTGCTTGAAAATGCCTGCAGATATACTCCGAGTGATCGCGGTATAGAATTAGAGGCCAGTGCGAACGATACCGAGATCAAGGTCTGCATCATTGATCACGGCTATGGTGTTCCGCCTGGTCGCGAAGAGGAGATATTTCTTCGTTTCAGTCAGGTCAAACCGCCCCATGGGCTGGGCGGCAGCGGACTGGGCCTCGCCATTTGTGCTGCTATTATAGAGTTGCACGGAGGACGTATTTGGGTACGTAACCGGGTCGCAGTGCGCGGTGCGGTGTTTTGTTTTACCGTTCCACGGAAAACTGAACCGCCCATGCCTGCCGAGGGAGATTAAGCCATGACGACCATACATGAAGGAGATCTGGATATCCTGCTGGTGGAGGACGATCCGAGTATTGGTGGGTTTCTACAGACGGCGATGGACCGCGAACCAGGGTATCGCTTGCACTGGGCAACCACGCTGAAAGATGCCTGGAAGGCTTGGGAAAAACGACAAATCCAGGAAGGTCGACCGTTCGCTTTGATTCTGCTGGACCTTGGTTTACCGGATGGGGATGGGCAGGGATTAATCCATCGAGTACGCGACCACGGAGGGGAACAGGCATTAATAATCATCATCTCTGCGCGCGGAAGCGAGGCTGACAAGGTACTGGCCCTCGACAGCGGCGCCGACGACTATCTGACCAAGCCGTTTACCATTGGCGAACTGTTCGCACGCCTACGAGCACATTTGCGGCGGCGGCAGCCAGCAAATGCATCCGCCGAATCTTCCCATTGGGTCGTCGGCGCCTTGGCATTGGATGATCTCACCCACACCCTCCACAAGAGTGGAGTGCCCATTCCGATGACGCCCAAGGAGTATCAATTACTTCACTTTTTCGTGATGAATCAGGGTCTGGTACTGTCGCATCGACGCATTCTCAGTGCGGTTTGGGGGGAGCACAGTAGCGATCAGGCCCACTATGTAAGGTTATATATCAAACGACTGCGGGAAAAGATTGAAGATGATCCCGGTGTACCACAATATCTGATGACCGAAAAAGGCGTCGGGTACCGATTCGCTGATCCAGAGGCATAGGACTGCCTTTCGCCATGGCAAATCTCATGCCTATCGCCACAGGTTTGGTCCGGGATTGCCACATTCGGGCTCGGTTGCACCCTACACCCTTGATTGAAGATAATATTTTCCAAACCCTCGGCGACTCCTGGCAAGCCTCAATGATAATCCTGATAGTCTGGTGCTTTTGACCGGTTCTGTACCATGCGGAATTTTTGCCGCATCACGCTTCCAATGTTTATTTTAAAGTCTTTTGTATACCGTATCATGAAGTTAGGCCGGAGATTGACAGAGCCCTACTAACATCGCTTTTTTCTGTTATAGTAACATATATGGCAAGCAATACTGTTTGTATATAGATATAGTAGGCAATCAGCGGTGACGCACTTAATTGTTCCAGGCCAGCATACTCAACCATGGATACCAATATTACCACAAAAAAACTCATTGCCGGTGCTTTGTAGGCGAACTTTGCCAACGTGGATTTTCTGGAGATTATCAATGTTAACATTCTGGTGATGATTACCAGAATTGGTATGCTGGCGATAACGTTAATGTGTTCCATAGTTAAATCTCACATATGAACCTGATAGAAACGAATCACGATACAGGCTTTGACGCTCTCCACTCAGTGTCGCCCAATACGCCAGCAACATGGCATCGTGATTCCCCAATACCGAGAAAAACCAAGATTCGAGAAGCAATTCCAGATACCCAACTGAATCCGGTCCGCGATCCACTAGATCGCCCACGGAAAACAGGCGGTCCATCGCAGGATCGAAACACGCATGGTCCAGGAGTGTATCTAGCATCGCGCGGCATCCATGCAGATCACCGATCACAAAATCGCGTCCAATCGGATTGAACTCGTGATGAATCACCAGTGGGTTGTCTTGTAAAAAAGCATTCATGCCTGTTTCCG
>JAAOMR010000098.1 GCA_018853935.1 Acidithiobacillus ferrivorans
GAAAAAGGCCCGCCGTGAGACCCAGCGCCGCACCTGCGGCGAGGGGTGCAGCGTAGATGTGGGGGAAAATCCCGGCGGTGCGAGCTACGTCAAAAATGGCCGCGGGACTGATTAAATGTGATGATTTATATAGCGATATTGCTTCCCATATTGCGCTGTAGCCGAGAGCGAGACCGCCGATGCCGCCCAGGCCGACGATCTGGAGAAAGCCGGAGCCCGTGGAAAATCTGGGGTCATTTGGGCCGGTTGTGTTTGGGTTGCTCATGATAAACATCCTTTGCCCCCGCGACCGGGGGCGATAGATGGATGAAGGAAGGAAGGAGGGGTTACTTGGGCAGGTAGCCGCGCAAGTCGTCAAGATTGCAGGGGTGCGTGAAGTACTTGTCAGCAATCGCATGTTCACCGGCCTGCTGCAGCCCGGACCAATACTTTTCATACAAATCGACAGCACGGGCTGCCGCGTCACGCTTTTCGTCAGGCGTCATGTCTTCGGCACAGACGACGGCACCATCGACAATTTTTGGGTCCCAGACCAGACCGGCCCGGGTCAGTGCGCCCAAAATTTCGTTGGCTTCGATCTGTTTTGCTTCGCTATCTTTGATCATGATCAATGTCCTTTTTGGCGGAGCGCGACGGTGCGCCGCGCTCTCATGTATAGGTGTCGGCATTCAAAAAAACTGCGGATTTTGACGAAAAAAGGACCCGCACAATATGGTGCGGGCCAGATGACTTATTGGTTAGTGCTGGCTTCAGTCGCTCAGCTCCAGTTCTGGCTCCGGTTGCGTTTGCGCCGGCGCCGGTGTCTCGGCCACGGGTTCCGCTGCAGGTGCCTGCCCTGTCGCTGCTGTGTTGTCGCTATCGCGCGCCGCGTCTGCGTTTTCCGCCACTTTCTCCATTGCCGCATCAACCTTTTGGGTGAATTTGTCGCTGCCCAGATCTGGATCCATGGCATCGGGCATATCAATAAAAGCGGGCGCTTGCTCTTGCAAAGCTTGCTGCGCTGCACGCTTTTTAGCCAGATCGCCGACACCTCCGGACTCCCGATCCGCTTCCTGACGCGCCTTCTGAAGCTCTTCGTAAGACTCCGGCGCTTTGGCCCGCGCCGCGTCCATCGCGAAATGTTTTTCCGCGAACTTGCTCCAAGCTTTCATGAGCCGATCCATGTCGTCGGTGATGATCGTCAAGGCGATTTTTTCGCGGGAGCAACCCACGTAAGCGAGTTCCGCCATCGCCTGCCTCGCCGCTTCACCGACAAGAATGGTGCGGTCTACCGTCGCACCCTGGCTGCTGTGAATAGTGCGAGCGTAGGAATAGTCCAGCGACTCAGCCTTACGCGCGTCAATCGCCAACATTCCCTGATCTGTTTTGATAAAAACCACGCCCGCCTCTTTATCTATGCCGATCACCTTGCCTTGAGTGCCGTTTAATACTCCTTTTTCCTTATCGTTCTGGCGAAACATCACCTGATCACCGACTGCAAGCTCCATTTTTCTTTCGGCGAAGGCGTTCAACTTCGCCTTCGCGGGATCAATCTGGATATTGGTGTCTTGATTCGCAAAAGACTGCAGCGATAACTTGCCGCCGCCGTTGTCAGTCACCCGCCACTGTGAGCCTTTCGCCGCGATTACATTGCCGTCCGCGTCTTTGAATTCACGATTAAACTGCACAATTACAGCATCGTCCGGATCCTTTGCTGCGTAATGCACTGCGCGCGTCGCACGTTCACGGGTGACGTCCAGCTTATCCAGGGCCGAGATCGTCATGCCGTCGCCAAGGCTTCCTTCGGCTTTCATGCCTTCTCTGACTTTTTCGTTGATCATCCGGCGCGTCTGGTTTGTCGCCGCCAACATCAAGGTTTTCTCGCGTTCCTCCGGCGATAACGCCAGATATGCGTCGGCGGCCGCACGGGCAAGGGCGATTTTGCGGACTTCGGCCGGTGCTTTCGGCCCTTGTTGCTCTGCCGCAGACGCGCCCAGCCCCACGTAATACGCTTTCTCATCCAAGAATTTCCGCACATCGTCGCAGCTGTCCGATCCTTTATAATCATGATTTTCGGCGAACTTCATCATTTTTTCCGTCGCCTTTACGTCCGATCCGCCGCCAGCGGCCTGGGCTTCGTCTTTTTTGAGCGCGGCTTCGGCGTAGTCCTGATCTGTAGCTTGCACCTGCCGCATGTATGGTTTGGCTAATTCAACGCCCGTCGCCGCATCGCCTCGCGCAAACGCCTGCGCGATTTCTCGTAGTTGTGGATCCTTTTGGCGTTGGATTTCATCGATGTTTGCGTGCGCGATGGCGCCTGTTTTTAACAGTTGGGCAAACGGGCTGCCCGCTTCGACGGCCGCGAGTTGCAACGGATCACCGACTAAAATTGTCTTTGCGCCCTCGTTGTCCGCCTTTTGTAGAAAGGCATCCATATCCTTTGCTGATACCATGCCCGCTTCGTCTAAAATGTAGAGCTTCTTGCCGCCTTGCTCGTCTTCTTTCTGCTGTTTTAGCAACGCGCTCGCCAGCGTTCGGGTGTCGTCGCACCCTGCCGACTTCAATTCATGCGCCGCCGCTGCCGATGGCGCAACGCCAATAATTTCATATCCCGCCGCGCGATACTGCTCGACGATCAGTTCCATGCTCGTCGTTTTGCCCGCACCCGCCGCGCCCACAATTCCCACATGGCGATCTTGAGTGGTGAGAGCCAAAGCAACGGCCGCTTTTTGGCCGTCGCCTAGTGTGAAACCCTTCTTTTGCTCAAAATCGCTGATTACACGAATTACTCTTGAGTCATCATCTGGCCGTCGCAAATCATCAAGTCCGTGTCCATCAGCACTCGCATCACCTTGCAATAAACTTGAATCTTCCCGGATTTGGTCTGCATCCATACTGCGTTCTGACAGGCTCCGCAGGCGGTGCTGGGTGAATGGTTCAATTTCTTCAACACTGCTGACTTTATCGTTGACTGCTTTACTGCCTGCTCTGTTTCCATCGTTTCTACTTCCATAGTCTGGTTTTCCATCTTCAAGCTCCTGTTCTGTGAATGAAACATCTTTTGGTACAACGGGTTTAATTCCTTCGGAAATGTCGATAAGCGCGTCGGCTTTGCCTTGGCCCTCCCGCGCGCGATGCAATATCTCGGCTTCGCGATAAATTGCTGATTTCGTGGTAAAGTTCTGCTCTAACTTTCCCGTGCCGTCGCGGTCGCGATCGTCCACCCGCACAAGCCCGCCTTCCCTGTCATCCATGGCTCGTAAAATGTCTTTATAATCGACGTACCCAGCGCCGATCTTGACAGACTCGGCAATTAGCGCTGTGCGCGTAACAATCTCGTCGCGTTCGCCCAGGTGGCGCAAGGCGGATTTGATCACGTCCGCGCCGGTGATCTGGTGATCATCGGAGGGCGTGCCGCTTCGTTCTTTATCTTCTTTAATGGATGTGGCCGCGCGTTTGTTGGCATTTTCCCGGATTTCGCCCAGATCAACACCGGCTTCGCGGGCGCGGGCGCGTTGCTCGTACTTTAGATCCACCGAATCGATGTTTTTGTCTTTCGCCGCACGGGTGTTCAACGCCGCCGCGTCTTTTTGCGCACGCGTTGCGGTTTTGGGGTCTATCCCGTTGGCTTTGAGATATTCGTTGATCTGTTTTTTCCGTCCGGAAAACTGCTCTTCGGCTTCGCGGCTGATACCGCGCGCGCCAAAGCTCAGGTGCTCGATGCCCTTATCGTCTTTTTCCAGCCTGGCTTCCAGATCGTACCCGGCGGCCTGCATTTTCCCCATGAGTTTTGCCGTCTGAATGTCACCCAAGGTGAAAATTTTTTGATTGTTTTCGCCGTAGTCGTAACGCGCGGCGACCCATTTGCCGTCGGCGCGCTGAATCATAGATGGAGCGACCGCGTGGATGTGGAGTTGCGGATCAATGGTACCGTCTGCGGCTCTTGCTGCTTCGTGCAGATACGCGGCCACCGCGACGTTCTCCGTGTATTCTGAGACAGCGCCGCCTTTCCCGACTCTCGCGTAAACCATCTCTTTACTGAAATACTCGTCGACGGTTTCTTGAACGCTCTCCAGCATCCATTGTTTAACCCGCTCGTCTGCGATGCCGATGATGCTTGCGGCCTTTGGTGCCGAGAACGTGAAGTCCGATCCCATGCGGCGCTCTTTGTCGTGCCCGCCGCGCCCGGATATATCTTCGCCTGCCATGGTTACGCCGGACAGCAAACGCTCCAGATCATCACTGTTTATAGCGCCGGAAAGTCCTTGTATTTCAGCCCCTTTACCCATCCACATACTCGGGGCTTTTGACGATTCACTGTAATAGCCTGTGGTGTACTGCTCGCCGGAACGGGATTTATGCAGTTCTTTTTCTTCCGACACGTATTTTGTGACGGAAGCCGGGGAGCCGGACAGATGTGTCTCTTTGACGCTCATAGCTCATCCTCGAAAACCATCTGATCTTCTTTATCACAGCGAAAAGCTGCAGCGGTGGCAGCAGTTGCAGGGTTGATTTTCTGACACAAGCCCAGCGGTTCAGTCCCCTTTTTGATGCTCATATTTCTTTCTAAAACAGCTTGTATCCGCTGGTTGATTTGCAAAGAGAATTTTCTGGCTTCTTCATTGCGCCACGCCCGGTGTTCATCGCGCGTCGGCATTACAAAATCAGCGGGCAAGTGACGCTTGATGACGTCAGGTAACGCTGCCAGCATTTCCAGCCGCTCTTTGTCTTTCTCCTGGTCTGTCATGGCTTACTCCTTTTGCTTTTTAATCGGTCTCAACCATAGGTGCCGCCATTCAAAAAAAATCCGCCAAATTTTCAGGCCAGATCAATGCCGCACCTGGCCGCCATCCGCAGCATCTACATCAGCATCTATCCATGCCCACTTTTTGCGTAAACGATCAGCCACCGCTTCCGGGTTGATGTCTAAGTGCAAGAAATACAAAGTCGCCAAAGGTCCCAATAGCCATCGTCTTGCGCTGTGCATGCTTCGTAAGTCGGGCGCGATTCGGGCTGGATTGCCCCGGTCATCGAGCCCTTGACTGTCGAAAACAGCGAGCAGCAGGATATTTGCAATGAAATCCCGGTCGCTCTGCGTTGCTGACTCAGAGCTAAAACGTGAGACTGCCGCGTCTAGCGCAAAAGCGTCCGACGCATGGGTGCCGGGGGCGGTGCTGGTGTGAGTGCTAATGTTCATAATGTTCTCCAAGTTTAGCGTGTGGTGGACTGTTTTGCATGGAAAATTAGGGCGCTGACTTGCGCTGCTTCGGCGTGCGGAGGCGGGCCGTGGCGGTATTCGATGCCGCTTTTTATGATGATGAAATGCAGGTGGATGATGTCGGGCGGGGTGTTGTGCGGCCATTTTTCGAGAGAGAACCACTCGCCGATGGTGAGTCTTTTTTGACCTGCGGCGTTGTATGTGAAGAGCATGATGTGGGTCCTTTGGGGCCGGATGGCCCCCGCGGTGATGGATGTGGGAGTGGATGGTGCATGTCTATCTCCCGATTTTCGCAATAACGACTGTGACTGTTCTCACACTCAGGTGCAGGCATTCAAAAAATCCGCGAAAATCGTCTCGACGAAATTCGTCGAAACCAAAAAACAACGCACGCACGCAAAGAAAGCGCACAAGATAGCGAAGCGCACTTATAAGCGGAGCCTTGCGGAAATGAGGGCAAATCTTGGGCACGGGAAACCGACCAGACAAAGCCCACCGCCATCGCAAATTGGCCCCGGCAGATGCAAAAGACACGGCAAGCCCGCGGCAGCGACACAAAGCCACCGCCAGGTGGGTTTGTGTGTAATAGCCTACTCCGAAGGGGTAGGCGTCTAACCGAAAAAAAGCGAAGGAAAGCGAATAAAAACGAAGGAAAACGAAATATTCCGGAAACAAACGCTTTCCTTCGCTTTCCTTCGGAAGCTTTCGCTTTCGACCGAAAGTTTTCGGATTCCTTCGGAAATCTTCGCTTTTTTTTTGAATGGCCGCACCTATAGATGTGGGAGGCACAAATCGCTCACAAAGGAGCAAACGGGATGGATGATGACGCAGTTTGGGATATAGGGCCGCGCAAAATAACGGCACGGGTTGCCCCATTTTTGGATGCAATAGAAGCGGCAAGAAAGGACGGTTGGTCCTGGGCGGATATCGCTTTGCGAGTGTCGCCCGGGGCGTCTGGCGATGCGGTGCGGATCGCGGTTCGGGAGTGTCGGTATAAGGGCGTTGAACAACGGGCCTTGCCAGTTCTGGCGGCGGCACCCCCTGCGGCGGGCAAGAACGTAATTAGACGCAGCGATACGGGCTCTGATGAAACGGCATCATCCGATCGTAGTAATAAGTCACCGGCTGGACGGTATGGTGCGGTTGTAGGTGGAAAGACGGAAGAGGAAGTGGCGGTGCTGTTTGAACGTAAATCTTAGTAGTTCTCTGAGTTTCTGAAAAGGAGTGTAGTCATGATTTATCTTTCGCACGGTGAAAAGGGCGGTACGGGGAAGTCGCGATTGGCAATGCTTGTGACCGATGTTTTGTTGCAGCGCGGTCGTGACGTGGTGGTTGTCGAAGGTGATAAAAGCGGGGCGGATGTAGGGCTTAGGTATCAGGATTTTTGCAATGTTGAGTTTATCAACTTGAATCGACCAGACGCGATTGAGGAGGCGTTTGAAGAGTTGGGCGCGGCGCTTGATAAGTACGGCTCAGATTGTGATGTTGTGATTAACCCCCCGGGGCAGGCAAGCGAGACATTGGACAAGTCTGGAGAAATGATTCTGGCATTAGCTAATGCTTTGGATCATGAAATTGTCGGTATGTATTCGCTTGGCAATCTGGATATTCATGTGAACAATCTTGCGAGGTCGCTCGACTCCGGGATCATGCAGTATATCGCTACTGACAAGCGGATCATCTCATTGTCAGGCAAGGTCGGGCTGAAAGAAAGTTTTGCATGGACCCGTTCTGATTTGCGGAAAGTTGTGCTTGAAGAAGGCGGCAAGGAGGTCTTTATTCCCGTCTTTAACCCTGAAACACTGGAAACGAAGACGAGGACCATCGCGGGTCCGTTTTCTGCGATGGAGCGCAAGGATTCACCACTAACCCTTTCTGAAAAAATTCTGATGGGACGGTGGCTGAAGCAAGTAATGCCCGGTTTGAAGGAGGTGCTCTAATGACCACAAAGCGTGATGACGCGTTAGCAACGATTGCTGACGAGGAAGTAAGGGAGCTGATGCGCAGGTTCTCTGATGAAATCGGCATGAGTCAGGATGACGACCGATGGGAGTTTTTGAAAGCTTTAATGCAGGTGCCGGAAAATGAGCGCGACTCGGTTTATGAGACTATAGGGCGCATGGTTTATGACATGGATGATGTGGCGATTGAAGAGTGGAAGCGGCGTATCGAGAATCGGAGCGCTCCGATTCTCGATACAATCAAAACCGATATGGCATTTGAGCGGTTTGAGAAGTACGCGGCTGTGCAGTCCAGCTATATGCAGCAAACTGGGAAGACAGCAAAGGATGTTGCGCTGGAAGGGTTGACGCAAGAGTCGCGGGAAAGGGTTATAGGAGAGGCGGCGAGCGTCGGCATCGTTGCTGAATATGACGTCGGTTGGTTCTTGATCGGCGCGCAAATCCGGTGCTGGTCTGCGGTCGCCGCGACGGGAAGCGCGGTTCATGAGTTTTCGGTCCGCGCAGATCAGTTGCCTGGCATCATGCAAAAAGCTGCGATTGGCGCGGCGAAAGAGGTTGCTGGACAAATTGATCAGGCGTTGTCTTCAAAAATCCCGGATTTTGCGAATGCGATTAAACTGGGAGTAATGAAGGGAACGGAGGGCGCGATCACGAGCATTGATAGCGCGTCTAAAAAACTGGCAGACGCGGCGGGAAAATTCGACAGTGACGTTGATAAGACGGTCATCGCCAGGAGGGATGCTGTGCTGGCGCAATGGGTCCAAAGCGGGTCTGATGCGCTGGAAAAACGCATGGCTGCTGCTGTGCATAAAGAGCGCATTTTTAACGTGTATCTCATCATGTTCCTCGCCGGGGCGTCGTTTGCAACGGGTATCGTCTTGGGCATGCACCTTCACTTCTAAGATTTACCCCCACCCCACCAGTTGCCCCGTCTTTTCCAGAAGCGGGGCTTTTTTATTGTCGGAAATTCCGGACAATTGCAGGCGGGCACGGTGTGAGGCTTATCCATAAAATCCACGGCCCGTAGCCCAGACAACAAAGCGGGGTCCAGCAGGACCCCCGGCGGCAGGCTGGGTTGTGGTCGGCAAGACGGGGCGTGGCCCGGCTGGTCCTGTCACTGTGACAGGAGCCGTCCACAAGGCGGTGGAGTTTGTGGGTAAGGTGGCTACTTTGTAATGAATGTCATAAAAAACGCTGCTGGGCTGATACCTTCTTGAGACCTGATCATGGTGGTCGGGTCTGTCAAATAATGCCTTGTGGAGAAATGCTATGATCGAGAAACCGTTCTATTGCACATGCGCTGTGTGTGACTCAAAGTTTTGCTTTGGACCTCATCGCTATGATGGCCGCCGCCTTAGCCCGGAAACATACGGTGATGCGATGGTCTGCTTTTCATGTTATCAGGCAAATTACGATGGGTGGGGTCCTTATGCGGAAGAAAAACTGTTGGTCCACCTGGCGCGACAGAACTTGCCGGAGCCAGAGCGCAACCAAAAGGGGTGGTTACCGCGCGGGTAGGCAGATATCGCTTATCGATCTGGGCGACAAAGGCGCGAAGCGCCAGCCCAGATCATGCTCTCTAAGCCAATCCTGATCATATGCGCCGACTGCCCGCTAACACGGGCTTAGTCGTCGGCGCAACTAAGCAGGAAAGGGTTGAGCTTCCCGCCATTTTCCAGAGTTTGGGGATGCCTCCAGGATGATCTGGGCGGCCGTCTTGGTGATGTGGTCGGTTCTGGGGTGGTTCCACAGGTCCAGAGCCGCATCAGACACGTCCAGACCATTCCATTCTGCCACTTGTGCAATAATGCTTCCCAGCGTCGCCAGTAAACTGTCTACGCCCTCGTATTTATCTATATCAGGGCCGTAGACAGTTTCCTGCACCTTTTTCCATGCGTCGTAGCGCACCCCAGGCAGACCGTTCTGCTCAAGCCACTTGTTGACCGCGCGGTAACTCGGATCCTTGTCAGCCGCCTGCAGTGACGCCATCGCTGCCTGCGCCTTTTCCTGCACCCGTTTGTGACTCTCGTCGTTCATGTTCAGCTTCTCCTCACGGTACTCGCTAACTTCCAACCCGTGGGCGGCCAATCCGGCCAGCGGCAGACCACCGGCGATCCAGATGTTGATCGGAGCGCCGTCGTCACGGGGCCACACGCCCCGGGCACGGCCAATGCCTTGCGCCATCCTGCGGGCATAATTGTCCAGCACCCATGCCCGCAATTCAAGGTCAGCAGGCAATGGGGCTTTACTGGTGATGATTTTGTTGCCAACGGTGACTTCAGCACCACGCTCAATGCCAACGCTCCAATCCTGTGACGATTTGTCACCAGCTAAGCGCTTCAACATGAGTTCAGCGTTGTAGCTCATCGCCTGAGTTGTTGGGGAGAACAGCGGGCCGCCGAAAATCAGCATATCCCGACCTTTCCAACCATCTTGACCTACGTCATCCCGGCCAAAATATCCCCATTCCGTATTCTCTGTTTTATCCGCGAGCTGACAATGCGGCATGTACGTCAGAGTGACAGGTGCGCTGCCGGTTTCTGCTTTCATCAATTCACGAAATGTCAGCAGGGATTCCAGTTCTGATTGCTGATGCTCTTTATTCTTCCAGGTACGGCCATGCAGGTATTGATTAAAATGAACGATCTTCACATGTTGCTTAGCGATGGCGTCAACGATCTGCCCACCTTTTTGACTGACCAGGTATTCAACCGACTGTGCAGGAGTAGCATCAAGAATGATCGTCGGGCTACCTTTCTTGATCCTTTCCCCAAGATTCGTCATCTCATGGACGTGGATCTGACCTTTTTCGATAATGGCCGTGCCGGTGCCGACCGACTGTATCAGCCCCTTCGCCATGCGTAGCGGCACAAACGGTTCATGGCCGTAACGCACTTCGGCCTTTTCCCAGCGGCCAGTGGCCCCTGGCAGCCAATCCACATGCAGCTTTTTGATGCGATGAATGAGTTCGTCAGGGAGTTTTTGGTTGCCCTCTGCTTTGACCGACTTGCCCAGGGCTTCACCCATATCTTCAAATATGCCCTTTGCAGCTTCCAGATCGGCAATGATTTTGTCCGTTTCTTCACTGCTCTCTGCCTTTTTCTTCAAGTATTCAATGGCGTCCCGGCATTTACTGACATAGATACCCATTTCTTTGCTGCTGGCAGCTATGGGCCGAGTCAAATCCGGGGTCTCATCGATGATCACCAAGCGCGGAATCGAGCCATCAGGGGTTTGCATGGTCGCCAGGCTGTCTGAATAGCTAGCATTCGGAGCGACAACAACCAACGCATGACTGGCTTTCATCTGGTGTGAGAGCCACAAGCAGGCGGGAGTCTTGTGCTCGTTGACCTGCGGGTGCGCGTTGAACCAATCAGCCGCATCGCGGTATGGCTGAGACTTCTGATCGTAGTTCTCAATCATGAATTTCCGGCCATGGGCACACTCCCGGCATGCGGTCAGTGCCGGCACGTGATTGTTTTCAGCAACAAGCTGAATAATAGGGTACTTAAAACAATCCGACTCTGCGAAATTCGCGCCCTCTTTTTTAAGGTCATCAAGCGTGTATCCCACTGCTTCATCTTTTGGGTCTGAAGCCGGTTGTGAACGGCCGTGATACGCGAAGGCGCCGGCCGCCGAGTAGTCTGCTGCAAGTTTATGCGTGCGAGTCAGAATCAACATGGGCACATTGAATGACTTGATGATTTCTCGCATCAAATGACTTTTGCCAACGCCTGTCGTCACTTTAACAAGCAACGGCGCCAACTTTGGTTTTTTGATCTTGAGGCTTTTCCGCTCGTCATTATGCATGTCATTCCATTCTTTCAATGCGATCAGATACTGCTGATATGCGGGCACGTATTCCCTCACGGCCTTTTCCATCTGCTGGAATGCCAGATGGCGGTCAACGGCGTCAGCAATGGTCTGGGCTACATCAGCATCTTTGGGGCCGCTTGCGACGGCAGGTGCATCTTCTGCGATGGGAGCTAGCGCCATGTTTTCATCAGACTTGTGCCAACTATGGATGATCTCCGCCGCAAAGGAATCTGGAGATTGCTTGAGCAAATCATTCCAATCCCGGTTGCCTTTGGCATCCGGCACAATAGATTCAGGCGGCAGGAGATACACGGCACGACCATGCTCATGTGCCATGATCCGGCGCAGGGCTGCGGCGCTTTCCCGCTGACCGGTTTCACTGGTATCAAAGTCAACCATAAACGCAACCAGGGGCGCACCCTCTCCCGGTTGCAGGGATTCGCTCCATGCTTCCAGTCCACTCCAGTCCCAGCACACGATACCTGGGCGGTGCATGGTCTGCACCCACGATGCAACGGTTTCAAATCCTTCTCCTGCTCCCAGAACGGCGTGGTCAGATTCCGGCAGGATGACCGGTGAGCCGGACGGCGCAAGAGTAGTGACGCCTTTCTTGCCCAGCATCATCCTCCCTATCTTCCGGACGCGGCTGTATTTGTCTTCTGCGAATTTCAAAAATGTCCGCTGGACGCCTGAGACATGTTCGGGTTCTTCGGCTTTGCCGATCTGGTACATAGGCATCATGAAAGCAAAATCCGCCCCGGCATCGACCATTTCTGCATCGACGTTGTCAGGCTTGCCATCCTTATATCGCGGATTCAGTTGAGTCTGAATTCTGATTAATGGAAGGAACTGCACGGGGTCCAGGCCCCGGCTCATGAGGTAGTCATATACTGCCTCACGCTGGTCAGCATACTGAGACTGATCCGCATCCCAGGCAGCTTGTGCCCAGCCACCTGGTCGCTTCGGCTGAATGGCGGGAACGCCCCGCGACCATTGCGTTTTTGCCCACTGAATAGAGTCGTTGTCAGCTTTTTCCTGATCGGTTTTTACACGAGAAATTGCGCTGGCATCGATGACGATGCCGCCATCATCAATGCCCAGCCTGGCACATAGGGCATGGAATGACCCATGCTCTCCTGTGCGGTGGTCTTTGAATGCCCCAGACTCGGCGTTGACCGAAATTGCGTCCAGGTCAGGGCCTTTGAGCCTGAGCCACCGGCCTGAACGGTAGCCGATCCCTGCATTGCTGAGGACGGTTTTTATGTCACCAGCCTTGATGACCGGAACAGGCGTTAGCGTTATCGACCTGCTGGTGGTGGTTCCGAAGGCGCTCATATCGCACCTCCCAGATCCCAGCCGAGCTGCCCAGTTTTGTCCAAAATGACCGGCGCAGACTTAACGCCGCATGCGAGTTTTTCAAGAGAGCAATGCTCATCTACCCAGTTCTTCCTCTCCCGCTCGGCCCGCATCGGCGAGTGCATGCGTTTGACCGACGCATAAACTGCTTTGTCCGTTTTCCCAACGATGTCAGCAATTTGCTTAAATGTCAGGCCTTGGCCGACATGCAGGTCCAGCACTTGCCTATCTCTGGGCTTGAGAGCCGACCGCAAAGCCAAGGCCCGTTTTTTTTGAGCCTCACGCTCGGCGTCGATGGCTTCCTGCGGGTCTGCGGGCAAGCCGCTGGCAACCCGGTCTGCAGCCGCTTCCTTTGCGATCAAGCTTTCGACTGGGGTGGATGGGGATGCTGGATTGATCAGAGTCATCGCCCACTTTTTGTCAGCGTGCTTCTTTTCTCTGAAGCAAGCAGCGAGTTGCGACTCGTCTACCTTCACCCACGTGCCGCCGCTTGGGGCGTCGGTATCAGAGTCACTGTCACTGGATGCCTGGCGGCCGTCGCTTGGGGGTGTTATGACACCGGCTGCACGGTCAGCACGCAAACTGCGATTGGCCTCTCCACGGGCGAGTTTTGCCGCGCGGGGATGATCCAGCGTCAAGCCGTGATTCCAAATTCGCGGAAGGGCCAGGTAGCAGTCGGCCAGCTCGACCTTGATGCGCCGGGAAAAAGCTTCCATTTCCTGCGCGTCCGCAGATTCAAGCCGGGCGCGGCGGGGTTGTTGGGGGTGGTGGCGGCAGGCGCTGGTAAGAAGCAGATCGCGCGCTTCAATCAGATCCCGCATGACTTCACAGGCGCCGCCCCGGTCTGGATGGTTGGTGCTGGCGAGCGAGCGAAATGCGAAAAGAATTTCTTCGCGGCTGCTGTCTGCCCTGACGCCCAGAATCGCGCATGCGGTGATCGGAGACATGGAGGTCAGCGCGTTCATGATTGCACCCCCTGGACTGCCAAAGCGAGTCTGGGGCGGCCTACCTTGCGACTGGTGGTGGCCTTCGGTGCAGCTTTAGCGGTATGAGTCGGGCGGTCGTTAAGCCACGCCTGGACACACTGAACGGTCCATCTGGGGCCACGGGCGCCGGGGATGCTGATCGCGGGGGGAAGCAACCACGGGGTTTTGCTATAAAGATTCTGTATTGTTTTTTTGCTTACGCAGAGAAGCGTAGCAAGCGAGGACTCGTTGTAAAGCTGGAGATAATTTTGGAGAAGGGGTCTGGCATGCTCTGGGTCGGAATCGTCAGAATTACCATCACCAGACGCCGCACTGGACCGAACGCCTGCAGCATGGCGGCGGCGGGGAGCAGCACGGGGCACGGTAGTAACGCGCGCGGGCACGGCCTTGGGGTTGGCTTTCATTTCGTCGCGGCGGCCCTGGTCATGGAGTAATTCCAGGAAATTGCCCTGGCCGTGTTTTTTGTCGGACCTCTCCATCGCCGCCCACTCTTTGCGCTGCGCCGCCAGTTCCTGCGAGGACATTGGTATGCGGGCCCTGCTGCCAAAAGTATGGCGGTGGTGCTTGCGGTGAAATTCGTGGTAGGTATCGACGTGCGACTGTTGAATTTTCATTGGCGTAATCCTCGATTAGTCTCGGCCATTTGTGAAAATGGGGAAGGGTCCGAGTCACCCTTGTCGCTGCCGCTATCCCCACTAGTTGTTAGTATAGTCAGTTTTCAGGATTAAACAAGCTTTATTTCAAACTATTTTCAATCAAATCAAAATGTTAAAGCGTGTAACGCCACGTTATATATTATACGCTACCGGAATGTCTATCTCCAAATTTGACATACTGTGAGCGAGCGAGGCGCATAACGCTATGTTATACACGATAGCGTTATTTCGGCATTGCGGGCGGATTTTTTTGAATGGGCGCACCTATATGTGCGTGAATTGCACGTATATAAGGAGTGGTGAAAATGGCGACGTTTAGTCAAACGAAAGACAGGGACGGCAATCCGATTGGCTGGCAGGCCATGATCAGGCGGAAAGGGTTTCCACCGATGTATAAAACCTTCCGCGCAAAGCGCGATGCGCAGGCGTGGGCAACGCATGCCGAAAGCCAGGTGCTCGCGCGTCGTGACGCTTTAGATGTAGCCCGCGCCGTCGGTAAGCGTTCGGTTATCGGGTACTTAGACGATCTTGACTGCGATGCACTCATGAGCGCCGTGTCATTACTGCAGGATGAAAAGGTGGGTCAGCCTGGTCATGTGTACATAGCGATCTCCCCTGCCCTGGGGTGGCGGCAGGTCAAGATCGGGCGGACGATAAACCTCAACCAGCGCATGCGCGATTTGTCACGCGACACTGGCGTCCCAGAGGAGTTTAGCGCCGTGTACTCCAAACGGTTCGCCAATGCCGCGCTCGCCGAGGCGGTGATGCACGAGGTGTTTGGCGACCAGCGCATGAATGACAAGAGAGAGTTTTTCAGCGTGCCTGTCCAGCACGCCATCGAAGCGCTGGACCTGCTTCATGACGTGATGACCGGCGGCCGGACCCACTGACGAAAAATCGGTTTGTCACTGGCGCTCAATTTTCGCTCAATCGAGTTCGGGAATGGCGGGGAATATCAGGGAATGGCATTACACACAACTAGCTGTTTATGTTATTATTATTAGTATATCTTGTTGATTAAAAAAGCACCATGAACCGATTCGTAATCGGTAGGTCAGAGGTTCGACTCCCCTCGCCGGCACCACATTAAAAAAGCACCCAGCCAATCAGCTGGGTGCTTTTTTGTGTCCAATCGTTTTCGAGACCTACTCAGGTACCAATTGCCTATCGTGGTACGTGCGCAATTTATTTCTCCAAATCCATCGGGAGTTTCCATACATGCTCATTTACAGAGGTTAAAGAGAGCACGTATTGTCCAGGAGGCAGCAGCCCGCCCGCTGTCATGGATGGAAGATGAATGGTAGCCATAGCGCCCACCCCTCCAAAAAGTCCAAACTTTCCTGCCTTGAATTGCTGGTAGGCAAAATCATTCTGAAAATTGCTCTCCGGCATCGCCGCCAGTACCGAAGTTCCCCAGGTTTCAATCACCTGCCCGGTCTTGCTGTTCATCAGCACTGCACGCATGACATGCGAAGGTGTTGCGGGGGTACCTGCATCAACATAAGCATGAAAATATACAGAACCATCGGCGCTGAGAACTCCGTGGTCTAGAGCAATATGATGTTTGCTAGGACTTACCGGACCACCATGAAATGGCGTCACTATAGACCCACGATAATAGTTATAGGTTGACAGAATGAAAACAACCGAAATCCCTAACAGCGTCAGCGCAAATTTTTTGAAGGCAGCATCGGAAAGTGGTAGTGGAAGACTCCCACCGATCCATCGAAACCACGTTTTCTGCGCTAATCCAGGGCGGCGTGACAGCATCCAGTTATCCACCGAAAAGGCGCCGCTACCGACCAATAGCAGAGTGACGCCCATCGCAAAATTGGAGGAAGCCATAGTCCATTCATCGATACAGGTGGCCCCCTGCCAACCAAAAAGCAGCATCAACACCGTAGAGAGTCCAATGGTCGCCAGCGCTGCGAGACGCGTATAAAGGCCGACCAACAGCATGAAGCCACCAACGAGCTCTATCGCGCTAAAAATCAAGAGGCCTGCATATAAGAGATAGAAGTGCTGCAGCAGGTAAGCAACGATATGATCTGTACCCAAAAGAGCCCCGGGCATGGCCGTCTGAAATTTATAGGCCATCCAGTGATCATGGGGGTTGAGTTTTTGCGGCCCGTAAATAAAGCGCCGTGTGGCGCCACCCCAGTAAATCCAGCCCTGTACAAAACGCACCGCCAACAGTCCAATGGCGGCGACACGCCAGCCATGATCAGCCCCTGTGGCGGGGGCGTTACCGGTGGGCAAAGTGGTCGTGGTCATGAAAACCTCCCTATTTTGCATCATGGTATGCTTTAAAACCGTAGCGCTCAAAGATGTGCAGTGCGACCGGAGACCGGAGAAAATTGACCCAATCCTTCGCCCACTTCGGATGCAGCGCCCCCTTGGCCACCGCGGACGCATAGATAGCCGTGGTGTTGTCTTTGGCGGGAATGGGTATATTGCTGATCGGATGCCCCGACTGCTCCTGAAAGATCGCCTCTGATTTCCAGGTCACGCCGGCATCAGCCAAACCCTGCATCAAAAAGAGGGGCGTTTGCCGGTGATGGACATGGGTCAGAATGGTCTCCCCATTTTTCACCTTGGTATCATAGACCATGCGTTCCAGAGCCGGACCACCGGCCTTGTGCAGCGAAATCTGGATCTGTCGCGCGACCCCTTCCCACCGGGGATCGGGCATGGACAGCCGAATCCCCGGCTTGCCCAGATCCCGTAGCGTTTCGATATGCGCGGGGTTTCCTTTCGCGATCATGATCGTCAGGTCGTTGGTCACGTAGGGCACGGCCGGGCCCTGCAGGAGCCCCTGGTGAATCAAATAATTTACTTTTTTGAGGCCAGCAGCATAAACATCCGGCTGGATGGTCCACGTCATATTGCCCACGGTGATGGTATTACCCTGCTGCATCTGCCGAATTAAAATGCCGGGCGGCAAGGTTTCATAATAAATTTTGCCTTTGATCTCCGGATACTCCTTCTCGAAGGCAGCCACCAAAGGGGCCATGGCAAAAAAGTAATTGCCGCCGACAAAGATTACCAGCTGCGGATGATCGATACTCCCGTGGAAATCCGCCAGATCATCCACCTCAGGGACCGTGAAGTTCAATCCTTTCTTCACCGTCGGATTGTTGGCGCCATGCTGCCAGGGCGGAAAAACTTGTTCCTGGTAACGTGGTACCTCCGCCTTTCCGTGCCAACCCATATCCGCCGCATGCGCCGTCATTCCCCAGAGACCCATAGACGTACATGCTGCTAAGAGGGTCATGCGAGCGATCGTTGTTTTCTTCATTTCAGACTCCTTGGCGTTATTTCGCTACCGAAACCCAGCCGGTTCAAACTCCGGCAAGGTACCAACAAAACCGAACGGTGAGCCAAATCCAAAATCTCTGGCGAGAGGCCAGGAAGACAGCACCCCGTTTCCGCAGTATAACGATGCCGTTGTCTTGTGGCGAAAAAACGCCGTCGGATCATTGGAGCCGACGGGATTCGTATGGACACCGATAATCCCCTAGATGAGGATATTGGCCTTTACAGAACTCAAAACCACGCATGGTGTTTTTTGTGGCTGGTTTCCGTGTTTTGACAATGCACCGATACTATCGCACAGGCTGTGCTCCGGGCACACTGGTCAACGCGCCGATTACCGCTTTATCGATTTTCTTCGCAACGTTTAAGGCAGGGGTGTTCCCGGTTAAAGCAACACGTTTTGGATAAACAATATAACTTTTTCCACCTCGGCCATATACGGTTAACGTAAGTGGGCATGCCGCAGATGATTCCCAATGGGCATTTAATAGCTGGTTAAAGAAAAACGGGTTACAGAAAACAACAGACTGCACATCACTGAACCCTGGCTTATTCAGGTTGGGAATATGTAATATGTGCTGTTTTGCCTTAATCATCTTCAAAATATCCAGATGCAACACGACCTTGAAGTGGTGTTGACCTAGCGCTTTTTGCAATTCTGGCATAACCTTGGAGATCGGTGCAGCGACACTTTCCACGTACATCGGTCCAGCAGCGGCGATGCCGATCCCAAAAAAGGTACACAGGCCGAATACGGCCAAACTGGATTTCAAAATCGTCCACTTCACCGGTGTTGATTTATTTTGCATCCTACTTCACTCCTTAAAAAGGAGCGGTTGTGCAAATATCTGCAACCGCTCATAACAACCACGAGGGGAGAGACCAATGTTACTATTTATGGCTTTACATAATCAAAACCATGCTGTTCGAGTTGCATGATACGAACGATACCGCCGGGAACTATGACGGCCTGACTTACCAATTTAGGGGGATGCCCCAGTTCCTTGGTCATTGCCTTATAAGTGTTATCACAGGCGTCAAATTCGACACCCTCTGCATCCAGCGAGGCGATCTTTTCAGCCACCGGGCTGTTCGCCAAATACATTTTTAATCCGGGCCCAAAAGCGACAATGACAATTTGCACTTCCTCCTGGCCAAAATAATTCATGAGGTTCTGTGCGTTACTGAGCACCAACCCCCAGCGGGCAGGGCTGTCCTGACTAACCTGCAAGACTATGTGTGCCTTAGCAAAGGGGTGTGAATGCGTGAAAGTGGGGCTCGCAAAGTTAGAGTCTTTGAGCACCGTAATACCGGCATCGGCTGCACCAATCCCCCCCAGGAGGGAGAGCGCCGTTACGGCACCCATTATCACCACGCGTATGCTTCGCTTCATCGGTTACCTCCGTAAATTCGAGTGGTCACCCCCTATAAAAGGGGATTGAATCAAAAGGCAATCACGGCCTGTAGGTCAAGCGCGTTATCCGCGCTGTTAGCAATACTTTTAGCCAATGGTGTGACGGCGCCAGGATGGGGAATACCGACACCACGCACATAATAGTCGAGTATTACCCGGGTCAACGGCGTGAAGTGGTATTGCAAACCGACTGCCCAAGTGCTGAAGGTGCGATTCTGAGCGGCAATATTGGGCAAGCGATTATAATAGTCATAGCGCAAATCCACCTCCATGCGCCGCGTCATAAACAAGCCCCCGCTGATATAATAACCGCGGGCAGTATTTTGACTGCCCGGGTAGACTTGTGCCTCACCCAGTGCCGCTTGCTGTGCAGGTGGTGCTACGGTAACGGGCGATGAAAAAACGGAGCCCGCGGAAATCATACCCGAACCACGCATGTATTCGACTTTTGCCCAGCGGCCCCACTGGTGCATATAACCCTGCATATAGGCTATACCAATACCATCCCGAGTCATCGAATAAGCGTGACCATTGAAGTTGGGCGTTGCATGCTGATACCAGATGAACCCCGTCAAACTACTCTGAAATGGCCCGTGCCCCCCAAAAATATAAGATTCTTGCAGCCGTGCAGCGACCAGAGGGCTATTCGAGTAGTTGGTGGCGGTCAGCGGACCAAAGTTTCCGACCATGGCCCCATAGGCAAACTCCCAGGGCCCATTCCGGAACCAGTCCATGGCTTCGAGTCCCGTGTAGCGGAACGCATTGACCCCTTCCCCGTATTGACCGGGCACTGCAACCCCTCCCTGAGGATTTGGATTGGTGCGCGGCGCGTTCGGGTTATAAAAGGGCTGGAGCATCATCTGGGTTGTCACGTTGGCAAACGATGTGAAGTTGTAGGCCATGTATCCCTGCATGGCCTGCTCCGGTCCGGGGGCCCGAATAATACCCGCTTCTATCCGCACCCCAGGGATATAATGGCTGAAGGTGGCGTGCCCATCCATGATGGCAGGAGTATAATTTCCGCCGATGTGGGTAAACCCGTTATTCCCAAACTCGCCTGCCAGGAAATACGAGATATCCCGATTAATATTACCACGAATCATCAATCGTGCGCGATTGATATTGAAAGAATTGCTGGATGTGAAGTTCGGAGCAATTTGATTCAAGTGGGGGACCTGCGATACTAAATTGTTGGTGACCGCGGTGCCTGGCATATAAGTGTAAGTAGGTTGAAAATATCCTGATACCGACACCAACGGCGCCAGTGCAGGCGAAATGCCTTGCAACTCAAACCAGTTCGCTGCGGATGCCGATTGTGCCAGCGTCATTACCGTAATACCGAGGGTGCAGCAAACCGCCGCACGTAGCTTTCTCATGGGTTCCTCCTTAACAATCTTAGGCGATGTTTTCATTAGGTGTTGATTATAAACTAAATTACCCTGAGCCATAGCTCGAACTCACATGAGCAATATCGGTGCCACAATGATGCTCTTGACGCTTTATCAGCATTTATGATGTCCGCAGATGGTATAAACTCAATACCACCGGGTATTTTGACTAGCAAACAGATAGTTACATTCAGATATCCATGGATACCGGAAAGCATATTGACACAATCAATCACATTTATTGATAGGTCGTTCATTTTGCTTTTTTGAGAAGCTCACCAAACTGTTCCATTCCAGCCTCAATCACCCACGGTCTGGCGCATATGGGCCAAGTATATTAATGCTTGACAATATTGCTAGACACTTAATGGCAGGTCTGCAACTTAAAGAACAGCTACTATTTTGCCCTGGAATATATATTGTCATTATAGGATTAGAATCATTGATCAATGACCGTAATAGCGCAGTCGCCAGGTTGCTGACCATTGAGATACTGCTCTGACCCGGCACATCAGCCATCATGGTAGACACTAGTAACGCAACAGCATCACCTTTCCCACTTGGACGGTTGGATTCTACGCCACGAACGCATGCCGTCCACAGTCTTGGTGTCCAGGAATAAAAAAAGCACCTAGACATGTCATCTAAGCGCTTGTTTTATGGTGGGCGGTAGTGGGTTCGAACCACTGGCCCCTGCCGTGTGAAGGCAGTGCTCTACCACTGAGCTAACCGCCCAAAATGAGCAAGCTCATCTGGAGAGGGCACAAAATACCAATCAATGGCATCAGGGTCAAACACTTTTCGACCTTCTCACACCCGTTTTTTCACGTTAGACTGCCAACCGTTATCACTCCACATGGTGCCTCAGATGCCCTATCAGCGACGGTCACCCTACCCATGATGTTCCTGAGACACCTGCCAACGGTTCAAGAACCCCGGCTCTACATGGCCCTGGAGCGCACCTATCTGGGCTATTTCAAACTCCTCTTTGTTGCTATCGGCACCGGCCTGATTTCCGCGCGTCTGGCGGTGCTGTTTAAGGCACTGCATTACGCGACGTTGGCACATTTCTTTACCGAACTTTTCAACTGGCTGACCTGGCCCGCCATCGCCCTGGTTTTTGTGGTAGGATTTCGTTTTATGTCGGACTTGGAACACATCGAAAAAGGACTTCCTGTGGCTGCAAAAGAAATCATTGATCCGCGCATTTACATGGCCGCCGAACGCACCTTCCTGGCTTGGGTGCGAACAGGTATCGGCCTGATTGCCTTTGGTTTTGTCATTGAGAAGTTCGACTTCTTTCTGGAGCAGCTCTCCACCATGCTGCACACCAAGCTCATCATGGGAGAAGGATTCTCCGGGATGGGTATCATCTTTATTCTCCTCGGCATCACCAATCTGGTGATCGGGGGCATCAACTTCATTCGCACGGTCAAAAAAGTGGACGAGGGTTCTTATCATGTCCATAAATTTCTCTACGGTCTCTATGGTGTCATTCTGCTGAGCATCACGCTTGTTCTGGCAGTCATGATCATCCGGGTGTCGCCCTGATACCGGTTGTCGCTAAGGCATCTGTACGGGCGTCAGACGGTCGTCATAAGCCCAGTAGCACGCATGAAATGGATATTTTTCTGATCCCTTTCTCACATTTCTCCAGATAGCCGACTTACTTTCGTCCAATATACCGAGGCAGTGTTCTACGCGCCGGTCGTAGGGGACAGGCGGAATACCCGCATGACCACCCCAGGCAATAATGACGGCCGGGCTTGCGCTAAGGGTTTCGCGAATGGTGGCGTCATTTTCCGGACCAATGACATAGGCCTCTCCCTGTTGTCTCAACGTGCCGCCTACTTCCTTGCTGTCAGTGCCACGTAAGGCATAAAGATTCAGAATATGGAGCCCACCCGCTTGCGGGAAATGGCGCCAGACATACTCTGAGGCAGTGCGTACGGTCTTGTCAGCGGCCATCTCGCTTGCACTGGAAGGGTTTTTCAGGAAAATCGCAAGCATGTCCCCCCTGCGACCAGAAAATGGGAGGGTGAGCCGGTATCGCCAAGTTCTGCAGGGCGAGAACAAGGCAGTGATCTGAGTAGTATCTACGGCGGAGGCATGCTGAACAGTCCTACCAATGCGCAACGGTTAACTCCTTCGCAGACTGGTCAGATTGGAGCAGCGGTAGTCGAGGTCATAAACATGAGGGTCAAGAAAAAATTGAAGGGCAGAGAGGAATACCTCAATGCCCTTACTTTACATGGTGCGCTCGGACGGAGTCGAACCGCCGACCTACTGGTTCGTAGTCTCAAGGTACAGCATTTACCTAGTTTTGTCTACCCTCACGTATATTGACGTATCAGTCGCTTAGCAGGACACTACCTTTACCGACATTCACTGATTTACCGCTAAAAGGTTAGCCTGAAGTTAGCCCACGGTTAGCCCGGGAATTGACCCAGTGGGTCCAAAAAAGGAGCACCTCATGGCCCAAAAGATGCAGTTCACCAAGGCACGCATAGAGGCACTGGAGCCGGTCCCCGGCAAGCGGCTCACCGTCTACGATGAAGGGCAGAAAGGGCTATGTATTCGCATAACCCCAGCCGGAGCCAAGGCGTTCTATTGCGTCCGCAAGGTGGAGGGACGGGTGGAGTGGATACGCATTGGGGACGCCGATGCAGTGAAGATCGAGGCGGCACGTACCCGCGCCGCCGAGATCATCAATGACATTGCCAGAGGAACCAACCCTGCAGAACAGAGGCGCCAGAAGAAGGCCGAGATGGCGTTCTCTGACTTGTTTGCCGCATGGGTGAAAGACGGACAGACCAAAGGCAAAAAGAGCTTGGGCAACGACGAGCGCAACTATCGGTTGCACCTGCAAGGCATCGCCAAAAAGAAACTGTCCGGCATCACGCGGGAACAGGTCCGCACCCTGCATACCAAGATTAGTAGCGGCTCAGGGGAATATCAGGCCAACCGTGTGCTCGAACTCATTAGCGCCGTGTTCAACTTCAGCATCCATGTGCTGGATATGGCAGGCATCAACAACCCAGCCGCCGGCATTAAGGCGAACCGAGAGAAAAGCCGCGAACGGCGTCTGCACCCGGACGAAATGCCGCGTTTCTTCGAGGCTTTGGCGACCGAACCCAACCGGGACATGCGGGACTATTTCGTGCTGTCGCTACTGACCGGAGCGCGTCGCTCCAATTTGCTGGCGATGACCTGGGCTGAGGTTAACCTGGTGCGCAAGACGTGGACCATCCCCGGACTCAAGGCGAAGGCGGGTGAAACGATCACCGTACCGCTGACCACTGCGGCTATCGAGGTGCTAGAGAATCGCAAAGACATTATGGGTGGGAAAGGTTGGGTATTTCCCAGCACCGGCAAGACAGGGCACCTTGTGGAGCCTAAGACGGCGTGGAAAAGGCTGTTACAACGCGCAGACATCAAGGACTTGCGTCTGCACGACCTGAGACGATCCCTGGCGTCATTCCAGATTGACGCGGGGGTGAGTCTCGCCGTTATCGGTAAGGGACTAGGCCACCATTCGCAGCAAACGACTGCCGTCTATGCGCGCCTTGCGCAAGACCCTGTTGCCGACGCCTGGCAGAAAGGGACCGACGCCATCATGGTGGCTGCGGGCCTCAAGAAAACTGCCGAGGTTCTGCCGATGAAGAAGAAGCGTTCCCATGCCTGAACTCAGCAGATTTTACGGTATCGTCCTTGCTATGTTCTGGCGGGATCACCTGCCGCCCCACTTCCATGCGTACTATGCAGGGCAGGAGGCAGAGATCGGACTGGACGGCACATTGTTAGCAGGCAACTTGCCGCGCCGCGCCCTGCAAATGGTGGAGGATTGGCGCAAAAAACACCTTGACGAACTGGCCACCAACTGGGAACACGCCACCCGGAAGGAACCTATTTACCCTATTGAGCCATTGGAGTAATCACCATGCTACATATCACCGAAGCAACAGCACTCCCCGGCTATCGTCTGCATGTTCGATTCAGCACCGGACAGGAGGGCGATGTGGACCTCTCCCAAGAGTTTACCGGCCCGGTATTCGACGCATTACGGGATGATGACTTGTTCAGCCGCGTAGAGGTCCACAGCCTGTTCCATACCGTGACATGGCCCAACGGGGCAGACCTTGCACCCGAATACCTGCTGGACCTGTTACAGCACCAGCAAGGGCACGCGGCATAAAAACCGATTATGACGCCACCGACGATATACTGGTCAGCCGCGAAGTGTCGCAAGACTGGAACCTGAATATTGCCTATGCCGATGACGGAAGCATTGTCGAGATCGTCATGCTGAACACCAAGACAACCGGCGCTTGAATCCATACCGCAGCACACAGCATAAGTTTCACCGTTACCACCTAACCCGACAGACGAACGACTGGGTGCCCTTCCCTTTTTGATGACAGCACTTATTCCAATGGCTCGCAGATTGAGGGCGCAATTCATGACAGAAACAAAGAAAACAAACCATTCACCACATGTTCGGCTGCAATTTCCATTGAAAGAAGCACCAGAAAAACTGGCTGCGCTACAAGCCCATGCTGATGAATTGGACCGGGTAACCAGAGAAAAATCCGAAAAAGAAATGAACCGTATTGAGGAGGAAGACCCACAACTAGCGTTATGGAGTAAAGCCAAACCTCAGCCTGTTGTTACACCAGAAAATATGGAATCTGTACTCGCTGACACTCTCTCAATGATGACCCAAAGAATTGAGGCTGTGGGGAATATTGCAAAAAATATTTCGCCAGAGCAGGAAGCACTAATAGATCAACTGTCCTCGTCGGTTCGCATGCTGGCAGATATAATGCCTCTGGCCTCAGTTTATGAGCAGGATTTGGAGGCGGCTACACTACTATTACAGACGTTTGAATTCCTCAGGACAAATCCGGTTATAACTGCATCGCCAACAATATTTGATTTTGTAGCACGTCTAGACGATGAGGCTCGCCGTACTGTTGCTCCGTTAGAGATACTGGCTTCTGTCGACAGAACCATAAAAGCTTCTCAGGCTGCGAGCAGCCGACATGCCCAAAGTACCGAAATTAAGAACAGAATATGGAAAGAATGGGAACGACTCAAGGTGGCAAACCCAGAAATACAGAAAGGAAAGGCGGCCAACATAATAGGGCCACTGGCCGTCAAGTGGAACATTGAATTGAACGCCGGCCTTTCCACCTTGAAGACGCAGGAAAGGGCTGTGATCCAAGTGCGGGACTGGCTCAAACCCAGTAAGCAACGTAGTGGTGTATGTGATTGAAATGGGGGTTATGCGGGCATAGCCATGGCGCTGCGGGCTTAGCCATGGCGCTGCATGCATGGCCAAATTATGCAGCCTAAAATATCCCCGCATCATTGCCGCACGTTATCCCTGAATGTGAGGCAACATCCATGCAAACCCGCATCGAATCAGTAGCACAGATTGTCACAGAGATTGGCCGTACCCTTGGCTATCCACCCGAAGCTATCCCAATCCAGATTGACGAAAAAAAGACCGCCGAAGTCCTGGGCGTCAAAGTCTCCACCCTGACCAACTGGCGTTCGACTGGCCGTTACAGCCTGCCCTTTATCAGGGTGGGTCGGTTGATCCGTTACCGCGTCGCCGACCTTGCCGCCTGGATCGCCAAACGCCGCCAGTGTGGGGAGGGCTAAGGCCATGCAGACAAGGAAAAGCCGCACGACAGGAAAGGCACGTTCGAACGATTCCAATGATACCGCGATAGATCGCGTTCTGCACCATCTGGACCAGGTGAAATCCATCGGCACCGGCAAATGGCAGGCACTTTGCCCAGCGCATGATGACCGGCGGCCATCTCTCAGTATCAAAGCGACCAATGATGGCACAGTTTTATTGAAGTGCTGGGCAGGGTGCGGAGCCGCCGAAATCGTTTCGGCCCTTGGCCTATCCTTAGGTGACCTGTTTCCCGGCGACCGGCGCAACCTACAGGACTACGGTACCGGCGGTCCCACGCGCCGCTCTTTCGATTATCAGGACGCACTGACTGGAATCGCGCACGAGGTGACGGTCGCACGCCTCATTGTTGAAGCCGTGAATAGGGGCGATGAGGTGGACACCGATACACTGGACAGGCTGGCGCTGGCTGAGACACGCATATCAGATGCCCTGAGTGCCGCAGGGGGTGCCCAGTGAATTGGGATAACGTGGCAGACAGTATCTATCAGGCCGCAGACGCGACCGACGGAATCATCCCGCCCCCGGTCCCTGACAATGAGGCCATGCTATCTGGCATTATTGGAGAGATCGCACGCGTCGGATCAGACGGCAAAGAAGTCCACCCGGTCGCTGTCGCTGCTGCCTCCCTGTCTTGGTTGTCTGCAGAAATCGGTCCAGACATTTTTCTGCCACTTGGGGACACCAATCACCACTGCAACCTGTTTACGCTGCACATTGGCCGTAGTGCGCGCGGCGGCAAGGGGGAGGCATTGGGGCTGGTGAAGCGCATCCGGAAATCCATTATTGACGATCGGTATGATCACCCTTGCGGGCAGACGCACAACGGCGGCCTGTCGAGTCGGGAAGGGCTGGCTGGAGCTGTCCACGACGGTTACAAACAGGGAAAAGAGGAGGTGCCGCCTGTATATGACAAACGACTGTGGGTCGTTGAGGCGGAGTTCGCCAACACCCTAGCGCAGGGCCGACGCGACGGGAACACCTTATTGCCTGCATTGCGCGAGGTATGGGACGGCGGGAATATCCAACCACTGACCAAAGGGAAAGGTATTTGGTCAACGCATCCCCATATTGCCCTGCATGGCAATATCACCCCTGGCGAACTGCAAAGCCGTATTGAGACCCGCGAGATCACCGGTGGGACATTCAATCGCATATTGATGGTATGGGCAGAACGCACATGCTTGGTGGCGTTGCCTGATCCTACCGATGCCAGCATTGTTGGATCGTTGGCACGACATCTTGATGATAGAATCAGGTGGGCGAGAGGAAGTTATCCTACCGCCCGTGACAATCGCAGGGCGTCATTGACTCCCTGCGCGGCGAAGTTGTGGCTGTCACTTTATCCAGAGATAAAACGACCACATCCTGCTGGCGACCTAGTTGCCGCAGCTACGGAACGCCGGGCGCCAATCTGTCTCAGAATTGCGCTGATACATGCCATCCTGGAAAAGTCGCTGCTGATAACCGAGGCTCATATCAAAGTCGGTTACTCTTGGGCGCAGTACGGCGCCACCACTGCTGCCTATGTGCTGGCGGGCCTGGGTGGAAAAGCCCGCGACCAATACAGTGAGCGTAAGCTGCTGCAGTTCCTGCGCCAGCAACCTCGTCGGGAAGCAGATCGCCGAACGCTAACGAATGTCTGCTTTCAGAAGCATGTTTCGGGTCCGGCCTTAGACAGCATTCTATCTCCGCTGGTGGATGACGGGGAAATCATCCGGCGCGAAGAAGAGCCCAGAGCGGGCGGGCGGAAGCGCGTCATTTATTTGCTTAGGGCGGACAATGCGGATTTTGCGGACAATAAGCAACACGTTAGGCTCCAGATATGCGGGGCGAGTGCGGATTTTGCGGACAATGAACGAGCCGCAAATCGAAATCCGCAAAGTCCGCACGATGTCCGCAACGCGGAGATGTCTGCAGATAGTGATTATCCGCAAAGTCCGCAGGCTGCAGAAGAGGATCACCTCCAACCCGAAGAAGTAGACTGTCGGCGTCTCATTGCGACTGCCACTATAGATGATGACGGTATCGACTTCGAGGATGTGCGGCCATGATCGCAGCGCAGATCGTCGTGGACATTGTCGAGAGTGGTGGATCTATCCGCCTGGAGGCTGGACGGATCAAAGTGAGTGGCATCCCCGCATGGTTAGTTCCGCTGCTAAGAGCGCACAAGACCGAATTGCTGGCTCTGTTGTCGGCACCGACGACCGACGAGCAAGATTGTTTCGCAATCGAAGAACGCCTGGCAATTCAGGAAGAAGAAACAGAGGTTGGCGCCGAACTGCCTGATATTCCAGTGGCTCCTCTGGATGTGCAGGCCAGGACCATTTTTGAGCAGTATGGTGCAGAGTGGCAACGCGCTGTTGATAACCTGGTAATTGTTGCCAGGAATCCCAATCCGGCCATGCTGGTTGAGGAAATGGGAAAAAAAGGCAGCGCATCGCCTATCAGCGAGGATTCTGGAGGCACATCTTCCCCTTCTGCATCGGTAAGGTGCAAAGATTGCAAACGGTTCCAACCGGGATCGACGTTGATAGGAATAGGCACATGCCTTGTCACGGTGACGGGGCTGCCGCCCTCGGGTGGCCACGGATACAAGGCCGCTTTTCCGCTCGCTCCACGACGGTGCTCAGAGTATCTGGAGTCGTCGTCATGACCGCAGGATTAAACGCCTCTCTCTTCCTCAGATAACAAAAGACGTAACAATTGCTACGGCTAGGTGGGCAGGCAGGTGCACGAGTTACTGAGGAATGTCACGTGACTTTGTGCAGATCCTTATATTGATTCCCCCTCCCCCATAGTAGGAGCGGGAAGGCAACCCCACATCTTCCTGATTTCAGAGATTTCAGCAACCCATCCATTCACAGGAGGAATTTATGCACGAGAACTTCACAATATTCAAGGAAAAACGTGATAGTCCACCTCTGGCTAAAAATGACAATGCACTAGGTAGGACACAGGATCTGCCGACAATCCATTTTGATACTTATGCAGATAACGCATCTTCAAGACAACACATCTTCAATTGAAAGAGAACGGAGAAGACTCATGGAATCGAACTCAAACAACCAGACACCTCCAGAAACTAAAAAAATGCCGCTGCAAATGGATCGTGAATTGGGGTTGGTTTTTTATGCAGCCATAACGGTGCGCGACAAAGCTGAGCGCGACTTGAAAGATAGTTTAGGTCAAATCCGACCAGACAAACGGCGCAAAGGACTACTGCGCGTACGAAAACAGTCTTGCAAATGGAAATGTGCTGCATGCCCGCACCCCCGCTTTCAGGCGATTACCAACAATAAAGCGCAAGCGCTTCGAGGTACGAGCACGGAGTTGCGGCTGCTTGGATACCACCGTGATATTCAGGAGATTACGAAATCTGCCCAGATTCTGTATCAATCGAATCGCGTTGCCCGCCAAACAGCTGCACTGTGCAAACACGTTTCTCAGAAGTCCTACGATATATACAAGGATATCCAGTGTTTTATCAACGATCACAACTGGCAAACAAAAGAGCCAGTTTACTATCCACCAGATCCATTTGGCGATGCATTCCAGATGCCATTCAGCACACTCGTTTTTGTGATAGACCGGTTCAACGATCTCTTGAAAGCATTTCAGCAATATGTTTATGAATATTGCTCAGAAAAGTGTTTAACGAAATATCACAAAACGAAATCCGGATCGCTCGGAATTGCGCTCAAGCATTTGCACCGGAATCCGTTAATACCTGGTATCCCCGTTTGGAGAATTTATTTCAGGGGTCCGGATGGGGAATGGTTTTCGTCTCACCAAGCCATTTTCCGCAATCCATACCAGTTTGGTGCAAAACTCACGAAGGTGGCGATCAAAAACACCCCATGGGTGCTAGTTCGGACCGGAAACCGGCGGCACCTATATTTTTATCAGGCCGCACAACGACTGCTACGTGAGATTTTAGCCATCAGAGAGCGGCTGATCGCCCTCTCCCAGCGTCTCACCTCAGTAGCTTCTGAGATCATCAAATGTCACAGCAAATAGGAGACTCTGTGGGCTATTATTTTACAATATAATAGTGCAAAAAACTCTTGATCACGGCAAACCGTTATCTTGTTGATAGTTCAGAGGAAATCAATTGTCACAAGCTTTGCTAACCAGTGTGGGCTATTATGTACACAAAGCCAGATCACATATCCTGCTCACCTTTGAAGAGCCAGTCTGATCAAAATCAGGCTCGGCGGCGTCTGCATGCTTCAAGTTGTCGCAGCCTCTGACCCCCACCCACCTTCCTTCTTCACTGATGGCACTCCTACCTATGCCTATGGCCGCTAAAAGCAGTGAGAATCCTAATGCACCACGTGGATGGTGCCATTAGCCAATCAACGACTGATGCCACGATCCCGACTCAGCTAGCTTTTGGACACCCAGATATCGGGAAATGCCATTGGCCAAACGCTGGAGCGGAAATGTTAAAAAACACGTCAGGCTACCAGTCAGTTCCGGATTGGAAATCTGACAGGCAGGAACCTCGCCCGTGATATACTGCAGACGGTAAAATATTTACCTTATATAGAGATCAGCTATGAGCATTCACGTTATAGACGGTGGTAAAGGCACGATGGATAGGCCACTGGGGCTACGCCACACCTCGGTTGAAAACGACCCGGATATGAACACCCCACGCATGCGGGCCATTCTGGATCGCTGCGCCTCAGAAGTTACCCAAGCTGATCGGCGAAAAGCCAAACATGAGGCTCCGCTGATGATTCGCGCCATGCTCGGAGATATCGAAGCCGCTATGGAACTGGAGAGGATTAATAGTCCGCGACTCCTGCGGGCTTCCTCACCGAGTGGTAAAGCTCCGTTGCGGGTTGTCAGATAAGTCGCAACGAATAACAAAGCCTCCCGAATTTGAAATTAGCTAGCGGAAGTGCCCAGCAAAGAACTGGCAATATCGCATACCGACCGGTAACAACCGCGCCTGCGCCTATATGTACCAGATAATTCGTCACTCCCCCTCCTCAAACTCCGGCTTGATATGCAGGACAGCACAATTCTCTCTCACCACCCTTTGCAGGCTTTCATCGAAACCCGCTACCGCATAGGCATCAATATCAATGGCGATTTTGACTTTAATGCCGGGGCGGGCGGTAAAGTGCAGAACGACTTCATCCACGATATCGGCGAACTGCTTTTTGGCCTGGATTGGGTCCAGGTCTATGCTACAAAAGAACTGGTGCTTAACGGTTCGAGTCGCAGCGGCAGTACCGTCCTTTAGAATATAATCAGGCACGGGCAAATCCTCTACGCCGGGGGCCATACCGCCGCCTCCGGTGGCGTCATCCGGTACGGGGTATCCTGAAGGCTGCGGGCGCGCAGATTCTTCATCTGCACGTTTTTCCTCCGCCAGCTTCGCCGCATAGGCTGCAGCACTGTCCGGCTCTATCAGCAGCAGCGACGCATCCAGAAACAGCGCCGCACGCTGGCCAAAGACAAATCCCACATAGCGATCATCTTCTTTGCCCTGTGCCAGACCAAAAAAGTCCCGGCTCTCGGTAGCGGCCTGCACCGTGTGCAGAAAGACCTGATCATCTTTCAGGCGCGGCAGATACAGTTGATGACAACTCTGCTGCCAGACGTTCAGGGCATTGACCGCCGGAATATCGTCTTTCCAAAACCAGTCCTTCAACTCCCGCGCCAGATGGATAGGCGCCCACTCGGTGATCAGCAGATCATTTTCCTTCATCAGCCGGTCGATTTCCTGGGAGAGACTCGCCGCACCGGTGTTGAGCTGAAAGTGCTCCCAGATGACTTCAGACAGACCTTTGCCGGGGCGTGCCTCCTGCATAGGAGCCAACAGCCATTTGTAGGTTTCGCGGATCATGCGGCGCAGGCCATCGTTGGCATCTTCCAGGCTCTTGCTGGCCTGTCTGGACTGGTACTGGTCGAGGTTGAGTTTCATCTCCTGGATGTCGATGACGATGGACTGCCAGGCCAGCATGGAGCGCACCTGTTCCATGAGTCGCCCCACGCTGTCGTACTCGGCGGACAGGAAGATCAGGCGGTTTTGTTTGAAGCGCGGCTGTTCGCCCCGGTTTTTGAGGATTTCCGTGGCCCGCGTAATGGCGGCACTCTGCCCCGCGCGGCTGAAGGCGGCATCGGGAGGCAGGACCGCCAGGCGCAAGGCCCAGTCATCCGGCACATCGCTGCTGGCGGTGAACACATGAACACACCCGA
>JAAOMR010000099.1 GCA_018853935.1 Acidithiobacillus ferrivorans
ATAACATCTACCAGATCGCCAAAGCACAAGGAGACATGACCCGCGTGGTCTGGCCCGCCCTGGGTCTTTTTTTGATGATCTCCCTCATCGGCTTCTGGGTTGCTACCGAGTATGCAGCCTGGGCTTTTCAATATAACAAGATCCTGGGCGCTACCATGGGCATCCCCGGCGTTTACGCCCCGTGGGACATTGTGATCTGGAGTCTCAAATATGACGACGTGATACGTGGCCCTGTCGCCGACGTGTTCGTCAAGGCGCATGCCACCATGGGGATATTTGGTCTTATGTCGCTGGTTTTCCCGGTGGCTTATTCCTACCGGCGCACACGCAAGCTGACGAATGTGCAAAACGATCTGCACGGCTCGGCTCACTGGGCCAGCGACGCGGAGGTCCACGCCACCGGGCTACTCCCGTCTCCGAAAAATGCCGGCGGCGTACTGTTCGGCGCGCACACCATGGAAAACGGTGAGACCTTTTATCTCAGGGACAACGGCCCGGAGCACATTCTGGTGTATGCCCCGACCCGCTCTGGCAAGGGCGTCGGAATTGTCATTCCGACACTGTTATCCTGGCTTCAGAGCGTCTTCGTCTACGACATGAAGGGCGAAAACTGGCACCTGACCGCAGGGTTCCGAGAGAGGGTGCTGGGTCAGCGCTGTATCCGCTTCGCTCCTTGGGATCTGCAATCGGCAAGATTTAATCCGCTGGACGAAATCCGCCTGGATCACAATCTGGTGAAAGACACCATGAACATTTCCACGATGATCGTGGACCCGGACGGTAAGGGTCTGAACGATCACTGGGCGAAAACCGGCTTCGATCTGATGTCCGGTGTGGTGATCTTCGTCAGGCTGACACCGGAATTGAAAAACGATGAGCGGTGTCTCTCCACGGTCCAGGCCATTCTCTCCGACGGCGGCCCTATCCGTAAAATCGCGGAACGCATGGAACAAGAAAAGGCGAACGTCCGTGATGAGGACGATGACGCCAAGATGATGGCAGGTTTCGCCGCCGTCATGACCTACGTGCGCGATACGGCGTATGAAATGCAGGAAAACGGCCAGGAGTCGGACGAATGGCGCCTGTTCGGATGGAAGGCGGCGGGCGAGGCTGCGCAGAGTTATCTGAACAAGGCAGGCAACGAGGCGTCGGGCGTTCTGTCCACGGCTATGAGTTTTTTGAGCATCTACCGTGACCCGTTGATTGCCCGGAACACATCGGTCTCCGATTTTACGCTGGAATCACTGATGGGTGGACCGGATATTGATGGCAAGCCTTGCGCACGCAAGACCTCATTTTACATGGTCAACCCGCCCACCGATGCCGACCGGCTCAAGCCATTAACGCGCTTATTACTGAATCAGGTGGTACGGCGGTTGACGGAAAGAATGGATTTCGATGAATCCGGGCAAGGTCATAGCGTCTATCCGCATCGCATGTTGCTGTTGATCGACGAATTTCCCAGCCTGGGCAAGCTGGATGCGTTTCAGAAGGAATTGGCATATATCGCCGGTTACGGACTGAAAGCCATGCTGATTATCCAGAGCAAAAACCAGTTGTACGGGGAATACACCAAGGAGGAGGCCATTACCGACAATTGTCAGCTCCGCATCGCTTTCAGGCCGAACAGAATAGATTCAGCCAAAGAACTCTCGGAGACCGTCGGAAATTTTACGGCCAGCCACACCCAGCGGCAGTATTCCGGAAGTCGTCTGGCGGTTTTGCTGCAGCACGTCAACACTAATGAGCAGATGGTATCGCGGGCTTTGCTAACGCCTGAGGAGTTCATGCGGTTGCCGGATACGGATGAAGTGGTCTTTGTCGGAGGCCATGCGCCGATCTATTGCAAGAAGATCGTCTATTACACGGACCCTGTGCTCAACAAACGCCGGGCGATACCGCCGCCGGTGGTGTCATTCCTGGCCGGTGCGGCACTGCCCGTTGACGCGGCAACTACGACGAAAACGATACCGGCTGACTCGATCGCCGCGCAAGCGGGCGGTAATGGTCCGGGGTATGAGGAAGAGGAAGATCCCCAGGCGGTCATCGCCCGGTTCATTGGAGCCAAATCGGTTCCGGTACCGGAGAAATCACCGGCGGCACCAACGGTCGTGTCGGATTATCCGAACCCGGAAACGGTGATCGAACCGGAACCGCAGGCGGTGGGAACGCCGGAGCCGGAAAACCGCGATGTTGCGGCGCAGGAAGAAGACGATGGGCAACCATGGTGAACATATTGTCTAAAACAATTTCTCTGTCCCGCATACCGCTCACCACACGCTTCCAGCGGTTGCACCGGGCACGGCTGCCCCAGGCACGGTTACGCCGGGCGCGGTTACGCCGAGCACAAGGGCGCTGGAAACGGCTACTGCCCGTAGCCATCGTCGGGGCGATTCTTGCCGGGGCCATCATGGCCTGGGATAACGGCGACTGGCGGTTGAATCTCTCGCCCAGCGAGCCAATGGGGATATGGGCTATCACGCCGGTCATACCGGGAACCCGGTTGCATGCCGGCGAGATCGTTACCCTCTGCCCACGACTGCCCCACGGCTATCATTACGGCTGGCTGGAGGACAAGGCCAATGCCGCGAACGCCTGCGCCAACGGTCGCGCGCCGTATATCAAGACGATAGTCGCGGGTCCGGGCGATGTGGTCCATGAAAACCACCATGGCGTCACGATCAACGGCCACCCTCTCCTGGACAGCCGTCCCCTCCCCTACACCACCAGCAAGCCTCAGGTCCGGCTTCCACAATGGCGGGGAACCATCACGCTAACGCCCGGGCAGTATTGGGCTTATGGCGCCGGAGATCCGCGTTTTTCCTTCGATTCACGGTACTGGGGACCGTTCCGGCAGACGCAGGTGCGGGGCATTGCCCGGCCCTTAGCGGTTTGGAAATACGACTGGACGCCGAAAACGAGAGATTAATGGCAAACAAATAGCCGTTCATAAAACCATGGAAATCTGTTCCAGGATGTCGCCCGAACGATAAGAGCGGCTCGCGTGCCGGAACGGTGCGATTTTTTCGTGCAGACCGTGAACGACAATCCGCTGGTCGAGGCCATTGCACAGAACGTGGTCAAACATCCAGTGCCGCCATATGCGACCGGCCGCGCCATTTCAGAATCGTACGAAACGTCGTCAAGGATGACGTTGTCCGCCGGGACCGCCGCCCGCATGAGCAAGCACCCGATGAGGGGGCTGGCCTCTATTGGCTGGCCGTGCCTGGCGGATTGCAGGGTGTACGAACGGACGACGAACAACCGGGTGATACCGCTGTGGTTGCCGCTGACGATAGATTGGTTGTGGGCGCACTATTGGCCGACGGACGAAAGGGCGCGCTGGCAGGCGACGCACAGGCGGGCGGAACACGGGACGTACTCCTGGCCTGAATCCTGGACGAACCACAGGATGGATCACCCGGCCCCGCATCACTGGCCCGGCAAACCGGCGGACTGGATACGGGCGGTGGAATATCGGGCGCATGGGTCCGCGATAAAACGGCCTGCCTCGGTACAAGGGAATCGCGCGTGATCGCCATATCCGGTAATGCGCCATGTCCGCACGATGCCGAAACCACCAGTGTGGATGGTTCGCCTGATACCAGGGCGCCACTCTGGATCTCCACCAGAAGAAATAGGGCTGGGAAGGATAAGCCGGCGGTGGTGGTCCGTACTCAAGCGGCAACGGCAAGAAACTCGCCACGGGCAATGGATACCAGGGACCGTAGTAATCCATGCCATATAACCAGCTATTGCCCGCCCAGTCGTAGTAGTAACCGTCGTACGTGTACACAAAACTGGAGGCGT